>CAZNRP010000042.1:0-23690 GCA_964575555.1 uncultured Thiohalophilus sp. | reverse complement strand
GGGAGAGGGTTGGGGAGAGGGATAAAATACAGGCGAGTATTTATGCAACGATTAATATGACTGCTACACCTTTCTATCAATTCATCACAATTATAGGCTGCTGGATTTACTGATATAATTAGCCGATGTCCCGATTATTCGCTTTTTGTAAACCCTATGCCGTGCTCTGCCAGTTTTCCCCGGATCGGGATAACAAGGGTGAGACCGCCACCCTGGCTGACTTTATTTCCATTCCCGGCATCTATCCGGCGGGTCGCCTTGACAAGGACAGCGAAGGCCTACTACTGCTCACCGATAACGGCAGCCTGCAACACCGAATCAGCCACCCGAAAAAGAAAATGGAAAAAACCTACTGGGTACAGGTGGAAGGTGAGCCCACAACAGATGCCATCCAGCAACTCTGCAAAGGCGTGCAACTCAAAGATGGCATGACCCGCCCGGCGAAAATACAGCACATAGCGGAACCCGGACTGTGGTCACGTACGCCGCCTGTGCGCTACCGGGTCAACATCCCCACCAGCTGGCTTGAAATCAGACTGCGTGAAGGCCGCAACCGGCAGGTTCGACGTATGACCGCCGCTGTCGGCTGCCCGACCCTGCGGCTAATCCGCTATGCTATCGGCCCCTGGACACTGGATGGACTGGAACCGGGACAATTACGGCAACTCGAAATCCCAAAAGA
This sequence comes from uncultured Thiohalophilus sp., assembly GCA_964575555.1. GTDB lineage: Bacteria > Pseudomonadota > Gammaproteobacteria > UBA6429 > Thiohalophilaceae > JAADGZ01. The sequence continues at coordinate 23,008 of CAZNRP010000042.1, read as the reverse complement.
GTATTTACATGACAAAACAGGAAAATCAAATCTGGAAGCCCCACGTCACCGTCGCCGCCGTGGTCGAACGTGAAGGAAGCTTCCTCATGGTCGAAGAGTCCATCGAAGGTGAAACTGTACTCAACCAACCTGCGGGTCATCTTGAAGACGGCGAAAGTTTTATCGAAGCCGTAATACGTGAAACTCAGGAGGAAACTGCCTGGAAATTTAGCCCTGAAACGGTGATCGGCATTTACCGCTGGGTTCACCCGGATTCTGGAGCAACCTTTTTACGCCACTGCTTTGCTGGCACGGTTGATGACTATTTGCCTAATCAGGCTCTGGATGACGGTATAATCCGTAGCCTATGGCTCAGCCAGGAACAACTGGGGCAACAACGCAATTTGCGCAGCCCATTAGTCCTACAATGCATCAATGACTATCTGAGTGGTCGGACTTACCCATTAGAACTATTGAAAGATCAAATATGACCATAGAATCCACCCCAAATAAAGCACTGAGCACAGATGAACTACGCAACAAACTGAATCTGGAAACCGGTGAAATCGACTGGCCGGAACTGCAACGGCACTTTGCCCGCGGGGTCGTCATTGCCGTAGCGAGTGAACATGATCTGCTTGAGGTTGCGATTAAATTCACTCTGGACGATAAAAGTCAAATTGAAAGCTGGATAAATACCGACACACTTAAACGTGCCGATGATAACAATGCCCTTCACTGGGAACAAACTAAGGCCGTTTTCTGGGCGGTTGTGGTTGCCCCCTGGATACTCGTTCAGGAACAACACAATCCAGCCCCCACCGGACACACTAAAACATGAGCATATTCGAGGCCATCGTTCCCTATCTGCCCTTATTAATCGTTATCGGCTGGGGACTCTACCAAATGTTTTCAAAAATATTACGCCGTTTTTTCAAATAAATTATTTTACAAAATGCCTCCAACAAATAAACAACACATCGTCGTCGGCATGTCCGGTGGCGTAGACTCCTCGGTCGCTGCTCTGCTCCTGCAACAGCAAGGGTTTTCTCTGCGCGGTGTTTTCATGAAAAATTGGGAAGGCGATGATACCGATGAACAATGCACCGCAGAAGAGGATCTACAAGATGCGCGCGCAGTCTGCGATCACTTAAAAATAGAATTACAGGGAGTTAATTTTTCGGATCAATACTGGGATCGAGTATTCGAATATTTTCTGAGTGAATACCGTGCCGGGCGCACCCCAAACCCGGATATACTTTGCAATAAGGAAATCAAGTTTAAAGCCTTTCTCGACTATGCACTGTCACTAGGTGCCGATTATATTGCCACCGGCCACTACGCCCGCATTGATTGCATCGATGGCCGTTACCGATTACTCCGGGGCCTCGATCATAATAAAGATCAAAGTTATTTTCTATATACCCTGGGCCAGACTCAGTTAGCAAAAAGTTTGTTCCCCATCGGTGAACTGGAAAAACCGATAGTACGACAACTGGCTGAGCAACATCAACTCATTACCTTTAACAAAAAAGACAGCACCGGAATTTGTTTCATCGGCGAACGTGACTTCAAAGCTTTTCTACAACGTTATATTCCCACTCAACCCGGTGAGATTTTTACCCCCGAAGGTGACTGTCTGGGCAAACACGATGGCCTGATGTACTACACCCTGGGACAACGTCAGGGGTTAGGCATCGGTGGCATCAAAGGCCATGAAGGCGCAACCTGGTATGTGGCTGATAAAGATTTAAACCGCAACCGGCTCATCGTCGTTGACCACCATGATCATCCCCTGCTCTATAACATCGAATTGAGCGCCGCAGATTTAAGCTGGACATCAGCAACCGCACCCGCCCTGCCCTGTCAATGCAGTGCAAAAACACGCTACCGGCAAACCGATGCGGCCTGTACTATTACTGCAATAGAAAACGGCATCTGCCAGGTTGTCTTTGAGCAAGCTCAATGGGCTGTCACCCCGGGACAGTCTATCGTTTTTTACCAGGGCGAAGAATGTCTGGGCGGTGGAATCATCAATCACTATCAGTAACCGGTTGAAAATACCAGATTGAAAACATCTTATTTGAAAACACATGGACCAAAACAATATGAGTAGTATGGGTGAGCGTACATTAGCACTGGCTGGTATATTTCAAGCCGCCGCACTGGTCAAGTCACTGGCAAGCCGCGGCCAGCTCAGTGATAGCGATATGCAGGATTCACTGGAAACACTGTTTGTCACCAGCCCGGAAAATACTCTGGCCGTCTATGGCCGGGTTGAGAACGTCTACACCGGCTTACAAACACTGATACAACAATTATCCGGCGATGGGCAACGGGACGTTGATATTGCCCGCTATGTTATCAGCCTGCTACATCTGAGCAAAAAGCTAGTTAAAAATGAGGCTATGATGTCACGGCTTGCAGACGGTGTGGAACGGGCAGCGAAACAACGTGAGCATTTCCCTTTATTGCATGAAAATGTAGTAGCAAATCTAGCCGGAACCTATGCCGACACGATCAGCCAGTTGCAACCCAAAATTATGGTGGCTGGTGAGAGTCGTTATCTTTCAGACACAGCCAATGCCAACAAAGTACGAGCACTACTACTGGCCGGCATGCGCTCGGCTGTACTTTGGAACCAGCTAAAGGGAAGTCGCTGGCAGATATTAATTCAACGTAAACAAATTATCAGCGAAGCAGAATATCTGCTTAAAGAAAAAATCATACGTCACTAAACTGCGACATGTAGGTACGACTGACGAGTACCTACCGTGCACCAGAACCCACCACCACCGTTCGTCCTGAGCCTGTCGAAGGAAGCCTGTCGAAGGAAGCCCTTCGACGTTGCTCAGGACGAACGGATATAATGGTAAACCGTTCAAATGAACACATCATGATAAGCAGCTAGTCGCTATCAGGATCTTATTTCGTTAAAAGAGATAACCTGCCCCCCTGAAAAATGATCCAATGGTTTCGGCATACCCAGATAATGCCCCTGAACAAAATCCACACCCAGGCTATGCAAAACTTTAAGTGATGCTTCATTTTCAACATATTCAGCTGTAGTCTGTTTGCCCATCAGCGAGACAATGTCACAAATCGATTTCACCATTGCCCGTTCAACATTGTTATGACTAATGTTACGAATAAAGGTACCGTCAATTTTTACCATGTCCACGGGCAAGTTTTTAAGATAGGCGAAAGAAGACAATCCACTACCAAAATCATCCAGCGCAAAATGACAGCCCAGGGCTTTCAGGGTTTCAATAAATTCTATTGCCTGCGATAAATTAGAGATAGCCGCAGTCTCGGTAATTTCAAAACATATTTTTTCCTGTGGCAATGACGAAGACTTAAGTAGATCAAAAGCAAATTGACTGAAATTTTTATCACATAAAGATAAAGCTGATAAATTAATAGAACAAAGATCCAGACGCTGGACTGATTCAGGATGTAGTTCAAACCACTTTAATAAATTTTCCAGTACCCAGCGATCAATCTGAGTCGAAAGATTGTAGCGTTCAGCCGTGGGCATAAAAGCACCTGGACGAATAAGCTTATCACCATCATTCATACGCAGCAAAATTTCAAAGCGTTCGCCGCAAGTTGATCGACAGCAGGAATGAATAGGCTGTGCATAAAGATGGAAGTGATCATCTTCCAGTGCCCGTGTGATAGTAGAAATCCAGCCCGTTTCAGCTATCTGCCCAGTTGCGGCACTTTCATCTTTATGTCGTACATGCACCTGATTGCGGCCCTGTTTCTTTGCTGTATAACAGGCGGAATCTGCATAACTTAAAAGATCATTGATATTAATATCATTTTCCAGAATAGGCACAACGCCGATACTGACACCAATATTGAAACGCCGCTCACCCCACTGAAAACGAAAATCCTCTACCGCTTCTCTAATTCTATTGGCACAGAATTCAGCCTGTTCAAGCGGGCAGTGTTCCATTAGCACTGCAAATTCATCTCCACCCAGACGTGCCAATGTATCACGTGAACGTACCTGTTGAATCAATAGCCCGGAAACCTGCCGCAACAGCTCATCACCGGCAATATGACCACAGGTATCATTGATGACCTTGAATTGATCCAGATCCAGATAACACAGTACATGCTCTCCCTTATTCGGGGAGGAGAGTACATTGTGCATACGCTTTTCAAATTCACGCCGGTTGATTAAATTCGTCAGCGAATCATGCGCGGCCTGATAAACAAGTTGTTCTTCTAGATCCCGACGATCGGTAATATCGCGGCACACCACCAGTAAACGTAGTTCACTGGCATTCAGTTCCTGATTAATACGCTGATGCACCCAGAGTACGCTACCATCCTTGCGTATTTTCCGGTATTCGATGTCATCATTCTGGGTGAAGTTATCAAATTGTTTCATCAGGTAAGCCGTCACCTTTCTTCTATCATCCGGGTGTACGATATTCAGCGCTGGCTGACCAATTAATTCACTACTGTCATAACCCAGTAGCTGTGCGCCCATATTATTTATAGACAACACGATGCCTTCCGGGGAAATCGTGGTGTAGATATCCGGCGCATTCTCATACAATGCCTGATAACGCGCCTCACTGACTTTCAGTGCCTGCTCTGTTCTTATTTTTTCGGTGATATTTCTAAAGATACCCCGCGTCGAAATCGCTTCCCCGTCTCGAATAATTGAACCGCAATCACCCTGAAGATAAACCGACTCCCCCGATTTACTGACAAACTTGAAATCAATCGCAGAAAGACATTCTCCCTTTTTTAATTTATCAAAACGCTCCTTGCAACATGACAGGCTATCTGCATGTAAGACATCAAGCAGCGTTAATGACACCACCTCCTCTTCGGTGTAGCCCATGGCATCACGCCATGCATTATTTGTGTAAAGAAAAAAACCCTCTGCGGAAAGACACTGAATAAGATCGTTGGTATTGTCAAAAAGATCCCGGTAGCGTTCATAACTATTCAGAAAATTATCTTTTATGGTGCGCTGCTGACTGAATTTTTTCGAACGAGCATGCACGGATCTTAACAGGGCTGGAAGGCGTTCATACTGTAGCGTCTGTTCAAGAATACAATATTCAAAGCCAACTTCCAGACAGGTAAATAGTTCATCTTCTATTCCTGTTTGTGCCATCAACATAACAGGCGTATCCAAATCATGTTTCTGTAGATAATCACGCAATGCCAAACAATCAAAATCGATCAGATGAAGGTCACTGAGAATAAAGTCCCAGCTCGTAGTCTGCATTGCCGCCAGCCAGCTCGACTTATCAGAAGCAACCTGAATCGTTTTGATGGCATTCAGATCGGCCAACGAGGATATAATGCGCTCAGCTTTTTCAGCACCGGCCAGAATGAGTATATTTAAAGGATAGGTTCCCATGCTTGTGTACCACTCCATTATTTTTATGGAATCATACTACAGAAGCAGGCCCTACGACAAAGCACTTATTTTCAATAGTGATTATCATTCCACACTAAATGTATCTTATACGCATTTATAATATGGATACAGAGCGGTACTGATGCACAAACACTAACCGGCACTCCAAGTAACATATCCCAAGCCTCCGTATACCGCAGCCATCCAGGCTTAATAAATAATATTTTCACCTCGGCCGGTTTTACTTATCCTGGATTGACTTAGTCATCCCAGGCACCATAGCCCGGGATATTAATTTCCCGCTCACTGAAATAACCCTGCTCCGCCCGTTGATGACAGGCATCGCAATTACTCAGGCTGCCAACCTTGTCATTCCCCTTGATCATCCGTGATGGGATTTCATTATGCTCATGTCTAAAGTAAGGCAATTCAGTAATGCGAATCGGTGCGCTATCAACACTGGTCGAACGCATGATCCGCATAGACCGACGATATGTGGATCGATCGGCGCTATACTGTAGCAAATAATCGGTTAATTTCTTTTGTACATCCGCTTCCAGTTCGGCATTGTCATCAAAATGTTGATCCAGTTGAGACATTATTTTTGTCCATGAGCTGCCGGGCAGTAATCCTGGTGGATAGGCAAAATGACAACTACCACACTCTTCCTTGTATAAAGCATTAGTAACGGAGGCAACATCCTTCTGCTGTTGAAATAAGCCCCCAGATCCTCCCTCATTTTCATATTCATCATCATCGGCAATACATGCCGCACTCAGCAGGCTTAATGATAGCAATAATAATATTGGTGCTGTTAAAATTTTCATATCGTGTCTCCTAAATATAAAGTAAATATAAAACGATTATTGAAGTTGTAAATAAATTAAAATATTACCTTTTTCCTGTGCTGTGCACTCACGTCCCAGGGTCCACTTGCAGTTGCGACGCAACCACTTTTTAACTTTCTTTATATCAGTCAAGCGTTCAGCATTTACCGAAACAGCAAGCGGCTTGATGGGTTTGCCAGTACGCACATGCTTACCGGAACTACGCAAGTCCTCGGTATGACAGTTTGAGCAATTACGTAGTTTTCCGGTTTTAGTATCTTTAAATGACTGCTGCCAGAGGACTTCTCCCGCCTTACCATCAAAGCTACCCGCTCCTTGCTGTCGATAATTTTCAAGAAGCTGTTCAACCGTAGTATTTAGCGCAAAGCTTGATGTGGAAAATACGCTGCAAAATAAAATTAAGATAAATGAATAGTTCATGACACACCTCTCTGATTTTTAAGTTTGATAACTTTATTACCCGTAAACATGGCTGCAATTAAATTTTCACGATGCAATAAACTTTCAAACAACACACCGCTAATATGAACAACCACCAGCAACACGGTAAAATTGGCAAAGAACTCATGCAGGGCTTCAAATATCTCGGCCCAGTTCTCACCAGCATGACCAAGCCATGCGGCCAATGGCCCGGCATTATCACCTGCCGCATAAACGGCCAGACCGGTCACAGTAGTTAATGCCAGGGCAACAAGAAGCAATATAATCATAGCTCCACCGGCAGGATTGTGACCAAGATAACGTGGGGACTTATTGCGCATGACATGTTTAAGATATTTCAGAATATGCACAGGGGAATAAACAAAATCTTTGAACCGAGCATAACGAGGACCGCGGATACCCCATAGCAGACGAAACGCGAGCAAACCAATAACACTATAACCTGCAATACTATGTAGCCGCAGATAATCCTCTTCTGTTATAAATGCGATACTAAACGCCAGCACCAGAGTCCAGTGAAACAGACGTACTAGTGGATCCCAGACTTGAATGGTTTCAGATCTATTCATAACATTACCCTTCTGAGTTTGTTGCCGTGTTAACAACACTCTAGGGCAAAGAAATGAAATCAAACTGAAAATGCCAAATAATATTTAGCGAATTATTTGTCTGTCGTTAACGTTAAATAAAAATTAATTTTTATTTAAGCTTGGCGCTATTCAATTTGCTCTCCCCGTGAGGAGATAGGCGGGTAGGGAACAACCACCGGTATTTCCTTTTGCTTACCCGCGCAGGAAAATTCAAAGCGCCGTTTTATATTTTAATGCCACAAAATAAAGTGACTCGTGGGCACTCAAAACGTGTCCACCCTACCCACTATTACGTTAACGCCCGCTCCCCCCGAGGGAAGAAGAAAAGAGATGGCCTCAATTTTAACCTTGTCCAACATCACCTCTTAAAATAATTTCAATTAAGCTAAATTCGGATATAACAGAACAGCAGTGATCACTAGCGGTCACATTTCGCGTATAATACCGCGCTACTAATTAGTTAGTCCTCAGATTTTCACTCTATTTTCAAGGAGTCCCCCATGAGCACCCGAAATAACAGTTTCAACGCCCGCGCCACACTTTCTGTCAATGGCCAGGAATATGAGATATTCCGCCTTGATGCGATAAAAAATGCCACACGGCTGCCCTATTCCCTGAAAATTCTGCTGGAAAATCTGCTCCGCCACGAAGACGGCGTAAATGTGACTGCCGCTGACATCACTGCAATGGCCAATTGGGATGCTAATGCCACTCCGAGCAAGGAAATCGCCTACACCCCGGCACGCGTATTGATGCAGGATTTCACCGGGGTTCCCGCCGTGGTCGATCTTGCTGCCATGCGTGATGCAATGAAGGCGCTGGGGGGGGATCCAGAGAAAATTAACCCGCTGTCTCCGGCTGAACTGGTCATCGATCATTCAGTGCAAATCGATGCATTCGGATCAGCAGATGCCATGCAAATCAATGCAGACCGCGAATATGAGCGCAATCAGGAACGTTATAGTTTTCTCAAATGGGGACAGAAGGGCTTTTCCAACTTTAAAGTCGTGCCGCCGGATACCGGCATCGTCCATCAGGTAAATCTGGAATTCCTCGCCCGCACCGTCTTTGCCCAGGAAAACAACGGCGTATTACAGGCCTATCCCGATACGCTGGTAGGCACCGATTCCCACACCACCATGGTCAACGGCCTCGGTGTGTTGGGCTGGGGCGTGGGCGGCATCGAGGCCGAAGCCGCGATGTTGGGACAACCCGTGTCCATGCTGATTCCACAGGTGGTGGGGTTCAAACTCACGGGAGAAATGCCCGAAGGTTCAACCGCCACCGATCTAGTGCTAACCGTGGTAGAAATGCTGCGCGCTCATGGCGTGGTGGGCAAGTTCGTCGAGTTCTTCGGTGAAGGCATGGCTCATTTATCACTGGCCGATCGCGCCACCCTGGCCAATATGGCACCGGAATACGGCGCTACCTGTGGCATTTTCCCCATCGATGAAGAAACCTTGAACTACCTGCGTTTATCCGGGCGTGATGAAGAACAAATTACTCTGGTGGAAGCCTATGCCCGCACTCAGGGACTGTTCCTCGAAGCCGATCAGGCACAGGCGGACTACAGTAGCGTGGTAGAACTGGATATGGGTAGCATCGAACCCAGTCTTGCCGGCCCCAAACGGCCGCAGGATCGAGTGCCACTGAAACAGTCCAAAAATCTGTTTAAAGAAGCCCTGAACGCACTCAAAGAAGAGCGCAACATTAGCAGCAAACCCACGAACACCGACATCAATGGTCAGAGTGTTGAACTGGATGACGGCGCGGTGGTGATTGCTTCAATTACCTCCTGTACCAACACCTCCAACCCATCCGTTATGCTGGGAGCAGCGCTGGTCGCACAGAAAGCTGTGGCCCTGGGCATGCAGGTGAAACCCTGGGTGAAGACCTCTCTGGCTCCCGGCTCCCGCGTGGTCACCGAATATCTGCAAAATGCGAATTTGCTCGGTGATCTGGAAACTCTGGGCTTCAACGTAGTCGGCTACGGCTGCGCCACCTGCATCGGTAACTCTGGCCCATTACTGGCCCCGGTATCCAAAGCCATTGCCGAAGGTGATCTCTCCGCCTGCTCGGTGCTCTCCGGTAACCGTAACTTTGAAGGTCGGGTACATGCCGAGGTACGCATGAACTACCTGGCCTCACCGCCTTTAGTCGTGGCCTATGCCCTGGCAGGCACAATGAATATTGATCTTTACAAGGAACCCGTTGGACAGGATAAAAACGGCAAGGATGTCTTCCTCAAGGATATCTGGCCGACCTTAAAAGAAATGCACGATGTGGTCGCCAGCAGCGTTAAACGCGAGTCCTTCCTCGAGGCCTATGGCGAAGTGTATAAAGGCGAAGATCGCTGGATCAACCTGGCTTCCCCTGAAGGCCAGTTATTCGACTGGCAGGATGATTCTACCTATATTAAATACCCGCCCTACTTTGAAGGCATGAGCAAAGAAGCCGGCGAAGTATCCGATATACAGGGCGCTCGGGTTCTGGCGCTACTGGGCGATTCGGTTACTACCGATCATATCTCCCCAGCGGGAGCCATTAAAGCAGACAGCCCAGCCGGTAAATATCTGCAGGAACACGGGGTCAAACCCGAAGATTTTAATTCACTGGGATCTCGTCGCGGCAACCACGAAGTGATGATGCGCGGCACCTTTGCCAACATCCGCCTGCGTAACCTGCTCGCCCCCGGCACCGAGGGTGGCGTGACCCTGCACCTGCCCGATGCTGAACCCATGAGCATTTATGATGCGGCTATGAAATACCACGACGAAAATACTCCATTAGTAGTCATTGCCGGTAAGGAGTACGGCTCCGGCTCTTCCCGTGACTGGGCCGCCAAAGGCCCGCGCCTGCTCGGTATCCGCGCGGTTATCGTCGAAAGCTATGAACGTATTCACCGTTCCAACCTGGTCGGCATGGGCATACTGCCCCTGCAGTTCATGGCCGGTGATACAGCAGGATCATTGGGACTCAATGGACGGGAAACCATTGACATCAATGGCCTGGGAGATGGTACCGCAAAAGAAGTCACCGTCACCGCGACAGCGGATGACGGCACAGTTAAAACCTTCAAAGCCCAGGTGCGTATCGATACCCCACAAGAAGTGGAATACTACCGCCACGGCGGCATTCTGCATTATGTGTTACGGCAACTGGTGGGATAAGGTAACCAAACTGGATCGATGTAGGTTGGGCTTTATTTTATTCAGCGCAGTAGGGTGGGCACGGTTTTTGTGCCCACCAGGTAAAAAACATATTAACTCGAGCTGCAATCCTTCCGCGTGGGCACACAAAACGTGCCCACCCTACGAGCTACCGGTTTTAACCATTTACAGACTCAAAACTCTGCCACTTTTATCATAAGCTGGAAAAACATCAGACTGGCAAACTTCGGTGACACACTCGGAATATAGGTCGCATTGATGGCAACATATTCATTACCCACCGAAATAAAGGGTAGTGCTCCGAAAAAAGGATCCTCATTGTTGTAGTCTTTTCGGGTCATCAAAAAAGCCACTATCCCGGCATCAAGGTGCAAACCACTCGACCCTGAGCCCAGCATAAAACGATATTTGGTGCCCCCCCCCAGATAGTTCGAGGTCTGATCGTTACTGTCCTTGAATGTGCTGCCAGTCAAAAGTGGTATCCAGTTACCACTTCGCTCAAAATCATATTCAAAACCCACACCCCAGTTGGATTCATTAAAATTCCGACTTCGATCAAAATGGTAGGCTTTGCCGTTAATAATGCCGTGTAATTGATCGGCGAAGAGTAAACCGGGGAGAAAAAAAACAATCATAATTATTGTGATACGCATCGTGCACCTTTTGTGAAGCAGTTCCGTTATGAGGTGCGTATCGACTTGTATTTCAATAACTTAAGTATGTTTTTTCAATTTTTTCTTCTCAATTTCAAACAATAACTTGGAGGCTCTGATTCAACTATCGTCATAAAGTTGACGCAGAGATGGGGGATGATACCCAGAAAATTTGCTCAATTAACGAACAATATTTTACAACTTTATGGCTGGATAAATTTTGATTTGCAGATATGGTCGCTTTTCATTCATATAAATAGCGTAAACTAGCACTATTGACTGCCCTACTCTCCGGTTGTACCACCCTACTTTTGATGAAAAAATCTGAATTTTTTCTGGAAAAATCAGCAATTACGTCTTACAGTTACATTAAATCCTAGTTATGGCTCATAAATACTTGTATTATTTAATTAATCATAAAAAACTGGTTTCAACGACATTTCAATTCGTCCCTCTTCTGAGCATTCAGATAATGGGCTGGAGTAAGTAAAACGTGCCGGCTGCAACAAATTCATTACAGTCCATTACTGACAACCCGCTAGTGCAAAAGCTACTGGTCGCTTTTCAGTCACCGGAAACAAGCCAGCGTATTGCGCTGGTAGTGAATATCATGCTGATTACGCTGATCGCCTGGCTGGTGGCCGATCTCAGCTGGCAACTCATTCCCGCAGACAGCCCGACCGCGGAAACAGCAAAACCAGACCAATACGCCCCTGCTTCCAGATCTAAAAAACCATCAATGGCTAATGTGGTCATGCTGCATCTGCTGGGTGAAAGTAAAACAGCGGCAGGTAAAAAATCAGCCGGTCCTATCAAGGCACCCGATACAAATTTACGACTCAGCCTGCATGGTGTATTTGCCTCAAATAATCCGGATCTGTCACTTGCCATTATCGCGGAAAAAAAAGGTAAAGATAAAACCTACCGGCAGGGGGACAGTTTGCCCAGTGGCGTGCTGCTACATGAAATTTATGCAGATCGGGTCATTCTTTCACGCAATGGTAAATTTGAAACTCTGCGTCTGATTCGCAAACAGGCCAATATTAAAGTCAGCAGTAGTGCTGCCCTGCCGGGCTCGGGTGAGCTGCACCAGTCAGACCGCATTACTCAATTTAAGAAGAGTTATAAAAAAGATCCCCAGTCATTATGGAAACAAATCCGCATCTCACCGGTGATGAAAAATGGCCGCATTGAAGGTTATCGTTTTAGTCATAATGATCGGGCGCTGATGAAGGATCTTGGAATTCTACCTCAGGATGTTATTACCGCGATTAATGGCACCGCTGTGACCGATACCGCCCAGCTGATGGAAATGATGGGCAGCATCAGCAGCATGAGTGAACTTAATCTCAGTCTGCGTCGTAATGGACAAATGAAAGACATCACGGTCCGCTTCGATTAGCCATGCTAACCACTACTTATGCTGAATTAGCACATACAAATTAAAAGAGTCGTTTTTTACTAATGAAGTATTATTTGCACAATTTATCACAGCAGACGAAACGTCTGTTATCACTAAGTTTCCTGATGCTGGTAATGAGCAGCAGTGTGTTTGCAGAAGATCGGATGACCCTGAATTTTTCCGACACCGACATCAATGCGGTTATTAATGCGGTGGCCAAATTAACCAACAAAAATTTTATTGTCGATCCCCGCGTCAAGGGCAAGGTTACCGTCATTACCCACCAGTCCATGAACAAGGAAGAAGTTTACAAAGTTTTTCTTTCGGTTCTTAAGGTACATGGCTATGCAGCGATCCCAGGAAATTCCGTGATCAAGATCGTTCCCGAAGTCAACGCCAAACAGGATAGCATCCCCAATGTCAGCAATTCCTATTTTGAAGACGGTGATGGCATTGTCACCCAGGTGATCAAAATCAATAACGTGGACGCGGCACAACTGGTGCCAATTTTGCGCCCATTGGTACCCCAACGCGGTCACCTCGCCGCCTATCCGGCTTCCAACGTCATTATTATCTCTGACAGTGCCGCCAATATTTCCCGGATTTCGCAGATTATTCGGCGTATCGATCTGGCGGTAAATGACGAAATCGAAGTCATCACCCTACAACATGCCAGCGCTTCCGAGCTAGTCAGACTGGTCAACCAGTTAAACCGGGCCGATCCGAAGAAAAAAACCAAGTACACCATCGTCGCCGATGATCGCACCAACAGTATTTTACTGGGCGGCGATCGCAGTGCCCGGCTCCGTCTGCGCGCCATTATCTCGCATATGGATATCCCGGTGGATATTGGCGGCGATGCTCATGTTATATACCTGCGTTATGCCAAGGCCAAGGATCTTGTCAGCGTGTTAACCGGGGTCAGCAAGTCCCTGCGTAATCCACGCAGTAAAGGCAAGAAAGCGAGTCCCCAACGTCAGGCTAACAACGTCTCTATTCTGGCCGACGAAGGCAGTAATGCGCTGGTCATCAATGCCCCTCCCAGCGTATTTCGCTCACTGCGAAATGTGATCAATAAGCTGGACATTAAACGCGCCCAGGTCATCGTTGAATCCATCATCGCCGAACTCTCCTACCAGAAAGCCTCAGAATTTGGCGTACAATGGGCCGCCGATGGCACCTCAGGCGGCAGAAGCGGACCCGTTGGTCTGGTTAATTTCAGTGTTAGCACCAGCCTCCTGGGAATCAACGGTGCCTCACTTGAAGCTCCGCCCTCAGGTGGGCTTGACGGCTTGAGCCTGGGCCTGGGCAGCATCACTGACGGCATACTAAGTATGGGAGCCATGATTCGTGCGCTGGCCGGTGATGCTTCAACCAACATACTATCTACTCCAACGCTGGTTACCCTGGATAATCAGGAAGCTGAAATCGTGGTCGGTCAGAACATTCCCTTCGTCACCGGCTCCTATTCCAGCACCGGAACGGGCGGCAGTGCTAATCCTGGCAACCCCTTCCAGACCATTCAACGTCAGGATGTCGGCCTGACCTTAAGAATCAAACCACAGATTAACGAAGGCGACTCCATTAAACTGGAAATCACTCAGGAAGTTTCCAGCCTCGCCGCAAGCGTTGAAGGCAGTGCCGATCTCATTACCAATAAACGCTCAATCAAAACCAATGTCATGGTGAATGATGATCAAATGATCGTACTCGGTGGTCTGATTGAAGATGCGCTACGCGAAACAGAACAAAAAGTCCCCGGCTTCGGTGATATCCCCGTGATCGGCTGGTTGTTCAAATACAAGAAACAGGAAAAACAAAAAACCAATCTGATGGTCTTTATACACCCAACCATTCTTCGGGATGAAGGCACGATTGATTATTACACCAACGAAAAATATAACTTCATTCGCAGCAACCAGGTTAAGCTCAGTCGCAAGGGTCTCAGTCTGTTGAGTGACAAGGAAATCCCGCTGATGCCGGAATCAGGCAATATCAGGCTATTACCCCCCCGTTATATGCCGGCGGACAGTGTCCTCGATTTAAATATTGCCCGTCCTCCTGAGGTCAACTAAACCGTGGCGGATGAATCTCTTCAAACACGTGAAAAAATCACGAGTGCCGTGCCGTTTTCTTTTGCCAAGCGGCACGGCCTGCTGGTGACCAACATTGCCGATAAAGGTATCGATGTTGTTTATCGCAGCAACGTCAATCATTATGCACTGGCTGAACTACAGCGTCACTATAGTCAGCCGATGGCTCTACGCCAGGTCGAAGACAGTGAATTCGATAGTTGTCTGCAACAATCCTATGAAGATCAATCCAACCAGACCATGGAATCGGTTGAAGGTCTTGGTGATGAGCTGGATTTAGACAGCGTTGCCCAGGCCCTGGCCGAACCGGAAGATCTGATCGAAAATGAAGATGAAGCACCGATCATTCGTCTCATCAATGCCCTGCTCACTCAGGCCATTAAAGAAAATGCCTCGGATATTCACGTCGAACCCTTTGAAACACGCCTGGTAGTACGCTTCCGCGTCGATGGAGTTCTGCGTGAAGTGCTGCAACCCAAGCGCGTACTTGCGCCGCTGATAGTCTCCCGCATCAAGGTCATGGCAAAACTGGATATCGCCGAAAAACGCCTACCACAGGATGGCCGTATCTCCTTGCGTATCGCCGGGCGCTCGGTCGATGTGCGTGTTTCCACCCTGCCCTCAGGTCAGGGTGAGCGGGTAGTAATGCGTATTCTGGACAAGCAGGCCGAGCGTCTGGATCTTAATCATCTAGGTCTGGATGAAATTTCCCATCAGTTACTCGATGATATTATTCATCGCCCCCACGGTATTGTGCTGGTAACCGGGCCTACCGGATCGGGTAAAACCACCACTCTCTATGCGATTCTCAACCGACTCAACACCAAGAGCCGCAATATCATGACGGTTGAAGAGCCCATCGAATACTACCTCGATGGCATCGGCCAGACCCAGGTGAATCCCAAGGTTGATCTGACTTTCTCACGCGGACTACGCGCGATTTTGCGTCAGGATCCAGACGTGGTCATGGTCGGCGAAATTCGTGATCTGGAAACCGTAGAAATTGCCGTGCAGGCCAGTCTCACCGGCCACATGGTATTTTCCACCCTGCATACCAATACCGCCATCGGTTCCATTACCCGCCTGCGGGATATGGGTGTGGAACCCTTCCTGCTCTCCTCCAGCCTCGAAGGTATTCTTGCCCAACGACTGGTACGCAGTCTTTGCAACCATTGCAAGATCGCCTACACCGCTAGCGAAGCGGAATGTGAATCGCTGGGCTTCAACCCGGATATTCCACCCGAGCTTTATCGCGCCAAAGGCTGTGAGCACTGCAACCAGTTGGGCTATCGTGGTCGTACCGGCATTTATGAACTGATCGTAGTTGATAACACCCTACGCAGCATGATTCATGACGGTGCCGGTGAGCAGGAAATGGAAGCCCATGTCCGCCAGTCTCGCCCCGGCATCTTCACTGATGGCCTGCGCCGCATCCTGCTGGGTGAAACCAGCATGGAAGAAGTGCTGCGCGTGACCCAGGAAAAGTAAACGGAGTTGATATCAAATGGGTGCGTTTGAATACACTGCCTTAAATGCCAAGGGCAAAGAAAAAAAAGGTGTCATGGAAGGGGATAGCTCGCGTCAGATCCGTCAACAATTACGCGAACAAAACCTGATTCCACTCAAAGTCGAAGAAGCCGCTAAACGGAACAAACAAGCTAAGGGCAAAAGTAGTGTAGGGGGTGTCAGTGTCACGGCACTGGCATTGATGACTCGACAGCTGGCGACCCTGTCACGCACCGGTACGCCCCTGGCTGATGCACTGGCCACCGTGGGTCGTCAGACCGACAAACCCCACATGAAAAGCCTGCTCATGGCGCTACGCGCCCAGGTGCTGGAAGGCCACACCCTGGCCGATGCCTTTTCCAATTTTCCAAATATATTCGACAGCCTGTATGTCGCTACCGTTCGTGCAGGTGAACACTCCGGACACCTGGATCTGGTACTGGAGCGGCTGGCAGAATACACCGAAAACCGTCAGATCATGCGCCAGAAAGTACAAATGGCACTGCTCTACCCGATTATATTGAGCGTCATGGCCGTTGGCGTGGTCAGTGCCCTGCTGGCGTTTGTGGTTCCCGAAGTGGTGCAGGTATTCGACAATACTGGCCAGGCCCTGCCCTGGCTGACCCGCGCCCTGATTACCAGCAGTGATTTTCTACGTGCTAATTTTCTCTACATCATCATTTTTATTGGCCTGCTCATTTTCCTGTTCAGCTGGCTGATGAAAAAAGAGGACTTTCGCCTGCTTATGCATCGACTGGTATTACATATTCCGGTGGTCGGCAGCTTAGTTCGTGGCATGAATACCTCACGCATGGCACGCACGCTCAGCATTCTCAGCGCCAGCAACGTACCCCTGCTTGATGCCCTGCACATTTCCTCCCAGGTGCTCACCAATATTCCCATGCGCCAGTCGCTCGACCAGGCCACCGTGCGCGTGCGTGAAGGCACCAGTCTGGCTCAGGCCCTGGAGCAAAGCGGCTACTTCCCACCACTCCTGATCCAGTTGATCAGTGGCGGTGAGGCCAGTGGTGAGCTGGAACAAATGCTGGAACATGCGGCCATTAGTCAGGAACGTGAACTGAACTCGATTATCGCCACCCTGTTTGGTCTGCTCGAACCCTTAATCATTGTCGCCATGGGTGGTATTGTGTTGATTATCGTACTGGCAATTCTATTACCCATATTTGAAATGAACCAGCTGGTTCAATAAACGTCTAATAAAATCAAAATTTATATTTTTTACAGGAGATAGCAGGTGAACGCACTTAGAAAACCAACAACCCGCCAGTCAGGTTTTACCCTGATCGAAATCATGGTGGTGATTGTCATCCTCGGCATTCTTGCCGCCGTAGTCGTGCCCAATATTATGAGCCGCCCGGATGAAGCACGTATATCCAAAGCCAAGCAGGACATTCGTGCGCTGAGCACCGCGCTGGATCTCTATAAACTGGATAACTATGCCTATCCCACCACCGATCAAGGCATCGAGGCACTGGCAACAAAACCCACCTCCGCACCAGAGCCCAAACATTATCGGGAAGAAGGCTACCTGAAAAAAACACCTCTCGACCCCTGGCAGAACCCTTATCAGTATCTTAGTCCGGGTGAACATGGTCAGGTTGATATTTATTCTCTGGGTCCGGATCAAACCCCCAGCGATGACGATATTGGCGACTGGAATCTGGAGTAAGCAGCAAAGTGAGACGCAGGCAATCAGGAGCATCATTAAGCCTGCAACAGGGATTTACCCTGATCGAAGTTCTGGTGGTCATGGTTTTACTGGGCATCATTATGGGCATCGCGGTGATCTCGATTGGCAATACACAGTCAGAACAACTTGAAGAAGACATGCGCAGGCTGCTACAAATCGCACGCCTGACGCATGAAGAAGCCATTATTAACCAGCAAACACTGGCGATAAAATTTTCAAAACATGGCTATTCCATTCAGCGTTTTGAAGCCCAGGGCAGAGTCTGGATTCCGGTTACCGAACCGACGTTCTTTTTACCAAAGAAACTGGATGAAAATTATGAAATAAAACTGTTCCAGGATGGACTCAGTGTCTCACTGGAAGAGAATGACAGCGAAAAAGAAGATAGCGGCAAGGTGTTGATGTATTCCAGTGGTGAAATGACACCCTTTGAACTCACTATCAGCCTGCCTGACAGCGAAATAGAATACCGCCTGACAGCCGACCTGATGGGCAAACTTGAGATAGAAGATTTACAGGCCTACGGCAGCACTTTAGAGGAGGACGAGCAGTGATAACCACACATAACAAAAACACCCGCGGCTTTACGCTGATCGAAGTACTGGTCGCCTTGGCGATCCTCGCCATTACTCTCAGTGCCCTACTCAAAGCCAGCGGCAGTTATGCCCGCAATGCCAGTTATCTCAAAGAAAAAACCCTGGCTCAATGGATTGCCCAAAATAAGGCTGCTGAATACCAGTTACAAAAAGCATTCCCACGTACCGGCAACCGTGAAGGTGATGTCAACTTCGCCCTGCAGGAATGGCGCTGGCGAGTTAAAGTCAGTAACACCGATGACAATCGCCTGCGACGCATGGACATTGATATTATTCTCGATGGCGGTGATTTTAAAAATCCCATCGCCTCATTAGTCGCCTTTGTCGGCCAGCCCTTATGAACCGGCATTTCCCCACTATCAATAAAGGCTTCACCCTGCTTGAATTACTGGTGGCCATGTCCATCTTTGCTCTGCTCTCCATCATGGCCTATGCCGGCCTGGATACCGTGCTCGACACCCGCCGTATTCTCGAACAAAATATGGATCGTCTGAGTGAGATACAAAAGAGCGTGCTGTTTATCAGCCGCGATCTGCGCCAGCTTGCGGATCGGGGCATCCGCGATCAATACGGTGATTATAAACCGGCGCTATCCGCCTCCGGCCTGAATGTCGGTCTGAATACACCCATTATAGAATTTACTCACAGTGGTTATAGCAATCCACTTGGTGCCAAACGCAGCCACCTGCAACGTATCGCCTACCACATCAAGGATCAGGTACTTTACCGAGACAGTTGGCAGGTGCTGGATCGCGCACAGGACAGTCCACCTTATCAAGCCCGTCTATGTGGTAATATCGAGTCCATAGGCTTCCGTTATATGGATGATAAAGGTGAATGGCATAGCCAGTGGCCACCGGTCAATAACACAGCTAGCACGCCGCCCGCCGGACAGGCAGGCTCAGTCAGCAATAGCTCATTATTACCCCGCGCAGTAGAGTTCAGCCTGAAACTAAGCGACTGGGGCACCATTATCCGCCTACTGCGACTACCAGAGAGCAACGTATGATCGGACCAGGCATTCAATCAAATCAGGGAGTCGCGCTGATTACCGTGTTGCTGGTGGTGACCATGGCCACTACAGCAGCGGTGGCCATGTCCAGCCGTCAACACCTTGATATCCGACGCACCGAAAACACATTATTCATTGGTCAGGCATCGGAATACCTTTACGGGGTGGAACTCTGGTCAAAACAAATTCTGGCCAAAGATCTCAAAGACAATAAAACCGATGACACCACTGAAGCCTGGGCAACCCGTCTCCCCCCCCTACCGGTTGAAGGCGGCTACGTCACTGGTTATCTTGAAGATCTACAGGGGCGTATCAATCTTAATAATCTGCAACAGACCGGGGCCACCGGAACCCGTGAGCAAACTCGTCTGAAACGTCTATTAGCGCAACTGGAAATCAATGAAGGTGTAGTCAACCTGCTGCTTGACTGGATCGATGCCGATCAGGAAGCCCGCTTTCCTGAAGGTGCGGAAGACGGGTATTATCTGGGTTTGCAGCCTCCTTACCGGAGTGCCAACCGCTTATTGCAAAGTAGCAGTGAGCTGATGTTGCTTAAAGACGTGACCCAGGCACAGGTAAATAGACTGGAACCCTTTATCAGCACACTGCCACAAAATACGGACATCAACATCAATACCGCCAGCATTGAAGTGTTAATGAGTCTGGCTGATGATTTATCTGCCGATGAACTACAACTACTGATCAAAAAACGTGAAGACAAAGCTTATGAAAAAGTCGAAGATTTTCTTGCTGAAAAAGCATTTTCAACGAAGAACATCAGTGCCGATGGCCTCAGTGTCAGCAGTAACTATTTTATTCTCCATGCCGAAGCGGGGATTGGCACCTTGAAACAATATCGTACCTGCCTGTTTGAACGCAATCAAAAAGGCGGCATCAAAACACTCATGCGTTCAGAGGGCGTAATTTAATGGCGGCTCAGGTACACCTTCGATTGCTCTGCCTACCCGGACAAGATTCACTTCAGGCCTGCTGGATCCGCATCAATGATGGACATATCGTTTCAGATTTAAAGCTTGGCAGCCTCAACAATGCCGCCGAGGATCTGGCCGGTGATGCCGCGATTGTCTACGTCCCCGGTCGAGATGTCCTACTTACTCAGACAAGACTCCCGGATAACCGGCGCAAACAACTTATCAACGCCCTGCCCTATGCCTTAGAAGATGAACTCATCGATGATGTAGAAGGTTTACACTGCGTACTCGGTAGCCGGATCGAACCGGGGCGCTACAATGTCGCGGTCATTAGCCACGATAAAATGCGTAGCTGGACTGAGTCACTGCAGCACGCTGGCATTCGAGTACAGCGGCTTGTGCCTGACAGTTTACTTCCTTCATACGAGGCTGACAGCTGGAGTGTTTTTTCTGAGCCTAACAGCGAACAAATACTGGTACGCACCGATCTTGAACAAGGCTTTGTCTGTGCAAAACAAAACCTGATTACCTTTATTCAAAAAGCGGCCGCTGAGGAAAATAGCGCACCGGCAAAAATTATATTATTCCATTGTGAAAACATTGATGAGTCAGCCCTCGAAGTCGCCGTCTCCGGTCACAGTGAACTGGTGTGGAGTGAAAACCCACAAATAGAAGATGCCCTCTCCCTGCTCTCACTGGAAAGTGAAAATACAGATTTAAATTTATTACAGGGGCCGTATGCTCCGCGCAGTCGTATTGGCCAGCATCTACGTCCCTGGTATCCTTCTGCCGCATTATTAGGGCTCCTGCTACTTATCGGGCTGGCCACTAATATCATTCACTACTATTCCCTGCAGGATCAAAACGCACAACTGGAGAAAGACATTATCGCAAGCTTCCGTCAAGCCTTTCCTGAAATTAAACGTGTTGTTAATCCACAGGCACAGATGCGCCATCATTTATCGCGTCTGCGCGGCAATGCAAAACAGGGCCCCAGCTTTGCAAAAATGCTAGCCACTATCGGGCCACTGGCAAAGCGTGAAAAAAATCTCGTCATTCAACATTTGCGTTATCAAAAAGGGCAAATGGAACTATTAATGGACTTGCCTGATTTACAGGCACTGGAACGCTTTAAACAAACCCTGTCCAAACGTACACCCTGGGAAATTGAACTCAAGTCAGCTAATTCTGCCGACAATAAAGTTCAGGGACGGATGCTTATCCATGAAAAATAATCTGCAAGAACGCTGGCAACAACTAGCCCTCCGGGAAAAACAATTACTCGTGGTAATGAGTGTCGTGATCGTCATCACGCTGTTTTATTTTTCTCTCTGGAAACCCCTTAAAACAGGTATTGACGATGGTGAACTACGAGTAAAAGCACAAACACGCAGTCTGATGGAAATTCGTAAGCAGGCTGCCGAAGTTCGCCAGTTACGTGCAAGCGGGATAGGCGTAAATAATAGCGTAAAGGACAGCACCTCATTGCTGGGACTCATCGAACGCAGTGCGAAACAAAAAAACATCAAGGATGGCCTGCAAAAAGTTCAGCCCGAGGGACAAAAAGAAGTTCGTGTGTGGATGGAAAATGTTTCCTTTGATCAACTCATTAGCTGGCTGGAACTTCTAACTAGCCGCCACGGTATCCAGATAAATAATATATCACTAGAACGCAGCAATGCACCCGGCATTGTCAGCGGTCGCATTCTATTACAGACACCATGACGCTTAAATCAACGTTCCAGAGCTTGCTCAAACGACCTTCGAAAATCAGCTTACTGTTGTTCGCCTACGGTTTTAGCTGCTATCTGCTGTTTTTTCTCTCAGCTATTCCGGCACAACAGCTGTGGCAGCTCATTCCTCAACAGAACAAAAGCCAACTACATATTGCCAATATAAGCGGTACAATTTGGTCAGGACAACTAGATGGTTTACAGGTAACTAACCTGGCTCTGGGTCAACTGCGTTGGGAACTTAACTTACTACCTTTGTTATTCGGTCAGATTGATCTGAATACCCACATCAATGGCTCTCTGGGCAAACTCAATGCCAACATAACGCGACATCTTGATGGCAGCATACAGGCGACTAATATTAGCGGTGAAATACCCGCAGAAGTATTAAATCCCTACACTCTGCCCGCCACCCTGGATGGAGAAATTAAACTCAATATTGAAACGCTGGTTTATATTGCCAACGAACAACTACAACTGGAAGGCGAAGTATTATGGCGTAAAGCCAGCATCAGCATGCTAAAAACAATGGAAATCGGCGATGTTACAATTATTAGCAAAGCCGATGGTAACGATAGCATACTGCGCCTTAGCAATAAAAACAGCGCACTTGGTATCGAAGGCAACATTAAACTCAGCGCCAATGGCCGTTATAACCTGAACCTTGCGCTTTTAAATCGGGACACCAGCCGGAAGGATATTCGCACACTACTGCAAATGATCGGAAAAGTAGATGCCACAGGAAAAGTTAATCTAAAGCGTCAAGGACAAGTTAAATTTTAAAGCTGGAGCGGGGGTATCCCCACAAAAAAATATATTAAACCACCGAGGACACAGATTGATACGGCTATAGGTACGACTTCAGTCGTACCCACGCCATCAAAAACCCCAAACCATTAATCGTTGCATAAGTATTTGCACTATAACCCCTTCTCCCTCTGGGCTGTCTC
>CAZNRP010000041.1:0-23825 GCA_964575555.1 uncultured Thiohalophilus sp. | reverse complement strand
TCGCCAATGCCACAACCTTTACAGATATAAGCACCTATTTTCATTTCATCAGCCACAGCTTAACCCTCCGTACCGGCAACACGATTGACCACCTGAATAGCGCGTAAGGCGCTAGCCGTGGCACTCTGAACTGCACGGTTTACATCCAGCGCATCGGCTGAACAACCGGCCGCAAATATCCCGCCATTAGATTCATCTTCTTCGATAAAGCCATGTTCGTTAACCACCACCTTGATGGGGAAGTCAGCGGCAGCCACACTAGGCTCCATACCTACTGCCAGTACCACCAGCTCATGTTCGTTTTCATAACGATCATAACCTTCGGTATTCACACCGCGCAGAATCGGATTTTTGTTTTCCTTATTCTCGACGATGTTGGCAACCTTAGACTTGATGAAGCTAACAGTTTCATCGGCCTTGACGTTCTGATAGAAGTTATCTATCCGATCAATGGCACGAATATCGATATAGTAAATCGAAGACTTACCTTCATCGCCATAACTCTCGCGCACATAGGTGGTCTGCTTTAATGACGCCATGCAGCAAATACGTGAGCAATGTTTGAGGTAGTTGCGATCGCGTGAACCGGCGCACTGGATGAAAGCAATATCTTTTGCTTCTTTACCATCCGAAGGACGCAGCAGTTTGCCGCCAGTCGGGCCATGCGGATCCATCATGCGTTCAAACTCAACACTGGTGATGACGTTTTCAAAGCGGTCATAACCATAAGGCTGAATCTTGTTCGCATCGTAAGGCTGCCAACCGGTAGCCCAGATGATTGCGCCAACGGTAATGCTGGTGGATTCTTCCTGCATGTCCAGATCAATTGCATCGTATTTGCATGCATCTTTAGCACTGGTTGCATCGGGGGTACCGATGATGCGCGGGTCCAGCACATATTGCTGCGGATAACTCATACGACTCGGCAGATAAGCGCCTTTGCGCTTGTTCATGCCATAGTTCATTTCGTTATCAAACTCGGCTTCCACCGCGCCTTCACATTCGCCACAGGCGGTGCAATTATTGTTGACGTAACGTGGACGGGTCTTCAGGGTGACAGAATAATTTCCTTCTTCACCGGAAACCTCGGCCACTTCAGTCATGGTCAGCAGACGAACGTTCGGGTTCATCTTCAGACGACGCTGATTGATTTCCTGACCACAGGTGGGATGACAGAGTTTAGGAAAGTATTTATACAGCTTACTCACCCGTCCACCAACACCTGCTTCTTTTTCCACAAGAATGACCTGTTTACCATACTCTGCAGCTTCAAGTGCTGCGGTCATTCCACTGATGCCCCCGCCTACGACAAGGATTGTTTCATTAGTAGCGATAATATCCGCCATCGACTCTACTCCTCTCGGATGTCGATAATTGAAGTTAAGGCAATGCACGGCCATGCCGTTTATCACCTTCCCCAAACGAGAATTCTGTCTTAAGACAGAACCCCTGAATTTATAGCCGCTATTTTGTAAAGCCCTGCTTTCTGATACCGGTAAATCTGGCAGTCAGATACTAGTTTATAGCGGTGCGCTACATTGAACTATTCATGACAGAAACTCAATTAATATTTATCTTGTTCACTATAAATGAAACTTATTTAAAACGTGAATAACCCTTTACTCTACTCAAGCTTTCTGACTGCGCAGCAAGCCTCTTTATAAAAATTTCTTATTTGTTTTACTGTTCGCACGGGCATTTTAGCGCGGCATCTGCTGACCCATTCGCATCGGCCTGTAAACGGATACTATTTATATGCGAATATTTCCCTGCTTCGCTCTCCCTCCGAGATAATTTACATACCTGCTATAATCAGGCCTGACAGCTTGTTACCACAAGTGATTCAGCCGATCGAAGCCAGGTTAGATTTAATTTATTCTTGTGAAATGGCTTATATCTCTATGCAGATATACAAATCAGTATATAAGTATTTTATTATAAGCCTAATAATCCTGATTGGCTTACTGGGGAATTAGGCCCGTATAATGCCGCCCCTCCATCAAGTGAAATCCCTGTATAATATGGGGTTAAAATTTTAAGGTTCGCGAAATGTCAATTCAACAAGCTGCTATCGTCGAAAACGGTAGCCGCACCGAAGTCAAAAATACCACCTGCTATATGTGCGCCTGCCGCTGCGGGATTCGCGTCACCCTGCGTGACGGTGAAATACGCTATATTCAGGGCAACCCCGATCACCCGCTGAACAAAGGCGTGATTTGCGCCAAGGGGGCTTCTGGGATCATGAAACAATATTCCCCTGCGCGACTGACCAAACCACTACGCCGCAAGGCTGGGGCCGATCGCGGCGATGCCGAGTTTGAAGAAATCTCCTGGGATGAAGCCTTCCAGATAATGGAGGAGCGACTTAGCCACATTCGCGAAACCGATCCAAAGAAATTTGCCCTGTTCACCGGCCGTGACCAGATGCAGGCGCTGACCGGTCTGTTTGCTAAACAATTCGGCACGCCCAACTACGCCGCCCACGGTGGCTTCTGCTCGGTAAATATGGCCACCGGCATGATCTACACCATCGGTGGTTCCTTCTGGGAATTTGGCGGCCCGGATCTGGAACGCGCCAAATTATTTATTATGATCGGCACCGCCGAAGATCATCATTCCAATCCGATGAAGGTTGCCCTGTCTCAGTTCAAACGCAATGGTGGCCGCTTCGTTTCCATCAACCCGGTGCGTACCGGTTATTCGGCCATTGCTGACGAATGGGTGCCGATTAAACCCGGCACCGACAACGCGCTGTTTCTCGCCATTATTCACGAACTGATCAGTCAGGGTCTCTATGATCGTGATTTCCTGGTGCAGTACACCAATGCCGCTGAACTGATCAATCTGGATGATGACAGTGATGACTTCGGCATGTTTGTACGCATTAAAGAAATGGAAGTTGAAGAAGGCTGCTACGATCCACAGAATAAACTCTGGTGGGATCGCAACACCGATGCGCCGGTAAATACTCTGACAGAAAATGCCGACCCCTTCCTCATGGGTGAATTTACTCTGGAAGATGGCACTCCGGTCAAACCCTCGTTCCAGTTATTAAAAGAACGGGTGGAAAAATACACTCCCGACTGGGCTTCCGCCATCACCGGCATCCCGATCAAAACCATCAAACGTCTGGCCTATGAAATGGGCATCACCGCGCGCGATGAAAAAATCGAATTACCCATCGCCTGGACTGATGTCTGGGGTAACGAGCATGATACTGTCACCGGCAATCCGGTAGCCTTTCATGCCATGCGCGGACTCGCCGCCCACTCCAATGGCTTTCAAACCATTCGCGCCATGTCCATCCTCATGACCCTGCTCGGCACCATCGATCGTCCCGGCGGCTTCCGTCATAAAGCACCGTTCCCGCGCCCGATTCCACCCTGTGCCAAACCACCGAAAGGCCCGGATGATGTTCAACCTAATACACCGTTAAACGGTATGCCCCTGGGCTGGCCGGCCGATCCCAACGATTTGTTCGTGGATGAAAACAACGAACCGGTGCGCATTGATAAAGCCTTCTCCTGGGAATATCCGCTCTCGGCACATGGCCTGATGCATAATGTGATCACCAATGCCCATCGCGGCGATCCCTACTCTCTTGATACGCTGATGATCTTCATGTCGAACATGGCCTGGAACTCCACCATGAATACCGATGAAGTGCGGAAGATGCTGAACGATAAAAGCGAGGATGGCGAATACAAAATTCCCTTTATTATTGTCTCCGATGCCTTCCAGTCAGAAATGGTGGCCTATGCCGATCTGGTACTGCCGGATACCACTTATCTGGAACGCCACGATGTGATGTCAATGCTGGATCGCCCGATCTCTGAATTTGATGGCCCGGTTGATTCTGTTCGCATCCCTGTTGTACCGCCTACCGGTCAATGCAAACCCTTCCAGGAAGTCTTGATTGAGCTGGGCACTCGGATGAAATTACCTGCCTTTGTAAATAAAAAAGGTGTACGTAAATATCGCGATTATCCAGATTTCATTACCAACTACGAAGTCGAACCCGGTTCCGGCATCGGCTTCCTCGCCGGCTGGCGCGGCAAGGGCGGTGAGAAATTCATGAAAGGTGAACCCAATCCTAATCAATGGGAAATGTATGAGAAGAACAACTGCGTTTACCATTATGAACTGCCCAAGTCCTATCAATACATGCGCAACTGGAATCGCGGTTATTTAAAATGGGCGCAGGAACATAGACTGACTCGTTATGAAGAGCCCATTAACATTCACATCTATTCTGAAGTGCTGCAAAAATTTCGCCTTGCCGCCCAGGGTAAGCGTGCAGGCAAGCAGCCACCGGAGCATTTGAGAAAACGTATCGAAACGCACTTTGATCCGCTACCGTTTTATTCAGAAACTCTGGAAGGCCAGCTCACAGACACGCATAAATATCCGCTCAATGCGCTGACCCAGCGGCCTATGGCCATGTACCATTCATGGGATTCACAGAACGCCTGGCTGCGTCAGATTCATGCCTATAATTTTCTTTACCTGCATCCGTCACTGGGACAGAAACACGGCTTTGGCGATAGCGACTGGATCTGGGTTGAATCCATGCACGGTAAGGTTCGCTGCATGTGTCGCTTCAGTGAAGCGGTGGAACCGGGCACAGTCTGGACCTGGAACGCTATCGGCAAGGCCAGTGGTGCCTGGGGACTGGATAAGGATGCGAATGAATCAAAGCAGGGCTTCCTGCTCAATCATTTAATCTCCGAAGAACTGCCCGCCAATGAAGATGGCGATCACTTATCAAACTCTGATCCGATTTCCGGACAGGCCGGCTGGTATGACGTGCGCGTGCGCGTCTACAAAGCCGATGATGACGATGAGAAAGTCAGCTGGCCACAGTTTAAAACCATGCCCGCCCTACCCGGAACGGGACTGCGGCGTAAATGGCAGGCTTATTTTGCGGGTAAGTTTACGAAGAAATAATATTTTATATTTAACCACAGAGGACACGGAGGCCACAGAGGACTTTTTGCTTGTCTCTGTGCTGACTTAACCCTTATTGCTAATTTCTGGTTCCCACGCTCCTGCGTGGGAACCCATACTTACTTCGATTAGCAAGTTACGGTATGCATTCCCACGCAGGAGCGTGGGAACGAGAGTAAATATGAAAACTATAAATTTTTTAAAACTAAAACTTAGTACACCGAATTCTCAGAGCTTTTTCTTTCATATCCTCTGTGACCTCCATGTCCTCTGTGGTTTAAAAACATATAAATACGAGTATACGATATGACTCAACTGGCACTGATTATTGATCTTAACGTTTGCGTGGGCTGTCATGCCTGCGTGACCTCCTGTAAGGAATGGAACACCTCCGGTGCAGCGGGCATGCTAAGCGATGACAATCCTTACGGGCAAAACCCTACCGGCACTTTTTTCAACCGCGTGCAAACCTATGAAGTCGGTGAATTCCCCTATACGGAAACCGTTCACTTCCCGAAGAGTTGTCTGCATTGCGAAGAGCCGCCCTGCGTTCCGGTCTGTCCCACCGGGGCCAGCTTTAAACGTGAAAAAGATGGCATCGTGCTGGTGGACTACGACAAGTGCATTGGCTGCCGCTACTGTTCCTGGGCCTGTCCTTACGGTGCGCGTGAAGTCGATGAACACGAAAAGGTAATGAAAAAATGTACCCTCTGTGTGGATCGTATTTATGATGAGTCACTACCCGAGGCCGAGCGAAAACCGGCCTGCGTCATGGCCTGCCCCACCAGTGCGCGTTTATTCGGTGATGTCCATGATCCGCAATCCGAAGTCTCCATTGCTATTCGTGAAGAAGGCGGTTATGCGCTCATGCCGGAATGGGGTACCCGACCCTCAAATCATTATTTACCGCGACGCAAGACCCGCATGCACATCCATGAAGACGAACTGGTACGTGCCGATAATCCACTGAAGAAAGAACAGCGCGGCCATGCCGATCCAGTTGAGGCAACAACACTGGACGACTCAACGAGCTGGTAATTCAGCAGTGGCCAGAGACGAGTTGCTAGTAGCTAGGAAAACCCTACCTGCAACTACTAGCTACTGAATAACAAACTTACGGTGTTACTAGCACCTAGCTACTGGAGACAAACATGCATCCCGCATTTTCCGTTATTTTTTTAACTACGCTGATCGGTGTTGGTCAGGGTTTGTTCCTGGCGATCGTTACCGGCCAGACTTATTCCTCCGTCGAGCTTCTTCCCACCGGGGACAGCATTGGTTTTTATGCTACCGGCTCCTTAATTGCGCTGCTGTTTTTATTCGCTGGTTTGATCGCCTCGATGTTTCATCTAGGCCATCCTGAACGTGCCTGGCGTGCAGCCGCGAAGTGGCGTACTTCCTGGTTATCCCGTGAAGTCATTATCCTGCCACTGGTGATGTTTTTTATTTTTCTCTATGGCCTGATGCATTACTTTGGCTGGGACACCATGCTCTTTACCAGTAAGACGGGAGCACGTCTGCAGTTAACGCTGATAGTTGGCATGCTCGGCGTGATCGCAACCTTTATCCTGTTTCTATGCACCGGTATGATTTACGCAGCAATAAAATTTCTACAGGAATGGGCCAGCCCGCTCACGGTGATTAATTATTTACTGCTGGGCACGGCCTCCGGTTTTATACTGGCAACGGCGTTTTCATTCTATGCTGCCCCAGGACTGGTAAAATTCTATGGCATCTGGGCCACCATTATCACCCTGGTAGCCTTTATTACCCGCAGCGCCGCACTGATTCGCAATGCCCGCATCAAACACAAGTCCAGCATTCAGACCGCTATCGGCATACGCCATAATCAAATCCAGCAAAAGTCCATGGGTTTCATGGGTGGTTCAGTGAATACCCGTGACTTTTTCCACCACCAGAGTCGGCTGTTTATGAAATCCATAAAATGGATCTTTATACTGCTGACTTTTTTCCTGCCGCTATTATTCCTCTGGTCCGGCATCGAGCAGGAAAATGGCAACAGCCTCATCATCGCCTTTGTGATTCAATATATTGGCCTGATTGCCGAACGCTGGTTTTTCTTCGCCCAGGCCAATCACCCGCAAAACTTTTATTACCAGACAATTTAAATGGTCGGTACGACTGTTCCGTTAACACCGCCCCTCTCAGGACACTTCAGGCTCACGTTAACGGGACAGTTATCTCCTGTTCTACTTTTCTGCCCCTGCCTCGCCATTCTGGTATTCAGGGAATTAAGCACCCGTTTTCTAAAACCCGCGTGATCTAGCCCCCTGATTTCGATATGATGATGCACGTTGTTGTCATATTCTAAATAAAAACTTCAAATAAGAGATCAGGCAAACATTCCATGCTTTATGGCACGCTACTGATTGGCTCTATTCTGCTGCAGGCTGCAGCAGTAATTCAAACCTTCCGCCTGTTGCGTACAACCGGCTGGCGCACGCCCTGGCTATTACTGGCAACGGCAATCATACTGATGCTAGCCCGCCGACTCATCGAATTTTATCTGCATCTCAGCGGTCACGCATTTCACTCGACCCAGTTGTTTGCCGAAGTTCTGGCTATGCTGGCTTCAATACTATTGCTAACCGCACTTGCCCATCTCGAGCCGGTCATTTCCAGCGCCGAAAATATTCGTAAACAGTTAAACAAAAATAAGCGACAACTTTCTCAGGCTCAACGAATGGGGAAATTGGGGTTTTGGGAATGGAATCTTATCAGCAATAAATTCATTGCTTCTGAAGAGATGGCGAACATGCTCAGCTGCCGTGATGATAAAAGTGATCGAAGTTTTCAGGGACTGCTGGAGCATGTGCACCCTCAGGATCGAATTATTTTCCGCGAAAAAATGAATAGTGCACTATATGAAAACTGCAATTTTGATTTTAGGCATCGCCTGCTCAGCAGCAATAATATAACCCGTAATATCTGGCATCAGGCAGAAGTCGCCTATGATGCAAGCGGGCGAGCCGAAACCATCTACGGAATTTTGCAGGACATTACCGAGCAAACCCAGGCGGAACAACGACTCGCAGAAAGCAATGCCGATCTGCGACAACAGCAAATGGAACTCGCCCACTCCACCCGCATGGCAACACTGGGTGAAATGACAACCGGCATTGCCCATGAAATTAATCAGCCACTCGGAGCCATTCTGATCTATGCCAACGGCGCTAAAAACCGGATGGCAAAGTCCAGTTTATCGCTCGCTGAAACGAACGATGTTTTTGAGAAGATTGTCACTCAGGCTCAACGTGCTGCGGATATTATTAAACGCATGCGAGCTTTTGTACGCAAAGAAAAAGCCCATGTTCAGGAGATTGAACTCGAGACACTAATCGAACGTGTGGTCAGTTTTATTCATGCCACTACCCTGTCTCAGAAACTGGAATTTGAAACAGAGTTGATGCCCAACCTGCCGGTTGTCTGGGCCGACACCATTCAGGTTGAACAGGTATTTACCAACCTGATACTGAATGCCATTGAATCTATGGAACAGGCTAACACTCATTATCGGGTTGTACGCATACAGGCACAAACGATCAGCCCTGAATTCATCCGGGTTAACATTGATGATACCGGCCCGGGGGTAAATGATGACATCCGGCTGCGATTATTTGACCCCTTTTTCACCTCCAAAATGCGGGGGCTGGGGCTGGGACTTTCCATCTGTAAAACCATCATCGAACATTATGGTGGTACACTGGAATTAATTATCGATTCAAGCCAGCCCGGTGCCAGCTTTAGCTTCACCCTACCCATAAAAAAGGATCATAATGGATAATCAGGATTTTTGTATTTATATCATTGATGATGACAAGGGCATGCGCGACTCACTGGCCTGGCTGGTCAAATCTGACGGCTATAATGCCGCAACCTTTGAGAATGCAGAATGCTTTCTTGACGATCTTCCCGGCAAAGAGCTGGGCTGTGTGATAGCTGATATTCGTATGCCGGGCATCTCCGGGCTTGAGCTCTATCAGAAGCTCACGCAAATGAAATTTCAGATCCCTGTCATCATTATCACCGGCCACGGCGATATATCGATGGCGGTTAAGGCACTCAAAGATGGCGTGTTCGACTTTGTCGAAAAGCCCTTTGATGACAAAATGATTCTCGATAGTATCCGCATGGCCGTAAAATTCTGCGAGCACCATCAGGAACAGCACTCTATTTATGAAATGCTCAATGACCGCTTTGAAACCCTGACCTCAAGAGAAAAAGAAGTCATGGATAAAATCGTCCTTGGCATGTCGAATAAGCAAATCGCCGCCGCCCTGAGCATCAGTATTAAAACTGTGGAAGTGCATCGCTCGCGGGTAATGGAAAAAATGCAGGCCAGCTCGCTGGCCGCGCTGGTGCGAATGTCACTGAAACTATAGTCTACTGAATACACTTGATCCAGATCAGTTTATTTGGCCTGCACCTGTCTTAACCTAGATCGCTATATAAAGCTACCTGTTAAGAAACCATGAAACTCCCCCTTTGGCCCCTGAAATTTGCCCTGCGCGGTATCCCAGATGCGTTCCACTCCCGACTCCTCAGTCACAGCTTCAACCACCTTTTAAAAGGTCAGAGCTTCAGCTCAAGGCTGGATTATTTGCAGGGAAAGCGACTCTGGTTGACCGTGACCGACACTGGCAACACCTGGCAGTTTCAGATTCAGGATGGGCAGTTTCTATTGGATCGACAACAGGACGCACCAGAAATACACATCAGTGGCAGACTGGATGATTTCCTTCTGCTCGCCACCCGCAATGAAGATCCTGATACTCTATTTTTTGCCCGCCGCCTGAGCATGGAAGGCAATACCGAAGATGGGCTCTATCTGAAAAATATGATTGATGCCATGGAGTTTGACTCCGAGGCCCACTTCAAAGCCTTTATCGGCGAAGCCATCGGCATTCGTCTCGCCGCACATTTCAAACGACTGGATCTGGGCCGACACCTAAGTACTCTGGCCAACCATTAAACTGTAGATACGACTTCAGTCGTATAAAGTCGAAGCCCCCCAGTCCTTTCACTCGCACAGGTTCGATTGAAATCGAACCCACAGGGGATGCGTCTCTGTCGGGGTGATTATTGAAACACCCCCAACTGCTCCCTCGCCGCCTGCCTGATTTCAGCCACTTTCTCATCGCTATATGGCCTGCATTCATCACGCCCCCAGACCACATTCGGCCAGCAATAATCAGCAGGATCACGTCCCAGCACATGAATGTGCAACTGGCTGACGACATTGCCAATCGCGGCAATATTCAGCTTTGAAATCACAAAATTATTTCGCACAAATGCAGCCAGGTGGTTTATCTCTTCCAGCAAATCAGCCTGTTCTGATTTTGATAAATCGATTATCTCGGTTTCAGAGCTATTCGGCACCAGGATAAACCACGGTACCAGGGCATTATTCATTAACAACAATTGGCTGAAATTCAATTTCCCAAGAACCAGACAGTCCTTAGCAAGTCGAGGATCTAATTTAAAGTCACTCATCTTAATTGCCCACCATCCACTTGAAAAATAAGAGTATAACCGACTATAGGGTACTTATTCTCAGGAATAAAAATTACAGATATCGTCATTCTTGGGTGTGCGTCCGGCCACGCTGTGGCATAATGCCCGACCTTTTTATCTGTACATACCCCGGACATTCACCTTGATCAGCACAGCCAATATCACCATGCAATTTGGGGCTAAGCCCCTGTTTGAAAATATTTCCGTCAAATTCGGCGAGGGCAATCGCTACGGCCTGATTGGCGCTAACGGTTGCGGCAAGTCCACCTTCATGAAAATACTCGGAGGTGATCTGGAAGCCAGCTCAGGGAATATCTCCATCGATGTCAATGAAACCGTCGGCAAGCTGGGCCAGGATCAATTCGCTTTTGAGAACAATACGGTGCTGGATACCGTGATCATGGGACATGACCGGCTCTGGCAGATAAAAAAAGAACGTGACCGTATTTATTCACTGGCGGAAATGAGTGAAGAAGAGGGTATGAAAGTCGCCGATCTGGAAGTTGAGTTTGCTGAACTCGATGGCTATACCGCTGAGTCCCGTGCCGGTGAATTATTGCTGGGACTGGAGATAGCTCTGGAACAACATACTGATTTAATGAGTGCAGTTGCACCCGGCTGGAAATTGCGCGTGCTCCTGGCACAGGCACTATTCGCCAACCCCGATATTCTGCTGCTCGATGAACCCACCAATAACCTCGATATCAACACCATTCGCTGGCTGGAAAAAATGCTCAATGAGCGTAACAGCACCATTATTATTATTTCCCATGATCGGCATTTTTTAAACAGTGTCTGCACCCACATGGCCGATCTCGATTATGGCGAGCTGCGTTTATACCCCGGCAATTACGATCAGTACATGACCGCCTCCACCCAGGCTCGTGAACGTCTGCTCTCGGACAATGCGAAGAAAAAAGCACAAATCAATGAACTTCAATCTTTTGTCAGCCGCTTTTCTGCCAATGCCTCAAAAGCCAAACAGGCTACCTCACGCGCCAAACAAATTGATAAAATTAAACTGGATGAAGTCAAACCCTCCAGCCGGAAAAGCCCTTTCATCCGTTTTGATCAGGCCAAGAAACTTTATCGTAATGCACTTGAGCTGGACAAATTAACTAAAGGCTTTAATGATAAACCCCTGTTCAGCGACCTCAGCCTGCTGGCCGAAGTGGGCGAACGTATTGCCATCATCGGTCCCAACGGTATCGGTAAAACCACTCTCTTGCGTACCCTGGTGCATGATCTTGCCCCCGACAGCGGCAAGGTAAAGTGGTCGGAAAATATTAGTATCGGTTATTACGCCCAGGATCACACGGATGATTTCAGTAACGACATGCCATTAGTCGACTGGATGAGTCAATGGATGAAGCCCAGCGATGATGAACAATCCGTGCGCTCGGTGCTGGGGAGAATGTTATTCTCTCAGGATGAGATTAATAAATCGGTAAGCAAAATTTCCGGTGGTGAACAGGGACGCATGCTGTTTGGAAAACTTATGATGCAGCTACCCAATGTGCTGGTCATGGATGAGCCGACCAATCACCTGGATATGGAATCAATTGAGTCTTTGAATCTAGCACTTGAAAATTATCCCGGCACGCTTATTTTTGTCAGCCATGATCGGGAGTTTGTCTCTTCACTGGCTACTCGGATCATTGAGCTTAGCCCTGCAGGGATTAACAACTACAGCGGAACCTATGAAGAATACCTGCGTAGCCAGAGTGTTGCATAAGGGATCGATATTCTAAGCAACAGGGAGATCTAGTCTCGA
Organism: uncultured Thiohalophilus sp.; assembly: GCA_964575555.1. Classification (GTDB taxonomy): domain Bacteria; phylum Pseudomonadota; class Gammaproteobacteria; order UBA6429; family Thiohalophilaceae; genus JAADGZ01. Next base: position 11,569 of record CAZNRP010000041.1, on the reverse strand, counting down.
TAACGGCTGTGAATACTCGACTTACTCAATCTATAGATTTATTTTTCTCGAATACTCTAAAAACCACATCCATACTGAGCTCCAGCGTCTGTAACTGCATCGCAGCCTGTCGTCCCTCGTTTGATGCCCGATAAAAATGCGGTGTCATTAGCAGCAAATCATTGATCATTTTATTATTAATGCGCCCTGTTTTTAATTGCAGCGGCTGGCTCTCCAACAGCAAAAATCCCAGCGCCTCAAACTCGCCGGGATCCTGAATCGGAGTGCGTTTAACCGTGCTGTAAATAATTTCTCTCAGTTCAATTAAATGATCTGGGCCCGGCTCTACCAGAATAACTTTTCCACCCGGTTTTAATATTTTATTAAAACCTTCAAAACTCTGAAAGCCAAAAACACATACAATAATATCAATGCTGTCTGATGCAACCGGCGGCTGTCGATTAGTCCCCACCAGCCAGCTGATCTGTTTATTTCTTTTGGCCGCTTCAACAATGGCCTGTTTAGAAATATCCAGACCTATAAAGGAAACATCAGCCGCATCGTTTTTATTTTTTAAATAATTTAAAACAGAGTCAAGATAATAGCCTTCACCACAACCCGCATCCAGCACACAGGAAGTCGCCCGGCCTTCAAGATAAGAATATGAAAGCAGTGCTAATTTATCCGCAATAGCCGCATAGATCCCTGAGTTTAGAAAACGGGAACGTGCCAGCACCATTTCTTTGCTATCACCCGGATGCCGGGTTCTTTTATGTTGCACCGGCAATAAATTCACATAGCCCTGACGGGCAAGATCAAAGGAATGGCCATTGCCGCAAACCAGTTGTCGTTGCTGGGATATAAGCCGTTCACCATCAATGGGGCAGGACAGGTTATCGGCTGTTATAATTTTCATAATTATATTTTAACAAAGAATTTAAACCAGGTTGGCGCTGAGTGAAACAAAGTCTTGTAGGGTGGGCACGGTTTTTGTGCCCACGCGGGAAAATTCAAAACCCCTTTTCACCTTTTAATAGCTAATCTGAGTTTGGCCTTATCCAGGTTTACGGCCTACTCGATAAGAATCCATAATACCGACTAACCAGATAATGATAAAAACAATCGTGGCGATATTTAAGGCCTGACCATCCGCGCCATTTGATTGAGCAGAAACCAGTTCATTAATCGAGGTAACATCGAGAGGAATCTGGCCTGATTGTATTTTTTCGGTTATTTGCATCGCCCTTTCTATCATCGTCGTTGTCAAGAAATAAGCCACAGAAAATGCCGCGCTGGATAAGGCTATAGCAGAAATATATTTCTTCAGGAAAAGATGGCCGGCACCGGGAAACACCAGGGCTGATAAAAGAGCGGCTTTTATTGAATGCGACATTATCGTAACTATCCTGTTAGTTCCCCTTCCAATAGGTGAAAGGGATGGCTTTGATGACAGGATAGCGTAATTTCAGAGTTTAAAATACTCAGCCGTTCAAGTGGCATTGAACTGCTAAATTAGTATTCTAAATTCCTGACCGTTGAAACTGAATCTACCGCCATCCATGTAGGTTCGATTTCAATCGAACGGGGATGAGGGAATCGGCTGGGGGGGTGGCTTCGAATTTGTACGACTGAAGTCGTACCTACACAGCCGAGCCAACAATAGCGAAGACTCATCGGGATTAGAAATTTGGCGCACCTATTCAGGCCTGCTGCTGAATATTTTTCCAGTTCATCCCGGCTTCTTCATACCAGAAACCATTGCACCATTCCTGTTGAGCCGATAAATCCTGCATAATTTCAAGGGCTTCATCCGGGTTGCGCTGGTTCGCTATGACTTCATTGAATAAGGCCACAAACACATCCATGTGTTCAGCTTCAGGAGACAGACGCAGGACTTCAACCCCCATGTCCTTTAACGCATTGACTTCCCCCACCAGATTACATGGCACGCCAGACTGTAATTGAATACCATTGATAGTGAATAACTCCTGACCTTCCTGGGTTTGCAGGGGCAGACCATTCACATCACTGATGCAACGCAGCTCACATTGATCCTTGGGTACATTGTCCGCACGGGCAGTAAAACAGCGTGCCGAAAACGACAGCGGTAAACGCCCGTAAACAAGTACTTCGGTTTCCATTGCGGCCGGTTTTTCAGCGACCAGTCGCTGCAGGGTAGACTGTCCCAGTTCAAAAGGCATCACCCAACGAGTCGCTCCACAGTTATTGAGGATGGATAAGGTTCCCGCGTTATAGCTATTAATATGTGGGCCGGCAATAAATTTATGTTTTCCATCCAGCAGGTGCACCGCAGAAATATCATTGGCTTCCACCTGATACTGACCGTTATTGCATATTTTTTCCAGCCGCGATAACTCGGAATCGGCTTCTAATAAAATCAGCGTTGAGAGCACCACTTCTTTTCCGGCCGTCGTCAACCGTTCAGCGATGGCTAACCAGTCTTCCAGTTTTAATTCACGACGCTTGGCACAAACCACTTCACCCAGATAAATAATATCTACCGGCCAGCTTTCCACTGTCTTATAAAACTCGATCACTTTTTCTTTCGGCCAGTAATATTGTAATGGGCCTAATGACAATTTCATATTTTTTACCTTAAGTATCATACAGCGTGGGCACAAAACCCGTGCCCACCCTACGGTGGCTTTCTAGCATCTCACTGCCAGGGACGGTGCAATGCACCCAGAGTATGCGAGCGACCTTCGGAGACATGATCCAGTGCGCTTACCCAATCAGCCGCAGGAGTATAGTTATCCGGATCCTGCTGACAGTGATCCAGCGCGGTACGCATGACCCGGGTAACCTGTTTTACGTAGGCCGGGCTACGCTGGCGACCTTCTATCTTAATTGCCGCGATGCCCATTTTCACCAGCTCCGGTAAAATCTCCAACGTGTTTAAACTGGTAGGTTCTTCCATCGCATAAAAGACTTTATCGCTTTTTACTTTAAAACGTCCCTTACATAAGGTCGGGTAACCGGCGGCTTCATCTTTTTGATAACGATCGATCAAGACACCATTAAGACGGGACTGACGACCCTGCGGGGTTTCCTCCCAGCGCACGGCTTTTGCCGGTGAACATACGCCACAGGTATTGGGTGATTCACCAGTGACATAAGAGGATAAGGCACAACGACCTTCCACCATCACGCAGAGGCTGCCAAAGCCGAAGACTTCAACTTCAACCGGGCTGCTGTCGATCACACTTTTAATTTGCCGCAAAGATAATACCCGAGGAAGAACCACACGTTGAATATTAAAATGTTGATGATAAAAAGCAATGGCATGACGATTGGTTGCCGAACCCTGTACTGATAAATGTAAACGCAAATCAGGGAAGTGTTCAGTGGCATATTGCATCAAACCGGGATCTGCCAGGATCACGGCATCCACACCCAGACGGTCGGCCTGTGCCAGCGCCTGCGTCCAGCGTTCAAAATGCTGGGGTTGCGGATAAGTATTCAGAGCCAGCAATACCTTGCTACCCTGTTCATGTGCATAAGCGATTCCCGTGTGCGCCTCGGCCTCATCAAAATTCAGCCCCGGAAAATTTCGCGCATTGGTATTATCACGAAATCCCATGTACACCGCATCCGCACCATTATCGATAGCCGCCCGTAGCGCCGGTAAGCTCCCGGCCGGACAAACCAGATCAATCTTACTATTTACTGCAATCATTCACTTGTTCTCCAAAGGCTATGCCCTGATAACTGCCCCGCCGCTGTAACTCTTCGGCAATCGCATTTAATACCCGCCATTTCATCGAGCACCATGACGGTGCAAGTAAAATAGACTCTGATGCAGTACCAGTCAGCCGGTGATAAATAATCTCTGCCGGGGTTTGTTCAACCATATCGGCAACCAGATGAATATAATCCTGTAAACGGATCGGAGTAAACTCATCACGCCGCCACTCATTCGCCAATTGCGTTCCCTTCACCACATGCAGAGGATGAATTTTTAAACCTTCCACACCCAGCTCCAGCACCCGCTGCAAACTGATATAAACATGCTCATTGCTCTCACCCGGCAGACCGGCAATCAGATGCGTACAAATTTGTAAATCGCGCTGATGCGCGGCAATAACCGCGGCTTCATATTCTTCATAACCATGCCCACGATTAACCCGTTCAAGCGTAGCATTGAAACTGGACTGCAATCCCAGCTCCAGCCAAATCTCATGACCGGCCTGCTGATACTCCTGTAATAAATCCAGTACCTTGTCGGGAACACAGTCAGGCCGGGTTCCAATAGACAAACCGATAACATCATCTTCCGCCAGCGCGGCATCATATAAATGACGCAGTTCATCCACATCCGCATAGGTATTGGTGTAGGCCTGAAAATAGGCAAGATACTTATATGCACCGGTGCGTTTGCGAATCACCTGCCGACCGGCCTCAATCTGTTGAGCCAGGGCTAAAGGCTGACGACTATTAGGACTAAAGGACTGGTTATTACAGAAAGTACAGCCACCGATGCCTTTGCTGCCGTCACGGTTGGGACAGGTAAACGCCGCATCAATGGCTAACTTATGTATTCGTTCTCCATAACGGGCGAGCATGGCCTGACCAAAGGTATGAACATAACGGGACAGAATCATCGGCGCAGAAACTCCAGAATGAACCATTTTACTCTAATTGAATTTATTTCAGACAATGAATCGATCCACTCAAACTGCACTATTTTATCTTAATCGAGGAAACCGATGAGCAGGATGAACGATGTTATTGATACAGATCAAATAAACAAGACCCTTCAATCTACAGGGTATTCCTTGTAGATTCGCCTTCAGATGAACCGCTATGGCTGAAGCCGTATCACGTAGATGCGCTACACAGTATGCGTTTATCCATGCAAATAGAGAGGAAATTCCTTTTCCCTCATGAGGGCGTTAATCGAATCAAACCTACTGACCAATCGCCGCGCTGGGATCCTCTTCGTACATGGCAGGCAGTGAATGTGCAATCCCTTTATGGCAGTCGATACAAGTCTTATCACCTGCCAGTCCTTTCTCATGCTGGCGAACTGCACGACGCCCCTGCTCGGTGTAATCCATGGACTCAAAGTTATGACAGTTACGGCACTCACGTGAGTCTGTCTTTTTCATGGTCTTCCAGACATTACGTGCCAACTGTAAACGTTTGGCTTCGAATTTCTCAGGCGTATCAATGGTGCCCAGCGCCTTGTGTAATAATTCATTACTCGCCTGAATTTTACGGATTATTTTATAGGTCCATTCCTTCGGCACATGACAGTCGGGACAGGTAGCTCGCACGCCGGTGCGATTGCTATAGTGCACGGTGTCTTTATATTCCTCGTAAACATTTTCACGCATTTCATGACAGGAGATACAGAACGATTCCTTGTTCGTTGCCTCCATTGCCGTATTAAATCCGCCCCAGAAGATCACCCCGACGATAACGCCGACAAATAACAACGTGCCCATAGAATATTTTGAAGTGGGACGCTTGAGCTTCTCTAGTAAGCCGCCATTTTTCGGTGTATTTTGTTTATCAACCATGACTCATTCTCGCTATTGATTGAAGTAAATCCATCATCATTTCAGTGATGCTGGATACTCTTAACCGGCTCAAAGGTATTTTCGACCAGCGGTTTGGCATCGACCTGGGGAACATGACACTGAACACAAAAATAACGTCGCGGTGCAATATTGGCTAACACATTCTCATCTCGATCACTGAAATGCGTCTGGCTGATCTTGGTAGCACCCGCGTCTTTGTAATTCGCCCAGCTATGACAGGTCAGGCACTTATTAAACTTCATATTTATTTTATAGCCCTTGGTGGAATGTGGAATCAACGGCGGCTGTTGTACATAGTCACGTTCAATCGGGTCACGATCCCGTTGCCAATTTTTCACACTTGGCACGCCGGAATCCTGATCAAGATCGGTATGCCCCCGCAAGGAGGTAACAGAATCTGATTGAGCCATTAGCACGGGAGCAAACAACAGCGAGCCGGCTAATACGCCAACACTTAATTTAGTAGCAACTTTAAATCCCACATTAGATCCAGGATACAGTTTCTTTTTCATGATCTGACCTCCTTATTTCCATCAACGGAAAGATAGCGTGAATGTTCATAACGGTGACTGAATTTGAATACATCCTGAGCGCAAACATCGATGCAACGCCCACAATTAGTGCAATTTGCTGAAAGAATAATTGGGCTGATATTTTTATCGGCTCCTTTAAGCGCAGGGCGAATAACCTGTTGTTCTGGACACACGGCAAAGCAGTCCATACAATCGTCACACCTTGTACGCCCGTTAGCTGAGACTCGGACTACCGATGCAGCTCCCAATAAACTATAAAATGCGCCCACTGGACACAGATGACCACACCAGCCCTGGCGACTGATAAACAGGTCAAAAATAAAAAGTCCGCCGACAAATAACCAGGCCGCACCCATTCCAAAAAATAAACCACGTTGTACCATCGACACCGGATTGATTAATTCCCATGCCATATTGCCGGTGAACAGGGCCAGAAATAAACTCATCGCCAATAACCAGTAACGCGCCTGTCGGGAGACATGAGTCCCCCCTTTAAGCTTCCAGCGATCACGTAAATATCTCGCCGTGTCGGTCACGATGTTCAAAGGACAAACCCAGGCACAGTAACTGCGTCCACCAACAAATAAATAAAACACAATAACAATCAGTGCTCCGCTTATGGCGGTTACCTCCGGCAGATGTCCAGCCAGAATTGATTGCAATAATAAATAGGGATCGGTCAGGGGCAAAACATCAAAGGTCAAGCTTGAAGCCAGGTTACCTTTAACCAGCCAGATTCCGGCCAGTGGGCCGAGTAAAAATAAACCGATAATACCAAGCTGGCTACTGCGCCGTAACAACAACCATTTATGTGCCCGCAACCAGCCTTTGACTTCAACTGCACTCTGGCCGGGATGTAAACTATGTACTAACGAAGCTTTCACGGATTCTGCTCCGCATGACGATTAAGACTGTCCAGAGGATTAGATGAGAAAGGAACCTTGCCCTCATCATCGGTTAGCCCCTTATTCTCATAATCATATTTCAGGCCTTCGGGTAAATTAAATTTATGCGGCTGATCCGGTGAAACCAGACTGCCGCCGGCCTTTTCTTTTTCCTTCCAGCCCAAACGATAATGTTTACCTAATTCGCCCTTGGCTAGATGCCAGGGTAAAACTTTAATCGCTGTTTCATCTAACACACAGGCATGTTCGCATTTACCACAACCGGTGCAGACATCGGAGTGAACCACGGGAATAAACAGAGCATGTTTGTTGCTGCGCCGATTATGTTGTAGATCCAGCGTGATAGCTTCATCAATTAAAGGACAAACCCGATAACAGACATCACAACGCAGACCCTGAAAGTTCAGACAGTTTTCCTGATCGATCAACACCGCGAGTCCCATGCGTGCATCATCAATATCGGTGAGTGATTTATCCAGTGCACCGGTGGGACAGGCGGCCACACAAGGAATGTCCTCACACATTTCGCAGGGAATCGTACGCGCGGTAAAATAGGGCGTGCCACTGGCTATACCTTCACCCGGTTGCGCTAATTTCAAGGTGTCATAGGGACAGTCACGCACACATAAACCGCAACGCACACAGGCGGAAAGAAATTCCTTTTCGCCCCCCACCCCCGGCGGGCGCACCGCCAGTGCCGGCAATGACTGAGCGGAATGAGAATACAACCCCAGCCCCATGGCCAGTAAGCCCGCGCCACTGGCAGCCCGCGCGCTACTCGCCAGAAACTGCCGTCGGCTATGATTTGTGCGTTGCCTATTCACTTTAAAATCCGCTGTGCCCGCTTTAAACCTTGACGATCTTAACGGCACATTTCTTGTAGTCCGTTTCCTTCGAAAGAGGATCGGTGGCATCCAGTGTGACCTTGTTAATTAAACGTCCGGCATCAAACCAGGGAACAAAGACCAGTCCCTTAGGTGGCCGATTGCGACCTCGCGTTTCCACCCGCAATTTAATTTCACCCCGTCGACTACTGAGTGCACAAGACATACCACGACGCAGGCCACGCGACTTCGCATCATCAGGATGCATGAACACTACCGCATCCGGGAAAGCACGATAAAGCTCGGGTACACGCCGGGTCATAGAACCGGAATGCCAGTGCTCCAGCACGCGTCCTGTGGACAACCACAGATCATATTCCTTATCCGGACTTTCTGCTGCCGGTTCATAAGGTGCAAAAATAATATTAGCCTTGCCATCGGGCTTACCATAAAATTTTACATCCTCGCCTTTTTTAACAAAGGGATCATAACCTTCACGATAACGCCAGAGCGTTTCCTTGCCATCAACCACCGGCCAGCGCATACCTCGTGTCTTATGATAAGCATCGAACTCACCTAAATCATGTCCTGTCTTCGGTCCTTTGGTACCAAAGATACGATATTCTTCGAACAGACCTTTTTGTAAATAAAACCCAAAGTCATCCATTTCATCATTGGCATAAACATTGCCTTTATCATCCGTAACTTTTTGTGCAGGATATTTATCAACATTGCCATTGCGATAAAGCACCTCATAAAGTGTCTTACCTTTTAATTCAGGCTTCTTGGCAATCAGCTCAGCCGGCCAAACTTCTTCCACTTTGAAACGCTTGGAGAACTCAACCAGCTGCCAGAGATCCGATTTGGATTCCCCCGGAGCCTTTACCTGTTGACGCCAAAACTGAGTACGGCGTTCCGCATTACCATAGGCCCCTTCTTTCTCCGTCCACATGGCGGTAGGCAAAATCAGATCGGCGGCCTGGGCGGTCACTGTCGGATAGGGATCGGATACCACAATAAAGTTTTCAGGATTACGATAACCCGGCCAGGTTTCTTCATTAAAGTTAGCGGCGGCCTGCACATTGTTATTACACATCACCCAGTAAGCATTGAGCTTGCCATCTTTCAACATGCGATTTTGCAATACTGCATGGTAACCGGGCTTGGCAGGTATCGTGCCTTCCGGCAGTTTCCAGGTTTTCTCGGTGAAATCGCGGTGGGATTTTTTCTTTACTACCAGATCCGCCGGAAGACGATGAGAAAAGGTACCCACTTCACGCGCAGTACCACAGGCGGAAGGTTGTCCGGTCAAAGAGAAGGGGCTGTTACCGGGTTCAGAAATTTTCCCCATGAGTAAATGGATATTATAAATTAAGCCGTTTGCCCATACCCCACGCGTGTGCTGGTTAAAACCCATGGTCCAAAACGAGGTGATCTTTTTATCTGGATCAGCATACAATTTTGCCATGCGTAAAAGATTTTCTTCGGGCACACCACTTAATTCAGAGGCATATTCCAGGGTGTATTCTTCGACTGATTTTGCATATTCTTCAAAACTCAATTTACTCAGCTTGCCACCCTTGCCGGTTTTCTTTTTCTCCAGCGGATGTTCAGGACGCAGGCCATAACCAATGTCAGTGACTGTCTTTTTGAAATTGACATGCTTGCCAATGAATTTCTTGTTATAGGCTTTATTCTGAATAATATAATTAGCAATGTAATTAAGAATCGCCAAATCAGTCTGCGGCACAAAGACCATACCGTTGTCGGCCAGATCGAAACAACGATGTTTGAATGTCGATAGCACATGTACTTCACAGCCTTCCTTGGTCAGGCGGGTATCCGACAGACGTGACCAGAGGATCGGATGCATCTCGGCCATATTCGCCCCCCAGAGCACAAAGGCATCGGCATGTTCCAGATCGTCATAACAGCCCATGGGTTCATCCGCGCCAAAGGCACGCATAAACCCACCAACAGCCGAGGCCATACAATGACGTGCATTGGGATCAAGATTGTTTGAACGAAAGCCGGCTTTGAATAATTTAGAGGCGGCATAGCCTTCCCATATAGTCCATTGGCCTGAACCAAACATACCGACAGAAGTCGGGCCTTTTTTCTTCAGTGCGGCTTTCCATTTTTCCGCCATGATATCAAAAGCCTGATCCCAGGAAATTTCGGTGAACTCACCTTCCTTGTCGTACTTGCCATTATTCATTCGTAATAGCGGTTTGGTAAGACGATCCTTGCCGTACATGATTTTGGATAGAAAGTAGCCCTTGATACAATTTAAGCCACGATTGACGGGGGCATCGGGATCACCCTGGGTTGCCACTACGCGACCATCTTTGGTGCCCACCAGCACACTGCAACCAGTACCACAAAAACGGCAGGGGGCTTTATCCCAGCGGATTTTATTATCGACATGTTTTGCGATTGCGGATGTACCAGGTAAGCTAACACCTGCGGCCACGGCGGTTGCTGCAATGGCATTATTCTTAATAAAACTTCTTCTGCTCAATTTCATTTTGACGCCTCCTGTACGTTCCAATCATCACCGGCTTTATGCTCCAGACCTGATTGATCGATATCTATTGAAATCATTTCATCTTCATCCAATTCTTCATCGTGGTGGTAAATCATTGCCGCGGACAGCACACCCGCAACGTTCTGGCAGGCCACCAGGGTATCGGCCATATGTCCAGCATGTTCGGCCTCGATAGTTAATACCATGCGTCCTTCTGGACTGATGGCATGCACTTCGACACCGGGAATGTTAACTAGCTTCTGTTCGATACCTGCCGCCCGTTCGGGTCGAGCATGCACCAGTACACCACTGATATTCATGGATAAGCCTCCAATCGCTGACTGGGTTGTTTGTTAGAAAGTGTTTGAGTTTTTTTAAATTGAATTGCGCCTACCGGACAGGGCCGATAACAGGCACCACATGCCGTGCATAAAGATGCACTGACCTGTGGCTGAGGAACACTGCCAACGCGATGTACAAAGTGAATAGCTTCTGTCTCACATTGTTCTGCGCAGGTCACGCAGATCACACCATTTTTACTTAAGCAGCGTTCATTAAATTCGATTTGATAAGACCATGGGCGTTGTTGTAATGGCAGGAAAGCCGATGCGGTACATACTTTATGACATTCCTGACAGAAGCTGCACTCGCCTTTTGAAAAATCAACTTGTGGAAAACCACCCTGGCCTACAGTGATAATTTTTTCCGGACAGGCTTTAAGGCAGTCACCACAACGTGTGCATTGATCAACGAAATCATCTTCAGTCAGAGCCCAGGGGGGACGCATTACTGTGCGTCTACCGCGATAGTCACCACGCAGAAATTGTTTTCGACTGATATTTTTTTTCGCCATTACCAAACTCGTGTTTGAATCAGGAACAGCTTTAATATCTAGATAATTTACTAACGCAACCTTGATATATATCAAGATGCTTATATTTTAATATTCTTACTTTTTTACACTGAATAGGACAATTCTCTAGTGAGAAGATTGACATTTACCCTCTTCCTTATTTTGTAAGTTTATATTTTGTATCGCTAAATTTGTACAAATAATGGCCCGGTTATCAACCTGCACCTTACATATCGCTATTTTTATTCAGTGTAGAACAGAATTTATTTTTGTATAGCTACGAGTGAGAATTTGTACGGCTGAAGCCGTACAGGCAAAAATAAATTAAACCCATCGGTTAAATGATATTCATAGGTTAGTCTTTAATAAATTTTACCGTTGTAG
>CAZNRP010000040.1:20299-23911 GCA_964575555.1 uncultured Thiohalophilus sp. | reverse complement strand
AGGTGAAAACTAGCACGTTGGTATTACCGTTCGTCCTGAGCGAAGTCGAAGGGCAGGCAGTTTAACGCTCCAGTGTGGGAACCCGTAAAAATTCGTGGGGATAACTCAGGCTTTAAACATGATTTACATGTCGTATAATCAACTTACTTATTAGTGCCAGGCATAAATAAACCTGTCCATCGCCCGCTAGATCTGTAGGTTCGACTTTAGTCGAGCCTTGTATTCCGCAATAAAAAGATGTGTTGATTAATCCAGCGCCGGGCTGTGTCCCTTTGCCGGTGTTTTTTGTAATTTAATAAAGCCATGGTTGTTTTGTTTATGGCAGCGTTCACAGGCCTGGCGCATTTTGTCGAAGGCTTTTTGAAAACGTGGCCAGCTTTTATGTTCTATTGCATCTTCATAGCCTTTAAAGGCATAGCCCAGAAAGTTGCTGGCGGTCTCGTGGCGCTTGGGGCGAGTGATCATTAATTTTTTGATCAGACTTTCCATTTCTTCAATCTGGTATTCGGCAAATTCCCACTTACTCTGTTTGCCGGCCCAGTATAAATTTTGATAGCGATGTCCCATCTGGAACATGAGATCGGAGGTGCTGGGAATAACCTTGATCACCTTTTCAAGTTTTTCATCATGGTCAGCCGTTTTGCGCCAGTCCTCGTTGTCAGCATAACTGCTGGTTACAGTTAACGATAAAAGAAGGCAAAGAAAATATTTCATAATAAGCACCGATAGTTGGATGTAATGTTTATAGTGTTATGGCGATGATTTTTTTCGTAATTTATTACGGATGTGGCGTATGCCCCAGATCCAGCTGCCGCTGAGGGCAAGAAACAGCATCAAAATGGCGGCGGCATCCATGACATAAATACCATATTGACCAAACAGGCGACCACTGTGTAAATCTAACATCACCCGCTCCAGCGAGAGGCCGTGGCCGCGATATTTTTCCAGTAAAATTTGTGCAAGTTCCGTGGGCAGCTCGGCGCTGTCGACCCAGACTGTGATCGCTTCAGGGGCATCCTGCCAGATGACCAGATCCCGATCGGCCGTGTATACCCCATGGGCGGCCATTACCGCCACATGGCCTTCATCGCTGAGGCCGATGGCGCTCATCCCGGCGGGGATGCCTTCGTTGCCACCGAGTTTTTCGATTAATTCACCTTCCGGACTTAATAGCCAGACTTCACTTTCTAATGCCAGCACAAACATATCTTCATAAAACAGCACACCAAGGAGTGTCTCTTTTGAGGTTCCCAAATCAAGCTGATTCAGAAACAGGCGTTCCCCCCATTGACTAAGCCAGTGTTTTTCTACTGGATAGCTATGAATCTTTCTGGGTGCCTGTATGCCATAGTGATCCAGCAGCCAGTCGTTATTAATGTAGTGGGAATCCAGCTCCAGCTCGCCAGTATGATTTAGCATCAACCCGGTGATGGCGAGAATAAGTACCAGCAGCGCCGCACTAATACCGACATAGCGGTGCCAGATATACATGGAGCGTAGTTTTTTGAAGCGCGGCTTATTTTTGTGGCGGCTCATGATCAGGGTGTGGCCTGGCGTTGCTGATCCAGATACAGGGCCAGTCGTGCGAGTTTTTGCAGGGCACGTACCGACAGGGTTGCGCCGGAAATACCGTCGATACTTTTAGTTAACTGCAGATCAGTTTTTAATTTGGCCTGTTGGAACTGACGGGTGAAAAAATCATGACGGACTTCGTCGCCCCGGCTTTCCCGAAAAGCTAATACGCGCAGATTTTCAATCTCAGCATCTTTGATTACGATGCCCACGGTGATGGGCTGCTCCTTGCCGATCTCTTCCATGACCCAGACGCTAAGATCCGCCCTGACCCAGTAGCGCAGACGCAGACGGCTGGGTTTGTGCTGCAGGATTTCAGTGGCGGCCTTGCGAACTTCACCGGTGAGCCAGATCAAGGCAGGTTTGGGAACCTCACTGGCAAAGACCTCATGTAGAAAATCAGTCTGAGTTTGATACACGCCTTTGGCGAGAGTATTGGTGATGCTGGCAAGGAAAACCAGTATCATCAGAAAAGGGGTAAATTTATTCATAAGCATAACAAAGTAAAAGCCGATTTCGTAGTAACGAAACCGGCAATTATCCATGAAAATAGGCGCTATTAGAACTGGTAACCAACGCCCATATTGAAACCGTCATATTCGTTTTTACCGGTGGGGACCGATTGATCCTGATAATCAAACTTCAGCACCACGTCTTCATGCGGCCAGTAGTTGAAACCCACATCGATCTGATCATACTGGCTATCGGTGCCGCTATTGGCGGTGTTGTCCCATTGGCTGGCACGGGCAAAGATGCCAAATTTAGGGTTAAATTTCCAGGAGGGTTCGACATAGCCGCCCTGTTGTTTGTCTGCGCCGATGGCCGCCGGGCCACTGCCGGACAGATCCCAGCTGGCGTATAAGGCGCGCAGTCTAAACTGGCTCAGCTGCCAGTCGGCATGGGCGGAAATCAGAGTGGCGCTACCGGCGCTGGTGTCGGTGCTTTGGGTGACATCGGTCTGCTGCTGAATGGCGGCACCGATCAGCAGTCCGGGTGCGCCGACCCAGTTCAGACGGGCGGTGGCGGCGAGATCATTGGCGGGGGCATTGCTCACTCCCTGACGGCCACTACGCACCGCATAACTATTTGAACTGCTGGTTTGCAGGCCGGTATGCACGGCCAGATCATAGCTGAAGCTATCGGCAAAGCGACCCACCAGACTCGCACCGCCTTCACGCCAGGTGGTGGGAATTATGTATTTTTCTACATTATTGCGTTCGACCCCATAGAAAGTTGGCGGCTCGTGAGTTTCGTTTAGCATGCCCACGGGCACCAGGATGATGCCGGCGCGAGCGGCGGTGTCGTTGTTGAGATCAAATTCAAGAAAAGCCTGCTCGATAGCGACTTCACCGCCGTTACTGCCATCAGCGGTGTCTTTGAGCACCGCATGTTCCACTTCCAGCTCCGACCAGAAACGGATCTTGTCGCTGAACTCGTGCCCCATGAACAGGATGAAGCGGTGGAAGTCCATTTCCTTTTTGTCGGTTCCGCCGGGTTTTTTGTTGCTCAGATTATTGTAGTGCAGCTCACCGTAGCCGCCGATGGTGGTTTTACCCTTGCCGCCGTGGATGCCGAAGGTGCGATCGCGCATGGTGCCATCACTGCTTGCGCTATGATCATGGTTGCCACTGGCTTCATTCGTAGATGGCAGGGTGCTGGATTCGAGCATTTCAGCGGTGGCATCCAGACGTTCCAGAATAAGCTTGTTCTGCGCCTTAAGCGCATCGATTTCCTTTTGCTGGGAGTCACTGTCGGCCAGTGTCAGTGCGGGCAGGGCCAGGCTGCCCGCGATCAGTAAAGAGAGAGTGCTTCTACGCATTATGATTAAACCTCGTCAGATAATATTTGCGTGCACTATAACAGTCCTGACTCTAAATGTAAATCATTCGCAGTTAGATTTATTCTGGGTTGGTTGCTTTGTTTAAAGAAGTGCAGATTAATTCCCCCGTTCATGGTTCGACAAGCTCACCACGAACGGGGGGAATTAATCTGCGCACCTACAAACATCAGCGAAGGGAAATAATACCGCAACATCAGCGA
>CAZNRP010000040.1:0-20199 GCA_964575555.1 uncultured Thiohalophilus sp. | reverse complement strand
TAATCTGCGCACCTACAAACATCAGCGAAGGGAAATAATACCGCAACATCAGCGATGGGAAATAATGCCGCGCTCGCTGCCTTCAATAAATTCAATAATATGGCTGACTTCAGCGGTTGGCTCAGAGGCTTTCAATTCGTCCAGTGCCGCCTGCAGTTTGAGTCCTGATTTATAAATTATCTTATAGGCCTGTTTGATCGCCTTGCGCTGAGCGGGGCTGAAATCGGCGCGGCGCAGACCAACAATATTCAGGTTAACGGCTTCAGCGCGGTGGCCATCCGCTAATAGATAGGGCGGAACATCCTGAGCCACACCGGAAAGTCCGGCGATCATGGCATAGGCTCCGATCCGGCAGAATTGATGGGTGGCGGTTTTGCCGGACAGAAAAATATGATCTTCCATTTCCACATGGCCGGAAAGGGAGCCGGTGTTGGCGAAAATATTATGATCGCCGATGATGCAGTCATGGCCGATGTGGCACATGGCCATGATGTAGTTATGGCTGCCGACTAGTGTGCCGTGGTCAGTTTTCACGCCTCGGCTGATGTTCACACCTTCGCGGAAACGGTTGTGATCGCCAATGATCAATGGTTTGCTGTTTTCCTGCACGAAGCCCAGATCCTGCGGCTCGCAACCCAGGACCGTACCGTGATCAACCTGATTATCACAGCCCATACGGGTGCCACTATAGATACGAACATTGCTGCTGATTTTACAGCCCGTGCCGATTTCCACATCAGCTTCAATGATACTAAAGGGGCCGACTTCCACATCATCAGCAAGGCGGGCATACGGATCAACGATGGCGCAGGGATGAATCATAGGGCTATTCTCAAAAAGGTTTGACGATGATCATAATAATGATGCCCACCAGAATCAAAACCGGAAACTCATTGTACCAGCGGTAAAATACGTGGCTGTGGCGGTTTTGGTCGCGAGCAAATTCTTTTAGCAGCTTGCCGCAATGCTCATGATAAATAATGAGAATGATCACTAGAAGTAATTTAACGTACAACCAGCCGCTGTGGCTGTAGGCTGTCCAGCCATAATCGTACAATAGCCACAGGCCGAGCACGACGGTCGCCAGCCCACCAGGGTTGATAATGCCATAGTACAGTTTGCGCTCCATAATTTTAAAACGCTCACGGCTGATTTTATCCTCTGCTGCTGCGTGATAGACGAACAGGCGCGGCAGATAAAACAGCCCGGCAAACCAGGTAACCATACAGATGACATGAAAGGCTTTAACCCAGAGCATGCGTTATTCCTTATTTCTATCGAGATAGGCCAGCGCCAGCGCTTCATAAATGGGCACCGGACAGACCAGGTGTGAGATGCCTTTAGCAATCAGTGCGGTGGCCATCAGTGGCAGCAGCATGGAGGAATCGGCGTTCATTTCCATGACAATAATAAAGGCGGTAATCGGCGTTTGTACTACCCCGGTAAAATAGCCGACCATGCCCAGCATGATTAAGGCGGAGGCGGGGGTATCGGGCATCAGCAACGCCAGATCTGCCCCCAACCCCGCACCGACAGAGAGTGACGGGGCAAAAATGCCGCCGGGAATGCCGCTCAAATAAGAGGCCACCGTGGCCAGCATTTTCAGAAATGGAAAGGCCAATGAGGGCTCACCGCCATCGACCAGCTGACGCGCGGCTTCATAGCCGGTGCCATAGGTGAGTCCGTCACTGCTGATGCCAAACAGGGTGATCAGCAGACCGCAGCCAAAGGCTAGCAGCACCGGATGACTTAGGGCAATGGGTGCGAGCTTACGGGTGCCCTGAATCAATGCGGAACTGAATAGACCGCCGAGCAGGCCGCCGACTATGCCGCAGATGGCCACGGCCAGCCAGGCCGAGGTCAGCGGCAGGGCGGCGCTGGATTTACCGAAGTAGGTGTAGTCGCCAAGAATAAACAGGGCGACGATCCCCGCCAGCACTACCGATATAATAAGCGTACCGCTGTTACGCTTGCTGAAGGTGCGGCCCATTTCTTCAATCGCAAACATGATTCCTGCCAGTGGCGTATTAAAGGCGGCAGAGATCCCCGCCGCGCCGCCGGCGAGGATTAATCCACGGGTCATGTCCCGGCCACGGAACAGGGCAATGTGGCGCAGGGAATACATGATCGACGCCCCCACATGTACGGTGGGTCCTTCGCGGCCAATTGATGCCCCGCAGAGCAGACCCAGACTAGTGAGGAAAATTTTACCGCCGGCGACTTTCAGCGAGAGTACTTTTGCACGCAGCGCGTGCTGGTTCATTTCCAGTGCTGCAATGGCCTGGGGAATGCCACTGCCTTCTGTGCCGACAAAAAAGTTGTGGGTCAGCCAGGCGATCAGGGCCAGGCCGAAGGGGGGTAGGGCGTAGGCAATGTAGGGGTGATCGATATAAAGCTGGTAAAAATAGTTATCGCTGAAGTGGCTGAGCAGGGCAAAGGCGGCTGCGGTTGCGCCAATCAGCAGAGCTCCGCCCCAGAAGGCAACACGCAGACGTAGCTTGCGGGGTGAGAAATAGTGGCGTCGTGCGCGTTTTAAATGGTGCCGGTACATAGGTGCGGCATTCTAGCATGGTTGTTGTAAAGATCCTGAAACAGCAGGGAAAACCTGAATTCCTCGCCGCTTGCTGCAAGGGACCCGAAATTCAATCTGCGCACATTTAACTTAGATAAACAGGCCAGGTGAATGGCCGGGCATTTGTTCAAAGTAATACCAGCTCACGCTGTCGATCATCAGCCATTGTAAGAGGGCAAAGCCCAGCAGCCCAAGTATGGCCATAATGATGGCGGCGAGGATTGCCGAGCCAAAGCTCCTGACTTTAAAATCTCGCACCAGCCTTGCAGTAATCCAGATAGTGAAGGCATTGATGACCAGCGCAAATAAACCAAAAGTAAGCACGGTTAAGGGCAGGGTGAAAAACCACAGCAGGGGGCGAATGAAGGCATTAATGAGCCCCAGCACCAGCGCGGCTTTGAGTAGAGTTGCGGTTGATTTAATGCGAATGCCAGGGAGAATTAAACTGGCAATTAAAAGGCCAATGGCGGTAATAAGCCAGATAATAATAATGCCGATGAGCATGTGTTGTTCCTTTATAAACATATGTAATATAAATGCAAAAAATTGATGACACTCAAGTCACACAAGCTCCATGACTGTGTCATATAAGACAGTCAATCTATTCGCTCCTAATCACTACTCTTAATGTTGGAGCGAACAAATGAATCATTTTGCACTTAAGACTATCGTAACAGGTATGACTCTGGCGATTGCCCAGTTAGCAACGGCTGGTACGGATGTTTACTTTAATCCGCTGACCCAGTCTACTGCGGTTGCTCAGACCGCAAACCATATTAATGAATTGAACTCACCCTGGCAGGTTCCTGCCGGAGTTAGTTACAAAAACTTAACTAATATGCGTGAAATCGAAGCCGATGCGTCACAATCAACTATTCGCGTTCCCGGTCGTGGCAATGGTGCTTCAATGACGGATATGAGTGCTTTTGACCCAAGTGGTCGTTATATTTTCCTGCCACATGAAACACCCTATGGTGCTGGTGTTACCCGTTATGACATGCTTACTGACAAAGCCATCAACCTGTTTAAAGGTGATATGAATGGTGCACAGGGCGATTGGAGTGCGGACTTTGGCGCGCTTGATCCTGCTACCTGGTCTCCCATCGACACATTGCTGGTGGCTGAAGAATGGTCTGGCCAGGGCCGTATGTTTGAAATCATGAACCCTTTGGCTGATGTGGCTGCCGGCGAAGTAATCGAGTTGCGCGAATTGAACAGTGTTCCAAATGTCAATCACGAAGGTCTGCGTTTTAACCACGCCGGTAACGTACTTTATTTTGTTGATGAAAATAAATCCGGATCCATCTACAAATTTGTACCGTCAGTCAAGGGTGACTACAGTAAAGGTCAGTCTTTTGTCCTTTCTGTTGATGCTTTTAATGGCGATGTTTCCATTAACTGGAATAAAGGTATTAATGTCGATGCGATACGTACCGGTACTGCCTCATGGACACCATTGACCGATGCCGAAGGTGTTACCCTGCCCGGTATTTCTGATCCTTTCGATAATGTCAGCCGTGGTGGACGCGCTGCTGCCGATGATGCAAACGGCACTCCTTTTGGTCGTCCGGAAGATGTTGAAGTCGCTTATCTGGCTAATGGCAATGAAGTTTTGTTCTTCAATGCCACATCTGAGCATTCCGTCTATTCTGTTGAAGAGCTGGCTGATGGTACTGCAATGGTACGTCTTGCTGCCAGCCCAACCACACCGACCAATCTGGGTTATGCGGCTACCACTGGCACCATCTCTTCACCTGATAATCTGGCTCAGGATGCGCTGGGTAATATCTACGTGGTCGAAGATAAACCGAATGGTGATAATGTTGGCGGAGACGTCTGGTTCCTGCGTGATAGCAACAATGATGGTGTGGCTGAATCCTTCGATCATTTCATGAGTCTGCAAGTTAAGGGCGCAGAACAGACCGGTATGATCTTTAGCCCGGTTAACCCCAGCCAGTTCATCATCAACGTCCAGCATCCTGAAAGCACTGGTGTGATTGACGGTCAGGGTGATGCAACCTGGTTATTTGATGTGAAGGATGTTGTGGCTCCGCCTTGTCTGGATGAAGAAGATGACGATAACAATCGGCATTCCGTGAAGACTTGCAGCAACAGTGATGACAGCAACTTCGTCAAGAAGCTGATGAAAACCGCAAACAAGGATCATGAATAAACTATCCTGCGTGGTGGCCTGTCAGGCTTGAGTACTAAGTAATTAGCCTGATTTGCTCATAACGCTCACCCGCAAGGGTGGGCGTTTTTTGCGTTAATTTGCGGACTATTCTTTTATTTTTTAAATTTTAAACAGTATTTCGTGGAGATAACTCAGTTTTTAAAATAATTGTTCTCTCTGTGTTCCTCCGTGTCCTCTCGGCAACTGCTCCTGCGTTGCTCTACCTCCTGCGTCCATGCAGTCGTGTGGATCAAGGTTTTTTCTTTTTGCTCGGAGCCCCCTGCTCCTGAACCGGATGTTTTTAGATCCGAATATATGTCCAGCCTTCGCGTTGACGTTCCAGCACTTCGCTGAGGGATGAGCGGACGATGGTGGTGTTGGGAATGAGTTCCAGTTCAACACCCTGATCGATGCGTACCCGTTCAATTGCCTGAGCGCAGGCGGTAACAAATAAATTGTCATAGCGAGATTGAAGCCGCTGTAAACGCTGGGCTGAGGGCGAACCGGATTTTTTCACCAATTCCAGGCCGGGGCCATTGGTGAGGATCTCGACAAATACTTTTTCATTTTCCCGGCGGCTGGCTTTTAGCAGATGCTCGGTTTCTTCGAGCATGATGTTCAATCGGTATTCATCATTGGTGCTAACGTGGAGCATAATTTTGCGGGTGCTGTCCGCATTGGCTATTCGTGGTGATTCGACCACATGTGCCAGTTCCAGCAGTCCATTTTTTGGGCTGATCTGTTGATGGGTGAACCAGCCGAGCAGTGAACCGACGACGACCAGGATCCCTGCGGCCATGCTTTGCATAAACCAGGGACGGGATTTGCTGCGCAGAGGCGTCTGGTAGCTTTCCGGTGGTTCGACCGACTGGTAGGTTAATTTGACCAGATCATGGGCTTTTTGTAATTCACAGGCGCGTTTGCGTAGAGCTTCATCGTGCCGAAAGGCTTCGAAAAGCTGTTGTTTCTCAGCGACATCTATTTCATTGTCAATAAACGCATTCAGGCGCTCATCAGAAAATTCATTACTCATTTTACTCTCCGCAGAAAAGTTGCGTTGTATTCGACATTGTTTGCTGTTTGAAATAATTTACCGGCAAGTGACTTGCGCGCCCGGCAAATACGGCTCATCACGGTGCCGATAGGGATTTCAAGAATGTCGGAAACGTCGGAATAACTCAGGCCTTCAATATCAATCAGGGTGACGACCTGACGCTGTCCCTGGGGCAGAGTATCGATGGCGGTATGGACGAAAGTGCTGAGCTGATATTGTTCGTGCAGGCTTTCCGGTGTGCGCTCGTCGGTAAAGACATAGTCATCAATATTGTCCATTATTTTGGTACGTGACAGGTGATTGCGCCAGGTATTGATCAGGATACGAAAAGTCCAACCATCAAATTGTGCAATATCTTTCAGTTGTTTTTCATTTTTGAAGGCCTTGGTCAGGGTTTCCTGAACCAGATCATCGGCCAGATCACGCTGGTGACACCATGAATAGGCCAGCCGGAACAGTCGTGGACGGATGTTTTCCAGTTTGCCGATGAATTCCCGATTTTTCCCAAATAGTTTTAAATAGCTCATAGTTTTCTACTTTTTTGTTGTGTCCAATGCAGCATACCGCACTGGCGTTGACATATTATATATTTGACTCCCTATAGCCATGACACAGTCATGACTAAATTATTCCCTTTTTTTTAAAAAAGAATAATGGAATAAAAGCCATATCATTTGTGTTTGTACAGGTAGGCGACGTAAATGTAGGTGAAATATGACCGAGTCATGACGTTATTGTGTCTAAATAATTATTATATGGGGAGAAATTAATGCCATTAGGAAAATACCGGTTTATCACCATGCTCAGTCTTCTGGGGCTGCTGTTTGCAAGTTTTATTGCACCTGCTCAGGCTGAGGGTAAGGTGTTTGCTGAGAAAAAAATTGTTCTGCAAATCAGTGATCGTGATCCATTCAAGCAAAAGTTGGTACTGAATGTTGCCAATAATTTGCTTAAACATTACGGCACCGATCAGGTTGATATTGAAATTGTAGCTTTTGGGCCAGGTTTACGTCTGTTGTTCAAAGATAATAGCAATTCAAAGCGGATTGATAGTCTAGTAAATAACGGCATTCGCTTTAGCGCCTGCTCTAACACCATCAAGGCAATGACAAAGATGCTGGGTCAGCCTCCTGAGCTGAACACTAACGCGGTAAAAGTATCCGCGGGTGTAGTTCGGATTCTGGAATTAAAGGAACAAGGTTATGAGCTGATCAAACCATGATTTCTAATTTGAGTATTGCTTTATCAAGAGGAATAAATATGAAGTTCATAAAAAGCAAAATGATTCTAGCTGCCGCCTGTGCGACGGTTATCGGTGGAACGTCCCTTCCTGCCTATGCGGATAACTGGTTGATGCTACAGGGGGCGGAATCCGGTGCGGCTGCACCGCGGGCTAAAGTCTGGGGTTTTATCCAGCCTACCTATATGTCAACCGATGGAACCAAGCTGCCGGCAGCGGGCTGGACAGGGCAGGACGCACAGTTCAATGTGCACCAGCCTGATTTATCCAGTTCATCCACCTTCGAGTTGCAGCGTGCGCGTATTGGTATTCGCGGCGTAGGTTTCCCGCTGGATCCTAAAATCAACTATTTCGTACTAGCCGAATATGGCAACAATGGTATTACCAATCCCGGTGGTGGTGGCGGTAGCGTACGTCTGACCGATGCCACGGTGACGCTGAACCACATCAAGGGTATGCGGGTACGAGTGGGGCAGATGAAAATACCCATGAGTGAAGAAGTTTACCAGGGCATTTTTGCGTTTAACTACATTAACTTCACCAATGTGGCCAACCAGCAGTTAATCGAACGGCCCTTTCAGACCGATGGCACAACAGCCTGTAACCTGAGTACCAGTAGTGAGCAGTATCTGCGCTATTGTAATGGCGGGGCGGACACCCAGTTCCGTACCGGTGCTTCAGCCGTGCGTGATATTGGTATTCAGCTGTTTGATACCTTCCATGTTAGTGACTGGGAACATAGTTATGCGGTCTTATATGGTAATGGCGGCATTTCCAAACATGATCGTGATGATAATAAGGACACTACCCTCTACTGGTCTTCAGAGAAAGTCTATGCTTCGGGACGTGCGCGTCGTCAGGGCTGGAAAACTTATGCCTGGAATACCAGTGGCAAACGTACTGTTTATGATTCGGCGACCTTGAATGCGGGGGGATCCTATGAAGCCTCCGAGCGTGAATATGATCGCAAACTGACCGGAGTGGGTACTACTTTCCGGAAAGGGCCTTACCGTTTTTGGGCTGAGTACATCAAAGCGAAGGGTATGATTTACAACGGTTCAACTGGTGGAGCGGTTCCCGGTGCGGTAAATAATGCAGGAACCCTGGTATCGCAATTCCAGTTGTCTACCCTGGGCGAAAGTGATGGTTATTATCTGGATTTTGGCTATAACATTACCCCAAAACTGGAATTGGATCTTCGTTACGACGTGTATAATCGGGTGACCAATTTGACTGCCGCCGCTGAGCGCACCTACGAAACGACCACGGTGGGTTTCCAGTATTTCTTTAACAAGAAGACCCGGTTTACCTTCAATTATGAGTTCCGCACCCTGGATGCACCGGGACAGTCTTCAGGCTCAAATGCCAACCAGATTGGCGATGTGATGGATGATCGGATATCCGCACAGATTTTTGCTGGCTTCTGATTTTACCCGTTTCTCCGGCCTGGGCTGACGATGCCGGGCTGGAGTGCTCCTCGCCGCCTCATTGAGAAATCTTTGGGGCGGTTTTTATTTTCAGGCTTGAATAGATTTATCTTTATATTTCTGTAGCTTGTAACTATCATTAGCGTTTCCATTTTAAAAGATTGCAGGTATGGCTGTGAATAGGGCTGTAAGTACGGCTTTAGCCGTACGAGCACTCGCCCGACAGTGCCCAGCAGTTTGTAAAATTTTCCGCAAAGCAGGTTCAGTTTAAATATCATGATTAAAGCAGGCATCGTTGGCGGCACCGGTTATACCGGTGTGGAACTATTGCGGTTACTGGCCGCACACCCGGAAGTCAAACTTGAGGTGATTACCTCCCGCTCGGAAGAAGGGCTGGCGGTGGCCGATATGTATCCCAATTTGCGGGGGCATGTGGATCTACATTTCAGCGTGCCGGATATGGCGGTACTCAAAGCCTGCGAGGTGGTGTTTTTTGCCACGCCGAATGGTATTGCGATGACCATGGTTGCAGAGTTGCTGGAAGCCGGGGTTAAAGTTATTGATCTGGCGGCGGACTTCCGGATCAAGGATGTGCAGGAATGGTCACGCTGGTATGGTATGGAACACGCCTGCCCCGAGTTGATCGCCGAGGCGGTATACGGTTTGCCCGAAGTCAACCGCGAAGCGATTCGGAGCGCCCGGCTGGTTGCCAATCCCGGTTGCTACCCGACGGCAGTGCAATTAGGAATGCTGCCGTTAATAGAAAACGGGCTGGTCAAGACCAGCCATCTTATCGCCGATGCCAAATCAGGGGTCAGCGGGGCGGGGCGTAAGGCCAGCGTAGGAACATTATTAGGCGAGGCCAGTGAAAGTTTCAAGGCCTATGGTGTACCGGGACATCGGCATTTGCCGGAAATCAATCAGGGCTTACAACTTGCTAGTGATGAAAAAATCGGCCTGACCTTTGTGCCGCATTTAACTCCGATGATTCGTGGGATTCATGCCACCTGCTATGCACAATTGAAATCTACCGGGAGTGATGTCGACGCAAAATTGCAGGCTTTGTTTGAAACACGCTATGCCAGTGAACCTTTTGTCGATGTGTTACCGGCCGGCTCTCATCCTGAGACGCGAAGCGTACGTGGTGCCAATACTTGTCGGATTGCGATTCACCGGCCTCAAGAGGGAAATACCGTGGTAGTTTTATCGGTAATTGATAACCTGGTCAAGGGGGCGGCCGGTCAGGCCGTGCATAATATGAACATTCTATTTGGCTTTGCTGAAGACAGTGGTTTGCAGGGTATTCCTTTGATACCTTGAGTATCACGGCGATCTTAAAATGTTTTACCTTATACGGATGGTTTTATTCAATTTATGAATCTTGTTGTTAAACCACATCGTCCCTGGCTGGTTGGTATTTTACTGGGGTTAGCGGCCATTGCCATGCTGATTGGTGGCTGGACACTCTTTAATTATGGTCGTTATCTGGCCGGTTATAATAGCGCGGAATCTAACAAGGAGCGGCAGGTTCTGCTGGACATCAATGATGATCTGGAGCAAAAGGTTGATCGCTTACGTGAGCGGCGGGCGTTGCTTGAACGTGCGGCGCAGATTGAGCGTCAGGCCTATGATGAGCTAGATACTACGATCAAGGTATTACAGGGGGAAATCCTTGAGTTAAAGGAAGAGCTGGCATTTTATCGCGGAATTGTATCACCACAGGATGCGTCCAGCGGCCTGCATTTACAGCGTTTTAAAATTGAAGCTAATGGAAAATCCCGCAGCTACCGCTATAAGATAGTATTGACTCAGGTATTGAAAAATGACCGTCTGGCAACCGGCAAAGTGCGCTTGAGCGTTGATGGCATGCAAAATAATCAGCCTCGTACTTTGAGCTTGAAAGCACTGGGCGAGAAGTCGGTCAAGGAACTGGATTATCGATTCAAGTATTTTCAGAAACTGGAAGGTAATTTGAAATTACCCCGTGGATTTACGGCGTACAGAGTGACGGCGACCATTGTTCCTCGCAGCCGGAAACGAAATAGCATAGAAAAAACCATAAACTGGAGCGGTCAGGAGATAGAAAACCATGTTGGGAATGAAGAAAAAACCAAAGCAAACGGCACAGATTGATTCGCTGATTGGCCAGAATACCGAGATTCACGGTGACGTCCTTTTTAGTGGTGGCCTGCATGTCGATGGTGTTGTCAAAGGTAGTGTTGTGGCTGAGCAGGGCAATGATTCCCTCCTGACCCTGAGCGAACGCGGTACTATCGAAGGTGAAGTAAAAGTGCCCAATGTGGTGATTAATGGCAAAGTCATCGGTGATGTTTATGCGCTGGCACATATTGAGCTGGCGGCTGAAGCCCGTATTAATGGCAATGTGTATTACAGTTTGATTGAGATGGCGATGGGAGCGGAGGTCAATGGCAATCTAGTGCATAAGATTGATGACTCCGTTGTGCCGCTGAAAAGTAGCAATACAAAGGTGGCTGATGCGGGTAAGACTGAAGGAAAAACCGCCAACAAATCTTGACTAAATTAATAGGTTATCGCATAATCGAAACTGACTTACTTCCCGTGTGGGTGTAAAATTAAGCAGATTTCGTTATTGGAGAAGCATGAAATGACAACAGTGACAGAAACTGAAAGCCTGGTAGTCTTTACCCAGGCTGCCGCCACCAAGGTGAAAGCCCTGATTGCGGAAGAGGGTAATGACAAGCTGATGTTGCGCGTCTTTATTTCGGGTGGGGGCTGTTCCGGTTTTCAGTATGGCTTTAGTTTTGATGAAAATATTCAGGATGGTGACACCGAAGTCGAAAATTGTGGTGTGAAATTGCTCATTGACCCCATGAGTTTCCAGTACTTGAGTGGCGCGGAAGTGGACTATAAAGAAAGTCTGGAAGGTTCCCAGTTTGTGATTAACAACCCTAATGCGACAACGACCTGTGGTTGCGGATCTTCCTTTTCAGTTTGATCGGTGTTCCCGTTCAGCGATAATTTAAAAACGCGGTTTTTACCGCGTTTTTTTATGTTAGCGTGTTTCACAGAATACGCTGGCGGCGAAGTTTGCTATCCTTAGCCTTGAATTTGAGAATACGGAGCTTTCCATGAACGAATATCTGCCCGGCCTCGCCGGTGTGCCTGCAACTCAATCAAATATTTCTGATATCGATGGCGAAAACGGCATTCTTTTCTACCGGGGTTATCCCATAGAAGAATTAGCTAAGCACAGTAGTTTTGAAGAAACCTCACGCCTGCTGCTGGATGGTCGCTTGCCCACCGCTCCCGAGCTGGAAGCGTTCACCCGCCAGTTAAATGAAAATCGGCGAATTAAATTCCATACCCGGGGGATGATGAAAAATCTGCCGTCCACGGGACATCCCATGGAAATGCTGCAGACTGTAGTGGCCAGTCTGGGTATGTTTTATCCGGGCAGTGATTGTCTTACTGGGGGGGATGCCTGTGAGGATCTGGATTATATTCACAACACCACGGTAAAAATTATGGCGCGTATGCCCTGCATCGTGACCATGTGGGAACATATCCGTAATGGCTATGATCCTATCGAGCCACGCATGGATCTGAGCTATGCGGAGAATTTTCTTTATATGTTAACCGGCAAGGAACCGGAGTCTCTACTGGCTCGGATCATGGATGTTTGTTTAATTCTGCATGCCGAACATACTATCAATGCCTCCACCTTTGCGGTGCTGGTGAATGCCTCCACCCTGGCCAATCCTTATACGGTGATGGCGGCAGCGATTGGTGCTTTATCTGGCCCCCTGCATGGTGGGGCGAATCAGCGAGTGCTGGGTATGCTCGAAGAAATCGGCACCCCGGATAAGGCGGCAAAATATGTGGATGCCAAGCTTGCCAATAAGGAAGTGATCTGGGGTATGGGTCATCGTGAATACAAAACCAAAGATCCACGGGCCACGATTTTGCAGGGCTTGATGGACACGTTTATGGCCGACCGTGGTGGGGACATCAACCCGATGTTTGAAGTAGCCAAAGCGGTGGAAGCGGTTTGTGAAGATCGCTTGGCAAAAAAAGGGGTTTACGCCAATGTCGATTTTTATTCCGGTTTGCTGTACTCAGAAATGGGCATCCCGGCCGATCAGTTCACCACTATCTTTGCCATCGCCCGTTCAGCTGGCTGGCTGGCGCACTGGCGGGAACAGTTATCGGACAACCGTATTTTCCGTCCTACCCAGGTTTATACTGGCGAACCCCAGCGCGCCTATGTGCCAATAGAAAAAAGATAATACTAAGGATAAAAAATATGGCATGGGCCTACCTTATTGCCGCTGGTTTGTTTGAAGTTGGCTGGCCTGTAGGTTTGAAAATGGCTCAAGCGGCTGAGACCCGTGTTAGCGGAGTGCTGATTGCCGTGGTTTGCATGGGCATCAGCGGGTTTTTACTGTGGCTTGCGCAACGGGATATTCCCATCGGTACCTCGTATGCGGTGTGGACGGGTATCGGTGCGGCCGGTACTTTCGCGGTGGGGGTGATGTTTTTTGGTGATGCCGCCAGCCTGGGCCGGTATCTGGGGATTTTGCTGATTATCTCCGGGGTTGTCGCACTTAAGTTGGCACACTGATTGACTCTTTATTGTTTTTGCTCTTTCTCCCCTTGAGGAGAGAAAGCTGGGATGAGGGATAATATGTTGAATCCTCTCTCTATCTCAGTTGTCGGAGTCAACACTTAAAACCTGAAATCTCTGTGTCCTCTCGGCAACTGTTCCTGCGTTGCTCTACCTCCTGCGTCCTTACAGGCAATTGTTGAACGGCATCCGGGGCTGGTGATCATTGCTGGGGTGGAGTAAAGAACGGACTCAAATAGTGCAGACGATTATGTCTGAGTTAGAGATGCGGTCGCTGGTGTATCAAGGTCATCGCCGTAGTAGAGTTTTTGGTGAAGCCATTGATAATATTTATTATCGTGGTTTGCAGGCGATCGATCAGGAGGTGGTTGAAACAACGGCCTCGGATCATAATCCAATTACGGTTTCTTTTCGGATCAGTGACAGCGTGTTTGCCCGCCGGTAGATCTTATTTCTGGATTATTGGTCGGGTTAATTTATAAATCTGTGGAGGGATAGAGCCAACCCGGTTATCAGCTATAAATCCCACCCAGAATCACCGGATGGGTTGCACCGGTTACGCCGGGCAGATTTCCGGCCCGGCCATCGAGCGTTTGTTTTGCCAACCAGGCAAAGGCCATGGCTTCAACCCAGTCAGGGTCAATTCCGGCCTGTAGCGTCGAGTCTAGCTGCTGCCGAGGCAAATGATGGCGGATTCGTTGCATCAGATAATCGTTATGGACACCACCGCCACAGACCAGTACCTGTTCAGATTCGGCAGCATACTGCAAAATAGCCTGTGCAATGCTGATGGCGGAGAGTTCAGTTAAAGTGGCCTGAATATCTTCTGCACTCGGTTTAGGCGAATATTTAGGAAACTGCAGTAATATGCGTTCAAGCCAGTTCAGATTAAAACTTTCACGCCCGGTGCTTTTAGGTGGGGTCTGTTGAAAATAGGAGTCTGCCAGTAGTTGTTCAAGCAGAGCCTGATGAACCCTGCCACTGGCTGCCCAGGCCCCCTTATTATCATGAGGCTGTTGCTGTTGTGACAGAATCCATGCATCCATTAACGCATTACCGGGGCCAGTATCAAAACCGGTCACTGTTTTGCCCGTATCGCTCGCCAGTACCGTAATGTTTGCGATGCCGCCGATATTCAGTATGACGCGGTTTATTTTGTCACTTTGTAGAATCGCCTGATGAAATGCTGGAACTAATGGTGCACCCTGACCACCTGCCGCCATGTCTCGGCGGCGGAAATCTGCCACGGTGGTGATCCCGGTAAGTTCAGCAATGATATTGGGATCGCCAATTTGCAGAGTGTTGGGAAATTCGTTATCCGGGTAATGACGTAGGGTCTGGCCATGGCTGCCGATCGCCGTTATCTGCCGGGCTGAAATATTGGAAGCTTTAAGCAGGGCATTTACCGCATCAGCAAATAGCTGGCCAAACATCACATCCAGCTGGCTCATGCGTTCGAGTTCATTCTCACCGGGGACGAAGAGTGCCAGTGTTTGTTGCTGCAATGCTGGGGGAATGGGGTGACTGTGACTGTTGTGAAGACGGGTGCTCGTGTTGTCAATACTGAGCAGCACCGCATCAATGCTATCAACGCTGGTTCCAGACATTAGTCCTATATAGAACGTAGTCATCACTTTGCTCGTATTGGCGGTGCTAAATAATTAAACGGGACTTATATTTATTGGTACAGGGCAAGCTGAGATTGTTTGTGCATGTCCAACTGAGCCAATAAGGCGGTGGCGGCACGGGTAAAGTTATCTTTATATTGTTTCTTGATGGGAGCCGCATTCGGCAGGCGAATGGTGAGTGGGTTACGGTGAACCCCATTGACGCGGAATTCATAATGCAGATGGGAGCCGGTTGCCCGTCCGCTTCGGCCGACATAGCCGATGATCTGTCCCTGTTTTACTCGCTTGCCGGCGAATACGCCTTTTTTGAAACGTGACATATGGGCATAGAGGGTGCTGTAACGACCACCGTGTTGAATGATCACGGTGCGCCCATAGCCGCCTTTCTTGCCCCGAAAAATAATTTTACCGTCACCAGAAGCTTTAATCGGCGTACCAGACTTGGCCGCATAATCCACGCCTTTGTGCAGGCGCATTTTGTTCAGAACCGGATGGTGGCGCTTGCCGAAGCGTGAGCTGATGCGACGAAAGTCCACCGGAGTGCGCAAAAAAGCCTTGCGCATGGAAAGACCTTCAGGAGTGTAATAGTCACTATGATCATTGGTATCGGTAAAGCGCAATGCACGGTAATTGCGACCCTGATTAATAAATTCAGCGGCCAGTATCGCCCCATCATTTATTTTTTTACCATCGAGAAACTGCTCTTCATAGATAATGGCAAACTGATCGCCCTTGCGAATGTCCAGGGCAAAGTCGATGTCCCAGCCGAAGATATTGACCATTTTCATAATCAGGGTGTCACTGAGCCCGGCCTCTTTACCGGCTTCAAATAATGAAGTGTTAATCTGGCCAATGGCGTAGTTTGTGCGCTTTTCAATACTTCTGACTTGCATGGCTGCTGTAAAGCCTTGCTCCTGTCGCTGTACATGCAGGCTCTTCAATGGGCTGAGTTGATAAATGAGAGCCTGTAGCTGGCCTGTCTCATCAATCTGAAATTTAAAAATATCACCGGGACGTACTTTTTTCAGGCTGGCGGTATCCTTGCCCAGACTCATGATCTCATAAAGCTCGCGGGGCTTGAGGTGGTGGCGTTTGAAGATGTGTGCCAGCGCATCCCCTGATTTAACTTTGACGCTTAACCAGTTTGAATCGGCATTATCTACTTCAAGCTGAGTGGAAAGCGTATTAGTGGCATCGGGCATCGGGCTGGAAGCCGACGGCGTGGCCTGACTTGCGATTGGCAGTGCCGCCTGTGGTACTGAAAGTGGCAGGGTGATCTGGGAGGCGTTTTTCAGCGTTATGTTGAGTGGCTGGTTGTCGGCTTGCCAGGCATCGCTTTTGTTTGCCGAGGCATCAGCAGACATGAATATCAGAATGCTGGAAACCACCGCAATCACAACGATGAGAATGAGCACATGGATAGTACTGAAGCCTGGATGCTTAACCGGGCTGGGAGTGTCCAGCAAAGACTTATAGTCACGGTTTAAGAAAGAGTTGTAATTCACGGAAATTTCTCAAAATTTTAACTTGTCAGCAAAAGATAGCCGGAAACTTTGGATAGGTCAAATATTATTCATATCCTGATTGTGGATATGCGACCGTTTTCCGGTCTTGAGGATAGTCAAGGAACCAGGTTTGGGGTAAATTCGCACACATATTGAAGACATCGGTGTGGTAATCTACGCCCAATTTTTTAGCAGGAGAGAAATGACGGTGGTGGAGTTAAAGGACGTTTTAGCACAGATAAGCCGGGGAACTGATGAAGTTCTGGTTGAAGCAGAATTGCTTGAAAAACTGAAGACGGGCAAACCTTTGCGGGTAAAAGCCGGATTTGACCCGACCGCACCAGATTTACACCTCGGACATACGGTGCTGATTAATAAGTTGCGGGTGTTTCAGGAGCTGGGGCACGAGGTACTATTCCTTATAGGGGACTTCACCGGCATGATTGGTGATCCCACAGGTAAGAGCAGCACCCGGCCACCGCTAACCCGTGAACAGGTGATCGAGAATGCGCGCAGTTATGAAGAACAGATTTTCAAGATTCTCGATCCGGCTAAAACCCAGGTCATGTTCAATTCCAGCTGGATGAGTAAAATGAGCTCAGCCGAGTTAATTCAACTGGCAGCCCGGCAGACCGTCGCGCGAATGCTGGAGCGGGATGATTTTTCCAAACGTTATAAAGGCGGGCAGCCGATTGCCATTCATGAGTTTCTTTACCCCTTGATTCAGGGCTACGACTCCGTGGCCATGAAAGCGGATGTGGAGCTGGGCGGTACCGATCAGAAATTTAATTTGCTGGTGGGGCGTGAGTTACAAAAACAATATGGGCAATCTCTGCAAATCGTCATTACTCTGCCTATACTGGAAGGGCTGGATGGTGTGCAGAAGATGTCTAAATCACTTAATAACTATATTGGTATTAGTGAGGCACCGGATGATATGTTTGGCAAAATTATGTCAATTTCAGATGATTTAATGTGGCGCTATTTTGAGTTATTAAGCTTCCGGCCGATAACTGAAATTGAAGGATTTAAAAAGAAAATGGAAGATGGCCTTAACCCCAGAGATATTAAGTTTTTACTGGGTGAAGAAATTGTCGCGCGTTTTCATTCTCAGGCGGATGCCACGGCTGCACGCGAGAACTTTATTGCCCGCTTCCAGAAAGGTGCCATGCCGGATGATATTCCGGAAAAAACATTGACTGCCGGAGATGGAGGTCTGGCCATTGCAAACCTGCTTAAACAGGCCGGTCTGACCCAGAGTACGTCTGAAGCCATGCGGATGATCAAGCAGGGTGCGGTAAAAATTGATGGTGAACGTATTAATGATAGCAAACTGGAAATTGCGACGGGAACGAATCATATTTATCAGGTTGGCAAGCGTCGATTCGCCAGGGTAAGTGTGGATTAATACACGTTATTTTTTTTGGGAGTTATAAAGTAAAAAAATCTTTAACTCAAGATAGTACCCGTGTAATGTGATAGAGCGTTGTAAATGATAATAAATGTAACTGATGGAGTTCAGTTATTGAGGTAAAAGATAGTGGCTCAGCAAATTTTATTGGTTGAAGATAATCCTGATGATGAAGCGCTCGCGTTGCGCGCCCTGAAAAAGGGAGGCTTTGCTGATGAGCTGGTGGTTGCGCGGGATGGCGTCGAAGCGTTGGACTTTTTGCTGGATAAAAATAAGAATAGAGATGATTTGCCGGCACTGGTCTTATTAGATATCAATTTGCCCAGGCTTAACGGACTCGAGGTGCTCAAGCAGCTACGGCAAAATGCTATGACCCAGGTTCTGCCGGTTGTCATGCTAACCTCATCAAAAGAGGATGACGATGTCTCCAGCAGTTACGAGTATGGCTGTAATAGTTATATTCGTAAACCCGTTGATTTTAAAAAATTCAGTGAGATGATTACATTGGTCGAGCGATATTGGTTGCGCTTAAATGAGGTGCCGACGAATGCTGGATAGCCCGAATTCGCATGTCACCCTACGCCTCTTACTGGTAGAAGATAATCCTGATGATGCTGAGCTAGTGCTGCGAGTGTTGCGCAAGGGTGGCTATAATAATGATTCTTTGCGGGTTGATAACGAGCATGATCTCCGTGAGGCACTGGAAAATTCAAGCTGGGATATTGTACTCTCTGATTATTCCATGCCCGGTTTTTCAGGTCTTGCGGCGCTAAATATATTAAAAGAACTTAATCTCGATATTCCCTTTATTATTATTTCCGGCACCATTGGTGAAGAAGTGGCGGTTGAGGCCATGCGCCTTGGTGCCCATGACTACCTGATGAAAAACAACCTGATTCGTCTGGTTCCCGCAATACAGCGAGAGCTGCATGATGCCAATGAGCGTTATGCCCGGCGCATTGCTGAACAGACGTTGCGCCATCAGGCCTATCATGATGTTCTCACCGGCTTACCGAATCGCTGGTTGCTGCGTGATCGCATGGAGCAGGCACTGGCCTATGTGCGCAAAAAAGATCTGCATTTGGGGGTGTTGTTTCTGGATCTGGATCGTTTCAAGAATCTCAACGATACCCTTGGTCACCTGGTTGGCGATCATTTGCTGCGTGCGGTTGCAGATAGACTGAAAAAAGTATTGAGCGCATGGGATACCGTTGCCCGTCTGGGTGGGGATGATTTTGTATTGTTACTGCCAGACATCAAAGAGGTGTCAGCTCTCGAAGAAAAAGCCCAGGAACTGCTGACCTTGTTTGACACCCCTTTTGAGCTGTCAGGTAAAAGTATTTACCTCGATGTCAGCATCGGTATTGCCGCTTACCCTGAAAATGGTGAGGACTCGGACAGCCTGCTCAAAAATGCGGAAGCGACCATGTATTATGCCAAGGAGCAGGGTGGCAAGAATTATCAATTCTGCTCAGGCGATATTCAGACCGCAACGGTGGACAGGTTTACCATAGAGAGTGAACTGCGGGTTGCGATAAAGAATTCAGAGCTGTTATTGCATTATCAGCCGCAGTTTTCGCTGGAAGATAACAGCATTACCGGTGTAGAAGTGCTGGTGCGCTGGGAACATCCGGAGCGGGGAATGACGCCACCGGATAAATTTATTCCGGTCGCCGAGGACACTGGTCTGATTATCCCGCTAGGGGAATGGGTCTTGCAGCAAACGATTGCTGATATTGTGCGAATGCGTGAGGCGGGCATCAGGCTCAAACGGGTGGCGGTGAATCTTTCCGCGCGGCAATTGTATCATCAGGGTACACAAGACACGCTGCGTAAGTTGCTGGCTGCCGGCAACCTCGGGGCTGAGTTGCTGGAAGTGGAAATCACCGAAAGCGGTATTATGCAGAATCCGGAACTGGCCGCTGAAAATCTAATCTCTATGAAGAGTATCGGAGTTGGGGTTGCGATTGATGATTTTGGTACAGGCTATTCTTCCCTGGCCTATCTGAAACGTTTTCCCATTGACGTGCTTAAGATTGATCGCGCCTTTGTGCGGGATATTACTCTTGACAGCGATGATGCCAGTATCGTTAAAGCCATCCTTGCGCTGGCCAAAGCGTTAAACCTACATGTCATTGCTGAAGGCCTGGAAACCCAGGAGCAATATGATTACCTTAAAGAGCTAGGCTGCAATGAAGGGCAGGGTTATCTATATGCGCGGCCGATGCCGATTGATGATCTGTTGACTTTCATCCAGGAAAAACAGGCTAATTAATTATTTATTCCTGCCCCACTTGTCCCTGCAAAACCCCATGGATACAGCGTTTGTTAGCGCCTGATTTTCGTTTGGTAATTTAATTTCAAATAAATTCCAAAAGGCTGTTGACGCTAAGAATTAGCTGCGTATAATGCGCCCCTCTTGAGACGGACATGACGCGGAACTCAAGCCAGTCAGACAGATTTTTTGAAAATGTTTTTAAAACTTTCTAAAAATAAATCTTGACAGGAAACGAAATTCCGGTAAAATTGTTCGTCTTTGCTGAGGGAAATCAAACGATTTCAACCAGCCCGCTCTTTAAAAAT
>CAZNRP010000039.1:0-23940 GCA_964575555.1 uncultured Thiohalophilus sp. | reverse complement strand
ACCTGCTACCCTCGGCTTAGAAGGCCGATGCTCTATCCAGATGAGCTACAGGCGCTTTCCCTATTTCCATCCTAGCCACTCGCCACTAGAAACCAGAAACTATATTTGGTCGGGGTAGAGAGATTCGAACTCCCGACATCCTGCTCCCAAAGCAGGCGCGCTACCAGGCTGCGCTATACCCCGAATTCAGACTTTATCGTCTGCCCTGCCCTACGACAGGAAGGCGGCGATTCTACCTGCAAGAACCCCAGCCGTCAATCCGACAAAAGACACTTGGCGCAAACCATTTCAAGCTGTAACCTTATTGGTTTTGGGTTTTCGGGATTATTACGCAGAATATGACAGCCAATATTATTGATGGTAAGGCGATTGCCGCTGAGCTTCGCAGCAAGGTTAAACAGAAAGTTGGTGTTCGCTTACAACAGGGACTTCGCGCGCCGGGACTGGCGGTGGTACTGGTGGGGCAGGATCCGGCCTCCGAAGTTTATGTGCGCAACAAACGCAAGGCCTGCGAGGAAACGGGCATTATCTCCGTTGCTCATGATCTGCCTGCCGATACCTCGCAAACTACCCTACTTGAGCTGATAGATAAACTCAATGCCGATGCCAGCGTCGATGGGATTCTGGTGCAACTGCCCCTGCCAGAGCAGATTGATCCCGAGACCGTGATTGAGCGCATCCACCCTGACAAAGATGTGGATGGTTTCCATCCCTATAATATCGGCCGCCTGGCTTTACGCATGCCGGTTCTACGCCCCTGTACCCCGCGTGGCGTGATCACCCTGCTGGAAAGTACAGGTGAAGCCCTGCGCGGCCGTGATGCGGTGATAGTCGGTGCCTCCAACATCGTCGGCCGACCCATGGGGCTGGAGCTGTTACTGGCCGGTTGCACGGTCACCACCTGTCATCGTTTTACCCGAGATCTGGCTGCCCAGGTGCGTCAGGCTGATATTCTGATTGTGGCCGTAGGCAAACCCGGCATCGTCAAAGGCGAATGGATCAAACCCGGAGCCACCGTGATCGATGTGGGTATTAACCGCAGCAAAGACGGCAAACTGGTAGGTGATATTGAATTTGACGTGGCCTGTGAACGAGCCGGCTGGATTACCCCGGTTCCCGGCGGGGTCGGGCCCATGACTGTAGCGACCCTGTTGCAGAATACGCTGGAAGCGGCTGGACACTGTTCTGATTGATTAATCAACCATCAAACGCAGAGGCGCGAAGACGCAGAGAGCGCAAAGTTTTTATATTTACCCTTCCAGTCTCCATACCTGATAAGTAGGTTAGGCTGAGCAATAGCGAAGCCCATATATGGTCTACCTACATGCTCTGCGTCTTTGCGTTAACATGTTTTACCCCCGCCGCCAGCTCGTCCCTTCCGCCCCATCTTCCAGCACAATCTTCTGTTCCACCAGCACATCACGAATACGATCACTTTCCGCCCAGTCCTTGCTGGCACGCGCGGCATTGCGATCAGCAATTAATCTGTCAATTTCAGCCGCATCTAACCCCTGCTCAGCGTTTTGTACATCACCTTCTCCCTGTAACCAGGCTTCGGCATCGCTTTGCAATAGCCCCAGACGATCGGCCAGCCTGTGCATGGTCACGGCCATGACGGTGGCCGCCGCTTGATCAAGCTGGCGTAATTTATTCACTTCTTTGCCCAGCTCAAACAGGACGGCCAGTGCTTCTGATGTATTGAAATCATCGTCCAGGGCTTTCTGAAAGCGGGCCACATAATGTTCATCCGGACTCACCTTTGCCAATAGATCCATTCCGCGCAAAGCTATATACAGCGTATTCAATGCAGCCTTAGCATTATCCAGGTGCTGATCTGAATAGTTCAGAGGACTGCGATAATGACTGGTGAGGATAAAATAGCGCAGCACTTCCGGTGCGTATTTCTCCAGCACCTCGCGGATGGTGAAAAAATTGCCCAATGATTTGGACATTTTTTCCTCATCCACGCGTACAAAGCCATTATGCATCCAGACATTGGCGAATTTTTCACCGGTGGCCGCCTCGGACTGTGCAATTTCATTTTCATGATGGGGGAACTGCAAATCCATGCCGCCACCGTGAATATCAAAATGATTACCCAGGCAGCAGGTGGCCATGGCCGAGCACTCGATATGCCAGCCTGGCCGTCCTGCGCCCCAGGGGGACTCCCAGCTCGGCTCCTCCGGCTTGGCCGCTTTCCAGAGCACGAAGTCCAGCGGATCATTTTTCGCCTCATCCACCGCAACCCGTTCACCCGAGCGCAGATCCTCGATATTTTTACCGGAGAGCTGGCCGTAATTCTCGAACTTGCTCACTGCGTAATAAACATCACCGTTGTCGGCGGCATAGGCAATACCTTTGTCCACCAGGGTTTTGATCATGTCGATAATGTCCGGCATATGCAGGGTGGCTCGCGGCTCATCATTGGGTGGCAAAATATTCAGTGAAGCAATATCGGTATGCATTTCGGCAATGAAACGCCCGGTCAGAGCATTGAAATCTTCCCCTTTTTCATTGGCGCGGGCGATGATTTTATCGTCGATATCGGTAATATTACGAATATAGGTCACCTGCTCTTTACCGTAAATTTCACACAAATGGCGATAAATGACATCGAATACCACCAGTACCCGTGCATGGCCGATGTGGCACATGTCGTAGACCGTCATCCCACAAACGTACATACGTACATTTTTGGCATCGATGGGTTTGAAAACTTCTTTGTGTTTGCTCAGAGTGTTATGAATATTCAACATAGGCTGGTTACGGGTGTTATCCAAAGTTAAGTAAATGACCGGCAACGGCTTATCACCGTGGCACAAATGTGCGTAGATTAACGGAATCCGGCCCCAGTCTCAAAAGAGACTGAAAAGGGACTACCCCCCGCACGGGAAACTAGATATTATGCGGCCTCTCATATTTTTAGACAGGAAAACAATCATGTTAATACGATTTGCTACCCACTGCCTGCTTGGATTCAGTCTGCTGGGTTTAATGCCAGGCACGGCCGCCGCAGAAGCACCCAAGGTCACAATTGAAACCAATATGGGCGATATCATCGTTCTATTAAATGCAGAAAAGGCACCCAAAACAGTCGAAAATTTTCTCGCTTATGCCAAAGACGGTTTTTACAATGACACTATTTTTCACCGCGTGATCAGCAACTTTATGATTCAGGGCGGCGGATTCACCACCGACTACCAGCGCAAGCCGACCCGCGCCCCGGTTGAAAACGAAGCCGATAACGGCCTCAGTAATAAAAAAGGCACGCTGGCCATGGCTCGCACCATGGATCCCCATTCCGCCACCGCGCAGTTTTTTATCAACACCAAAGATAACAATTTTCTCGACTTCACCAGCAAGTCGCCACGCGGCTGGGGCTATACCGTCTTCGGCAGCGTGATCAAAGGCATGGATGTGGTTAATCGCATCCGTGGTGTCGCCACCGGCCCCGGTGGACCTTTCCCCACCGATGCACCAAAGGAATCGGTCATCATTAAAAGCGTCACGCTGCTCAACCCAGAACCGGCAACTGCGCCAACGACAAAATAATCAGGATATCCAAATATGATCAAACTCAATACCAATATGGGCACTATCAGCATCGAACTGGACACCGAAAAAGCCCCCAATACCACCGCTAACTTTCTTCAGTATGCCAAGGATGGTTTTTATGACGGTACCATTTTTCACCGCGTGATTAGCAACTTCATGGTGCAGGGCGGCGGTATGCAAACCGGCATGGTTGAAAAACAAACCCGCGAGCAGATTCAAAACGAAGCCGACAATGGTTTGAGCAATGTCACCGGCAGCATTGCCATGGCCCGCACCAATGATCCCCATTCGGCCACTGCACAGTTTTTCATCAATGTTGCCGACAATGCCTTCCTTGACCATTCCGGCAAAAATGCACAGGGCTGGGGCTATTGCGTCTTCGCCAAAGTCGTCGAGGGCATGGATGTAGTCGAAAAAATCAAAGCCGTGCCCACCGGCAATGCCGGTCATCACCAGGATGTACCCACTGAAGACGTGGTCATTGAAAGCGTCGAGATTGAAGAGTAAATAATCGTGACGACGCTGTTTATTTCGGATCTGCATCTCGCCGCCGATCGGCCTGAGATCAACGCCCTGTTTATCCGCTTTTTAGAGACCCAGGCGCGCCAGGCTAAAGCTCTTTATATTCTCGGTGATTTATTCGAGGTCTGGTTCGGAGATGACATGATTCTGCCAGACTACCAGCCCGCCATCACCGCCATGAAAGCCCTCAGCGATAGTGGCGTGCCGCTTTATCTGATGCACGGCAACCGCGACTTCTTTATGGGTGAAACCTTAATGCAGCTTTGCGGTGCGACCTTGCTGGATGATCCGGCAGTTATCGATCTCGAGGGTATTCCCACCCTGCTCATGCATGGCGATACTCTGTGTACCGATGATGTGGAATATATGAAGTTCCGTGCCATGGTACGCAATCCCCAGTGGCAGGCCGGGGTGCTGGCAAAATCACCGGAAGAACGTCTGGCACTGGCAAAACAGTTTCGTGATATGAGTAAAGCGGAAACCAGTAATAAGGCTAATGACATCATGGATGTGAATCAAACGGAAGTTGAACGCATGTTTTCCACCCAGCCGGTTCAGCGTTTGATTCACGGGCATACTCATCGCCCGGCGATTCATGAGTTTGAAGTTAATGGTGAAAATGTAAAACGCATCGTACTCGGTGACTGGTATACACAGGGCAGTGTGCTGGTGTGTGAAAGCGGCCAGTGCCAACTGCAAAAATTGTAGTTCTGCAACATCATCTCTCGTTTCTACGCAGATACTACCGTTCGTGGTGCGTTTCCACGTTCGTGGTGAGCTTCCACGTTCGTGGTGAGCTTGTCGAACCATGAGCGTGGAAACTCCCACGATCTCCGTGGGAAGCCATATCTCACATCACCTTGTCACCACCATGTATATTCCCACGCAGGAAACAATTCTATTACCCTTTAAATTGATCTCAGAGTTGTTTAAATTTATATTTTGAACTGTCCCACCAGTCCTTGTAACTGCGAAGCTAATTGTGTCATTTTCTGGCTCGCGGTAGCCGTCTGCTGAGCACCTTGAGAAGTCTGTTCCCCGATCCCGCTGATGACATTGATATTCTGATTGATTTCATTCGCGACGGATCCCTGTTCAGTTGCCGCACGGGAAATCTGACTATTCATTTCATTGATAGTAGTAACTGCCGTAGTGATCGCCCGAAGTGATTCACCGGCATTCGCCGCCTCTTTAACACTATGCTCAGCCTGTTCATGACCTTTTACCATCACGTCTACAGCTTGCTTTGTGCCCGATTGCAGACGCTCAATCATGGTCTGAATTTCCTGTGTAGATTCCTGGGTTCGACTCGCAAGTGTCCGAACTTCATCGGCAACCACAGCAAAACCACGGCCCTGCTCACCCGCACGGGCCGCTTCGATCGCTGCATTTAAGGCCAGCAGATTGGTTTGCTCGGAGATCCCGCGAATGACTTCCACCACCCCGCCAATATTTTCACTGTCCGCTTCCAGTTGCTTGATAACTTTTTCCGCTCCTTCAACCTCATTCGCTAAACTATTAATAGCCGACATCGCATTTTCCACCACAACGGAACCGTTTCTCGCTTCCTCACTGGCATTTTGTGCAGCGGCGGCGGCGGCTTCTGCATTTTGTGCCACTTCCGCCACTGTTGAAGCCATTTCATTCATGGCGGCGGCAACTTGCTCAGTCTGAGCCTGTTGTTTATTAACACCTTCATTGCTTTCCATTGAGATAGAAGACATTTCATCCGCTGCCGTGGCAACCTGACTGGTTGAGTCCGACACATCACGGATAATGCCGTGAAGTTTTTCCATGAAGGTATTAAAACTATTCACCAAATTGCCAATAACATCCTGACTCGGTGTGGACAAACGACGAGTCAAATCGCCTTCGCCCGTAGCAATTTCTTCGAGAGAGTCGGCAACCTCTTTAATGCTATTATTAATTATTCGACCGACTATAAATACTGCAAACCCCAGCAACAAGCTCATAACCACACCAATTAGCAAACTCAACAACATGCCATCATGCGCTGCCTGCCGGGTGCCATCCACGGTGCTAATAAAACGGTTATATTCTGTCTTTTGATATTCTTGCAATTGTTTTTCAAAAACAGCCATGGCTTCGACCATTTTATTTGAGCCCGTTTCCAACTCCGCGCCTGAACTGGTTTCATTGATAAGACCCAGAGTTACGCTACGCGCCGTATCATAATAATTATTAAACAATGTTTCCAGCTCACTAACAGCTGGAACCTGTGCCTGGTCAATACTTTTTATTTCAGCAAAGGCCTGTTGAATTTCCTTGGCCAGCACATCCGTGACTTCAAAAACCATTTCCTCATCTTCAGTATAAACCGCCGTTCCCAGTACATCCTTAATACGTTCCATTCGGGCAAGATTAGAATCCGAACGCTCAAGTACCGGATAAATCACTTTCTGAATATTTTTCAGCCGTACTTCATTATCAATTGACACCCAGTAACCAAAACCTAGATTCAATATAAAACCAATAATACCTGTTGCACCAATCAACATGATTTTTACATTGACTGAAAGAGATTTAAACCAGCTCATAAATACGACTCCTGCAGTAGAGGAAATTATGCCTAACTCGTCCGTCAGTCTGACAAATAATTTTTATCATCCAGTTAAAACCAGAATGATGTAAACACCACTAAGGTTTAAACAACACCTTAACCGAATCATCCAGCGCCTCGGCATTGATATAACCCAGACTGTTTGGTGTCTTTGCCACCCAGTTTTTCATCGCCGCATCATCACCCACTACCTTCGGAGGAACACCCTTACCTGCAAACACGCGTTTAGACCAATAGCGTTTCAACTTTTTCGGGTTTTTATCCAGTATGCTGCTACCAAAATCATCGCGAACCGCACTGTCTTTTGACTGGTCACCCAGGACCACGTGATTGCCACCGGGAAAAGATTTTTCTTTTTGCAGAAACAACGCTTTAACCTGATCAACATTAAGACTATCCACTTTGTTTGCCTTGTTCGTAATAACCACAAGATCAGCAAACACCAGTTGCGTAAATGCCAGAATGAACAACCCAAGCAGTAGAGAACCCATATTTATTTTCTGTTTTGAATTTAACATACCGGCTCCTCCCTAAAAGACAACGTCGATAGCGACACCAAACATATTGATACTGTTATCAACCGGTGTGGTTGCAAACAGCCCCCTCCCCTGCTCAGTCTTGATTATGCTGTACTCAATTTTCAGATCGGCGACATCAGAAAGATCATAACGCAGCCCTACCGTTGATAACTTCTGTTCCTGTGGCGATGCACTATCTTTACCTTTTTCAAAATACTGATAGGTCAGGTGTGGCAGCCAGTTTCCTATCTGATATCCCCAGGTGGTATACCAGCTATTACCAGTCAAGGTTTTGAGTTCCATATCCGTGTCGGCCCATTCGGCATAGCCGACGATATTATTCAAGTCGACACGCATTCCCAGTGCATAGTTGGTATGCGATAACCCTTCCATCGCCGCATTAAGCGTATCTCGCATAATGCCTTTGTAGTAAGAGACCTGAAAATTAATTTCCTCATTCCAGTCGATGTGAAATTTCGCGCCCGTCAGATTGTGAACATGCATGGCTTCCAGCTTGATCTCGCCACCAAACACATCGGCATTCATATTCATATCACCACGGCTATACTCCCAAAAACCACTGGCCCCAGTATAGGCCTCACGGGTATTATTCGGGCCACTGGCATCTTCGGTATAAAACAGCATCGGTGGCGTAATCCAGGGATAAGCATTGCCCACCGAAACATACTCATTAACGAGCCCAGTGGGAAATTTAATTTTACCGGCACGGACTTTAAGATCATCGCTCAGACTGACCGCGACAAAGCCCCAGTCGAGATGGGTGACATAATCACTGTCTTCCTGAGTCGCCAGAAACTGCGCGGCG
The DNA here is from genome assembly GCA_964575555.1 of uncultured Thiohalophilus sp. GTDB lineage: Bacteria > Pseudomonadota > Gammaproteobacteria > UBA6429 > Thiohalophilaceae > JAADGZ01. The sequence goes on along the minus strand of CAZNRP010000039.1, from coordinate 15,938 downwards.
AGGGAGACACGATCATCGATCGCCGTGTTGATATTTAGACCCAGCATGGTGCCGCGAAAAGAACCATCCTTGCCAACCCCGGAATCAATATCACCATTAAAAAATTCTTTTTCATTAATTTTTTGGTATTTGGCCGACATGAAACCCGTTACAAGAATACGATCAGCCCAATTTTCTGCCAGTGCCGGAGAGGCATACAGGCTTGCAGCAAACAGACTGCTCATGACCCAGGCTGAGTTTTGTTTACGCAAAATCATATACCGATTTTCCACCGCAATGCTCCTTATGTTAAAAACATACTGATTTATCGGGGACAACTCAGGCCCTCTTTTTTTTTTAACTTCAGCAGTTTAACGGCTAATGATCGAATAACTTTAGTCACCTTAAGACTTTAGATAATATATTCAGAACCCCTCAACTCGCCAATACTGGCTCTATGTGCTGCACCATAAATTGAAGTTTCCGTGCCCCTCGAAATTCATTAATGTCCAGCCGGTAAGCAATATTCACCTGTTCAACTTTCAACGGCCAATCTGTGTCCGTAGCATTAAAAGCAATGGCATCAACCGTGGTACCTGCATTATTTTCCAGTACCATTTTCAAATGTTTTTCACCCACAATCCTGCTTTGCCGCAAACGAAAACAACCTTCAAATATGGGCTCTTCAAATCCCTGTCCCCAGGGACCGGCTGTAGCCAGGAGTTCAGCTATGGTCATCGTTTGTTCATCAGCCTTTAATTCACCATCGGTTTCAATCCATCCCTGCAGCGAATCGGCATCAAGATGGCGGCTAACCTCCTGCTCAAAGGCTAAGGCAAATTCGGCATAATTGTTTTCTTCCAGACTTAAACCCGCGGCCATCGCATGGCCGCCAAAACGACTAAGTAAATGTGGATAACGGGTGGCCACCGCATCCAGCACATCACGAATATGCACACCTTTTACCGAGCGTGCGGAACCTTTTATTTGCTCATTCGCTGTGCGCGCAAAGGCAATCACCGGGCGGTGCAAGCGATCTTTTATTCGTGAAGCAAGAATACCAACCACACCTTCATGCCATTCAGACTCAAACAGGCAAAGACCAACGGGCAAGCTTTTATCATTGTCGTCCAGACGCATTCGAGCGAGTAAATCCAGAGCCTGTTGTTTCATGTCATTTTCAATCAGTCTGCGCTCCTGGTTGAGTTCATCCAGGTGCTGCGCTAATTTTAGCGCTGCCTGTTCATCCGTTGATAACAAACATTCAATCCCCAGGCTCATATCGTCCAGCCGACCGGCGGCATTAAAACGCGGCGCAATCGAAAAACCAATATCACTGGCTGATAAGTTTTCTATATTTTTACCTGAAACCTTAGCCATGGCTTTTAAGCCTGCACAAAGTTTACCGGCACGCATACGCGCCAGTCCCTGTGCTACCAATATTCTGTTGTTATGATCCAGTGGCACCACATCGGCCACTGTTCCCATGGCCACCAGATCCAGCCACTGAGCCAAATTGGGCTCTGCTTTATTCTGATTTTCAAACCAGTGCTGTTCACGTAAATGGGCACGTAAGGCCATAAGCAGATAAAACATTACCCCGACACCAGCCAGATTTTTACTGGTAAAATTATCACCTGGCTGATTAGGGTTCACGATGGCATCAGCTTCGGGTAATTTCGAACCGGCTAAGTGATGATCGGTCACCAACACCTGCACGCCTTTTTCTTTTGCGGCAGCCACACCATCAATACTGGAAATACCATTATCAACAGTGATAATTAAATTCGGTCGATACTCTAATGCCACCTCAACAATTTCAGGCGTTAAACCATAACCGTATTCAAAACGATTCGGCACCAGATAATTAACCTGTGCAAAGCCAAATGCACGCAATCCCTTTACCGCCAATGCGGTACTGGTGGCACCATCGCAATCAAAATCACCGACGATTAAAATAGAATCTTGTGCGCGTAGTGCATCCACTAAAATCTGTACTGCTGCATCAATCCCCTTAAGCTGATTAAAAGGAAGTAGCTGACTGACACTATAATCCAGTTCCTGCATGGATTTTATTTTCCGGGCCGCATAAATACGCTGTAACAGGGGTGACACTTTATCCAGTTTTGGTAAGGTGTCCGGCAGCGTGCGTGCTTGAATAACAGTTGTCATTTTTTAAAGGTATCCAGTGATTTTATTTTCCGCCACCAGCGGCGAGACATTTTCCTGTTCAGCTTAAACTGCAGGCCATCACCGACGAGTAAATTAATTTCATCAATTTTTCGCGCATTTAATAAATCAAATACCACCGGCATCCAGTTATTTTCAAATTGTTTCAGTGCCTCGACCCAGGCATATATATCTTGCGCCTGGGTTATCGATTCAAATTCATTACTCGCCACCAGGGTATGTACAGTAGCATCAATATTCAGCTGTTCATAAAGACTGGTTTTTTTTCCAACACAGTGAAAATTATCGATTAACGCATCCAGCAAATCACCCTGGCCTAAAATACACTGCCAGTCCGTGCTACTTTCAGTTAACTCACCCTCACCCCAGAACCAGAGACTATTGACAGGTGGCCTTTCCTGTTGCTCACGCTGCTCATTCAGTGGATGCGCAAACAACAACATCTGGATTTCATTTTGTATGCGTTGCCAGTAAGATTTGTCTTCTCCCTGTACAAGACTATTGCCAATAGGCTGACCAATTAGTTTCAGCAGTGCTGTTGTTTTCACTGAAAAAGGCTGGACGGATTTCATCACCCAGCAATGCGGCTGTAACACTTGCAAGGTCCAGTGTTCATCGGCAAAGTGTTCATTGATAGCCGCTACTAATTGTTCTGCCTCCTCCAGTGAGAGAGCCAGTTCCTCATGGGCCAGTAAAATTGCACTGTTCAGATCAGGCTGGATAAAAACCGGATCAGCACATAGACAAAAAAAGGATTTATCCGACACACCCGCATATTGCTGGTAACGTAATTCAGCTGCGGGTAACTTCTTAAAACTGAATAAGGAAGCAAGTCCACCATGCCAGTCGTGAATATCGACCGGTTTTTTTTCAGCACGAGAAAGGAATCGTTGTAGATTTTTTAACGCCGGGGTATCAACAGCAGGAAGATGCTTGAATGCTTCAACTGGCTCGAGCAGGCCGGGGACAAAGAGGGTAATAGATTTATGAGACATTGATGTGATCTCAGAGTATCTCATTCAAAACGTAGGGCCGATTTTAGTCTGCCAGGGTCGGCTAAAGCCGACCCTACAATATTATTCCATATTATCCAGAATTGCGACTTTCACTTTATCCAGGGTGGCATCAATGGTGATCAGCGGACGGGTACTTTGCTGGATCGCGGTATCCGGATCTTTAAGCCCATGACCGGTCAAGGTACAAACGATCTTACTACCGGCTGGAATTTTACCAGTCTTAATATCTTTGATTGCTCCGGCCAGAGAGGTTGCCGAAGCCGGTTCACAGAAGATACCTTCTTTCTCGGCCAATAATTTTTGTGCCGCCAGAATTTCTTCATCAACACATTCATCAAACCAGCCCTTGGATTCTTCTTTGACTTTCCAGGCTTTGTCCCAGCTTTGTGGGTGACCGATGCGAATCGCGGTGGCCACGGTATCGGGATCATTGACCATTTCACCACGCATGAAAGGCGCGGAACCGGCAGCCTGATAGCCCAGCATCTGCGGACGATTATTGACGATGCCATTTTCATGGTACTCGCTGTATCCCATCCAGTGTGCGGTAATATTGCCCGCATTGCCAACTGGAATACAATGAAAGTCCGGCGCGGTGCCTAACTCTTCAATAATTTCAAAGGCAGCGGTTTTCTGCCCCTGAATACGATAGGGATTGATGGAATTAACAATGGTCACCGGAGCCTGTTCACCCACTTCTTTTACCAGCTGCATGCCGTCATCAAAGTTACCCTTGATTTGAATCACTACCGCGCCATGCATCATTGCCTGCGCCAATTTACCCAGTGCAATTTTACCATCGGGAATAAGTACGAAAGCAGTAATGCCAGCACGTGCCGCATACGCAGCCGCCGCCGCTGAAGTATTGCCGGTAGATGCGCAGATGATCGCCTTGCTGCCCTCTTCCACCGCCTTGGTCACAGCCAGGGTCATGCCACGATCTTTAAATGAACCCGTTGGATTCAGGCCTTCATACTTTACATAAATATCAACATCCGTGCCTAAATGATCGGGGATGTTATGTAAGCGAATCAGCGGCGTATTACCTTCACCCAGACTGATGATGCGAGTGTCATCATGTACGGGCAAACGGTCACGGTATTTGTCAATTAAGCCTGTGTAGCGGTTACGAAAAGGCATTGTGTTTACTCCTTAAATATTTTAAATCTTTTTAACCACAGAGGACACGGCAGTCACAGAGAAAAAATTATATCTAGTTTGGCTTTTCTCTGTGACCGCCGTGTCCTCTGTAGTGAATATTTTTTGCCCGAATGTTTTCAGTCATTACCCAGCGATTCCATCCGAATGCGCGTCACTTCACCATGAATACTATCCAGTGCTTCAATATTTTTAATGGCCTGGTTCATCTGTTTTTCCATCACCGTCTGGGTGAGCATAATGATATTAGCTTTATCCGAATCGGGCTGAGGTTCTTTCTGAATCATAGCTTCGATACTGATCCCTGAATCCCCCAGAATACGGGTCACATCGGCCAGCACACCGGGACGATCATCGGCCTGCATACGTAGGTAATACGCTGTTTCCACCTCGTCCATGGAAAGAATGGGTAAATCAGACAGGGCATCCGGCTGAAAGGCCAGATGCGGTACCCGGTTTTCCGGATCGGTGGTCAGCACCCGCACCACATCAACAATATCGGCAACCACCGCAGAGGCGGTGGGTTCATCACCAGCACCGGCTCCATAATAGAGCGTCGGGCCGACAGCATCGCCCTGCACCAGCACTGCGTTCATCACCCCATCCACATTGGCGATCAATCGGCGTTCCGGAATCAGTGTGGGATGCACACGCAACTCAACCCCTTTGTCGGTGCGGCGACTGACTCCCAGATGCTTGATCCGATACCCCAGCTCTTCCGCATAATTCACATCTTCGCGGGTAATTTTGGTAATGCCTTCCGTATAGGCGGCCTCAAATTGCAACGGCAGACCAAAGGCAATGGAAGCCAGAATCGTTAATTTATGCGCGGCGTCGATGCCTTCCACATCAAAGCTCGGATCGGCTTCGGCGTAACCCAGATCCTGCGCTTCTTTGAGCACATCGTAAAAGTCCCGGCCTTTATCACGCATCTCGGTGAGAATGAAATTCCCGGTGCCATTGATGATCCCGGCCAGCCACTGAATTTTGTTCCCGGCCAGACCTTCACGAATGGCTTTAATAATTGGAATACCGCCGGCCACGGCGGCTTCAAAGGCCACCATCACGCCCTTTTCACGGGCGGCAGCAAAAATCTCGTTGCCGTGTTTGGCAATCAGTGCCTTATTCGCCGTCACCACATGCTTGCCCTGTGCAATCGCCGCCAGAACCAGATCTTTGGCCAGCTCATCACCGCCGATAAGCTCAATCACGATTTCAACATCACTGTTAATGACATCCATCGGATCGGTGCTCAGACTAATACCATCAGTGTTACAGATTCGAGGCTTACTTAAATCACGCGCTACGGCATGCGTGACGACGATGCCCCGTCCGGCACGACGTGCAATTTCTTCCGCGTTACGTTTTAATACATTGACGGTGCCGCCACCGACCGTACCTAATCCTAATAAACCTGCTTTTACCGCATCCACAATTTCTTTCCTCTCATTATTTTTCTAGCTGCTTGAACATGTCCCGAATGCCACGAATAGCCTGGCGGGTACGGTGTTCATTTTCAATTAATCCGAAGCGCACATGATCGTCGCCATATTCACCAAAGCCAATACCCGGTGAAACCGCGACTTTCGCTTCTTTCAGTAATAACTTGGAAAATTCCAGCGAGCCCATTTCCCGATAGGCTGCTGGAATTGGAGCCCATACAAACATGGTCGCCTTCGGTTTTTCAATTTTCCAGCCGATAGCATTAAGGCCATCACACAGTACATCACGCCGCGCTCGATACATTTCTGAAATTTCTGCCACGCAGTCTTGCGGTCCTTCCAGTGCGGTGATCGCCGCCACCTGTATCGGCGTGAACATGCCATAATCCAGATAGGATTTCATTCGCGCCAGTGCTGCCACCAGAGTAGAATTCCCGCACATGAAACCCACGCGCCAGCCGGGCATATTGTAGCTTTTTGACAGCGAGTAAAACTCCACCGCGACATCCCGTGCACCTTCCACCTGCAAAATCGAGGGGGCTCTATACCCATCGAAAACAATATCGGCATAGGCCAGATCATGGACGACCCAGATTTCATGCTCACGACAAATGGCCACCACTTTTTCAAAAAATTCCAGCTCCACACATTCAGTGGTCGGGTTGCTGGGAAAATTCAGTACCAACATTTTTGGCCGTGGCCAGGAATCCTTGATCGCCTTTTCCAGCTCCTCAAAAAAGTCCAGCTCAGGCGTCATCGGCACATGGCGAATATCCGCGCCAGCAATAATGAAACCATAGGGATGAATCGGATAAGCCGGACTCGGCACCAGTACCGCATCACCGGGCCCCACGGTGGCTAGCGCTAAATGTGCCAGACCTTCTTTAGAGCCGATGGTGACAATGGCTTCTGTTTCCGGATCAAGCTCGACTTCGTAGCGGGTTTTGTACCAGTTACTGATGGCACGACGCAGGCGCGGAATTCCCCGTGAAAGCGAATAACGGTGTGTATCCGGACGCTGGGCAACTTCAACCAGCTTATCGACAATGTGCTTAGGCGTGGGTTGATCCGGATTACCCATGCCAAAATCAATAATATCCTCACCCCGCGCACGTGCGGCAGCCTTGAGTTCATTGACAATATTGAACACATAGGGGGGGAGGCGTTTAATTCTGGGAAAATCGTCGATCAAGGGGCTATCCGGCTCAAATTAAATTCAGGGCTTACATGCCCGACAAAGCTGGTAACATTAACGGCTGAGCAGGCAGCCTGTCAATGTGTGGAAGCCGCTTATTCCATATAATATGGAACACTATTAACACAGAAAAGGAACTAAAATGAAATTTGCCGAGGATAAACACAGCGGTCTGTGCATTCATGGCTACACCGCGCAACGAATTGAACTACAGCTTCCTCACAACCTACAACGGGATTTGCCCGCTGATCCGGAAACAGGGCTGAGTTCACTGACCACCAGCTTCATCATTACCCCGACCCAACTCATCAGCGACTGGCCCGTTTCCGCCTTTGAGCAACTCAACGCCGCCGCCATGGAAAGCATCTGTCAATTGACTCCCGAACTCATCATTTTAGGAACCGGAACAAAATTACAATTTCCCGGCGTAGAAATCACCCTGCCGGTACATCAGGCCGGGATCGGGCTTGAAGTCATGGATACACCGGCAGCCTGCCGAACGTTTAATTTGTTAGTCGGAGATGGACGACAGGTAGTCGCGGCGTTGATAGTATAAAACAGTAGGTTGGTGCTGAGCGAAAGCGAAGCCCAACAAGCAGCAGTATCAAATTATGTTGGACTTCGCTTTCGCTCAGCACCAACCTACCCGAATATGATGTTATTTAAACAAGGCATCGACCGAGTAGCCTTCTTTTTCGAGAATGTCGCGCAGTTTTTTCAAGGCTTCGAGTTGAATCTGCCGTACTCGTTCACGGGTAACACCGATGGTGTTGCCCACTTCTTCCAGAGTAGAAACATCATAGCCATGTAAACCAAAACGACGTTCAACCACTTCACGCTGTTTATCACTCAACTGTCCCAGCCATTGCTCGATGTTGCCTTTAACATCGTCATCCTGCAACAGCACCACCGGATCGACATTGTTTTCATCGGGGATCGCATCCAGCAGAGAATTATCCGCATCCACTCCCAGCGGGCTGTCCACTGAAGCAATGCGTTCGTTCAGTCCCAGCATACGCTTAACATCCTGAATCGGCTTATCCAGTTTCTCTGCAATTTCTTCTGCGCTCGGCTCATGATCCAGGGTTTGAGCCAGGTGTCTTGCCGCGCGCAAATAAATGTTTATTTCCTTAACAACATGAATCGGTAACCGTATGGTACGCGTCTGATTCATGATGGCACGTTCAATGGTCTGCCGTATCCACCAAGTTGCATACGTTGAAAAACGAAAGCCACGTTCAGGATCAAATTTTTCAACGGCGCGTATCAGACCGAGATTACCTTCTTCGATCAAATCCAGTAATGCCAGTCCGCGATTAAGATAACGCCGCGCAATTTTTACCACCAGACGCAAATTACATTCGATCATTTTCTTGCGCCCGGATTCATCACCACTAAGCGCAAGACGGGAATAATATTTTTCTTCATCCGCCGTTAACAGCGGGGTAAAACCAATTTCACCCAGGTACAGCCGGGTTGCATCTAGTTGTCCATCAGGAATATTGCCCGCCCGATATTTTACTTTTTCGTTCTTTGCCACATTCTTGGTTTTACTTTCAACCGCCACCTCTGCTTCAGATGAGACATTTGTCGAATCATCTTCACTCAAAATAACCGCATCACTTTTATCGTCCATTGCTTCAGAAACAGCTTCCACGTCAGTTAGCTCCATATTTTCGTTATTGAAAGGGGGTTTGTTATCATTGCCCATGATGCATGGTTTAAACCTTCATTAATGTTTTTTCGGCAAATACTTCAAAGGGTTAGAAGGTTTTCCATTACGCCTTATCTCAAAGTGCAACATTGGCCTACTGGTTTCACTATTACCCATATCGGCAATTTTCTGGCCAAACTTTACCTTTTCGGCTTCTTTCACGAATAAATTATGGTTGTGCGCATAGGCACTAAAATAAATGTCATTATGCTTGATAATAATAAGGTTTCCATAGCCACGTAGACCATTGCCACTATAAACGACTTCACCACTTGCAGCGGCAAGGATCGGCTGCCCCATCCTGCCTTCAATATCTAAGCCTTTCTTACCCGGATCTTTCGCTGAGTACCGACTAATTATTTTGCCACTGGTTGGCCAGTACCATGTGATTTTTGTGTTTTTATTATTCTTATTTTTTTGTGATGCGGTATATTTTTTATCTGTGCTAGCAGACATCTTTCCATGTTTCGATACTACCTTAGTTTTAGTTTCAGGTGCAGATTTTTTTTTCTCAATGCCCGTTAGTTTTATTTTCTGTCCCGGAAAGATTGTATAGGGGCGTGAAATATCATTCCAACCTGCAACTTTGCGGTAGTCAACACCATGTTGCCAGGCAATTGAGTACAGGGTTTCACCTTTACGAACCGTGTGCTGTGATTGATCATATTTATTTTTATTAGAATAACGACCATCGCCGTAGCTGACAAAACGACTGCTACAGGCCGCTAACAGTAAACTCGCCAGAACAATGACTATCAGGCGGGTTTGCATCACAGGCTGCATTAATTTTTCAGCGTAAACCAGGCAACAATCACCGCAACCACCAGCACCCAGCCAATACGATCAATATAACGACGCAGACTCTGTTCCATTTTTTCTCCACCCCAGACCATTAAGCCGGACACCAGAAAGAAGCGTGCGCCGCGTCCGACAATAGAAGCCAGTACAAAGGGTAAAAAAGCCATACCCACAACACCGGAACTAATAGTAAAAACCTTGTAAGGGATAGGTGAAAATCCCGCGAGTAACACTACCCAGATCCCCCAGCTATCAAACCAGCGACGTGCCAGTTCAAAACGCTCCCAATAGCCCGCGCTGTGCAGTAAGGGTTCAACCATTTCAAAGGCAAACATGCCAATCGCATAACCGGCGATGCCGCCAACAACCGAAGCAAGCGTAGTCAACGCGGCATAACGCCACGCACGCTCAGTATTTGCCAGCGACATCGGTGCCAGCATCACATCCGGTGGAATGGGAAAGAAGGATGACTCCGCAAAACTCAAACCAGCCAGATACCAGGGAGCATGCCGGTGTTCAACCCAACGCATAACAATTTCAAATAGACGGGAAAACACCTTCACTTACTTCTCTCCTTTTATAAGAGGCACAAAACTCACCCAGTCCAGCAGAGTTTCACTAAAACTATCTGCATTACGAATGATCAATCGCAAACGCTGCTCATTGGCACGACCACTGGGAATCACCAGTCGGCCACCCTCAGCAAGTTGCGCTAACAGTTCTTCCGGCACCTGCTCCGGCGCAGCAGTAACAATGATGCCATCATAAGGCGCAAATTGTTTCCAGCCCCAACTGCCATCACTGAGTTGAAAACGTATGTTGCGCAGGGCCAGCTCAGCCAAACATTTCTGCGCACGGGCATGTAATTCGGGAATACGTTCGACGCTATAAACCTGATCAACCAGCTGCGCTAGCACCGCAGTCTGATAACCGGAGCCGGTGCCGATCTCAAGCACTTTTTTGCAACGCCCCCCTGCCAGCAGGACTTCGGTCATGCGGGCAACGATATAAGGTTGGGAAATGGTCTGCGCGTAACCGATGGGCAGTGCCGTATCTTCATAGGCGCGGCTGGCCAGAGCTTCATCGACAAAAATATGGCGAGGGGTTGTGCGCATTACTTCGAGCACTCGCGAATCATCAATGCCTTCATCACGTAAGCGGGCAATCAAACGATCCCGGGTACGCTGTGAGGTCATGCCGATACCGGCCAGTTTGCTTGTAACCAAGGCTTACAACTCCTTCAACCAGCTTTGTATAGAATCAATACTTTGATGTCGGGTTAAATCAACCTGTATCGGTGTTACCGAGACATAACCGTTTCGTACCGTGTAAAAATCGGTTCCCGGCCCGGCATCCTGTTCCGCCCCAGGTGGCCCGACCCAGTAAATCTTGCGCCCGCGCGGATCACGATCACAGACCACCGGCTCCGCCTTGTGCCGATGGCCTAAGCGAGTTGCCAAAAAACCTTTGAGTTCATCCCAGGGAAGATCAGGTACATTGATATTGAGAATCGTGTCCTGTGGCAACGGCTCAGTTTGCAGCTGTGTGACCAGGGTTTTTGCTACCCTGGCTGCCGTATCAAAATGTGCGGTGCCGCCAGCCAGAGAAATAGCAATCGCAGGCAGGCCCAAAAAACGGCCTTCCATCGCGGCTGCCACGGTACCGGAATAAAGCACATCGTCACCCATATTTGCACCCGCATTGATCCCCGACACCACCATGTCCGGCTCGCTATCAAGCAGGCCGGTAATCGCCAGGTGTACACAATCGGTCGGCGTACCATCGACGCGAATAAAGCCATTTGCCGCTGCACGGGCACGAATAGGAAGTTCCAGGGTCAGTGAATTACTGGCCCCACTGCGATCACGCTCGGGTGCAACCACGGTAATTTTAGCAAGCGATTCCAGCTCTCGCGCGAGAGCAACAATCCCTGCGGCTTCAAAGCCATCATCATTACTAATTAGAATATGCATATCGTTTTTTATTTGCCTATAGAAACAAAAACAAGGCCGGTTTACTATACAAGAAATAGACGCATCGCACACTTTAATATATATAACTACGCGATTGCGCTGATAAATTAACATGCCCGAGCCAATGACACGATGAAAAAAAAGCAGCCTGTTTCCGATGAAGATCGTGAACTTTTTCAACAAAGTGTCGCCGGTACGCGCAAGCTAAAAATAGAAGCGCGCGTCACCCCGGTAAAAAAACGTCCCCCGCCCCGGCCCCTGCAACAGGAAAAGGATAATCAGCAGGTGCTCGCGGATATGTTCTCTGATCCAGCCAATCCTGCCGATATGGAAACCGGTGAGGAACTGTTATTCATGCGTAATGGTATTCCCCAGCGAACCATGAAAAAGCTTCGTCGCGGAGAATTTAGTACCGAATCTGAGCTGGATCTACACGGTTATACTAAAATTGAAGCCCGCGAAGCCATCGCTGAATTCCTGCACGACTGCCACAGCCAGCGACTGCGTTGCGTTCGCATTATTCACGGTAAAGGACACGGCTCACAGGGTAAGCGCCCAATTCTGAAACAGTATGTTAACCACTGGTTACCACAGCGAGATGACATTCTCGCTTACTGCTCGGCACGCCAGGTCGATGGCGGCACCGGGGCGATTTATGTGCTGTTAAGAAGAAAGGAATAATGTGTAGGTTGGGTTGAATGAAATGAAGCCCAACAGGAATTCCTGCATTGTTGGGCTTCATTTCATTCAACCCAACCTACAATTTACAACTTCACGCAACACGACAGTGGCATACGCACCGGCAGGTAATTCAAAGCTCAACGCTAATTGTTTCTGCTCAGGATGGTATGACCATTCCATTTTTTCAGGGACAACACGCAGGGCGCGACGCGCGGCTTTCAATCCGGCTTTTTCCAGACCCGTGCAAAAATCTGGAAATTGTTCGGTCAGTTCACTTTCCATTGCCGCCGCCGGGCCCTGTGTCTCAGCCCGGCCACGTCCCCAAAGAATAGCACTGGGGTGTATATCAAAACTATCCACTCGCTGGCAAAGTTCATCATCAATTTCATCAATACTAAAAAAACTATTCGAGCCGGCCAGTAACATGACATCACCATCTATAGCCTGATTCCAGCTTTGCTGCCTAACTCGTTGCGATAATACATGATTAAACAGTTGAGAACGTGCGGCAGAAAGATACATACTGCGCTGGTGACGTGACTTAACCCGCCTGCCTGCAAACATGGCTTCTGCTTTTTCCAGGTTGCTACCATCGATACCAAAACGTTGCTCACCAAAATAGTTGGGCACGCCCTGTTGCTTTATCTGTCCCAGCCGACTTTCAAGCACGGTGGGATCGCATGCAAGATCTCGAATCAACAATGCAAAACGATTACCTTTCAGTGCCCCGCGCCGTAGCTTACGATTATGGCGGTGAACCTGCAAAACTTCGAATTCATCACTGTTTAATTCATTCCAGTCTGGCTCTTCTTTACCGGCAAGCCGCACGCTGAACCATTGTGTGGTGACCGCCTGCCGATCTTTTAGTCCAGCATAGCTGACATCTTTGGCCACCACAGAAGCCATACGCGCCAGCTGTTTTGCCAACCAGTCAGTATTGCTATTACGTTTTTTAATTTGCAACAGCACATGCTCACCTTCACCATCAGGTTTGATATCTGAAATTTCATCGACAATAAAATCCTCCGGGCAATGGCGAATGATGCCGCTGCATTCGGGTTCACCGTAGGCATAGGGAAGAGGCGTAAGAAAAGAGGAAGACATCAACTAAAACACCTCAAACTAGCAACACGATAGCTTGCACCGCAATGCCTTCAGCACGTCCGGTGAAACCCATTTTCTCAGTCGTCGTAGCTTTGATGCTGACATTTTCTATTCCAGTATTCATATCTGCGGCCAGTACTTCGCGCATAGGATCAATGTAGACAGCCATTTTAGGTTGCTGGGCAATGATGGTGATGTCCGCATTATTCAGACCATACTCCCGCTCTTGCATTAAACTCACCACCTTGCGTAATAGTATCCGGCTGTCGATACCTTCAAAATCAGTATTGGTATCCGGAAAATGTTTGCCGATATCCCCCAGGGCCAGAGCACCAAGAATCGCATCACAGAGCGCATGAATAACAACATCACCATCGGAGTGTGCCAGCATGCCCTGATCATGTTCAATCTCAATCCCGCTCAGGATCAGGCGACCTTCGGCTTTAAAAGCATGAGCATCAAAGCCCTGTCCAATTCGCATCTTTGGTTTCCTGTTGTTGCAAATAAAATTCAGCCAGGATTAAATCTTCCGGCCGGGTGATTTTGATATTGTCCGCATGACCTTCAACGAGAACTGGAGCATGTTGTGCACGTTCCATTGCCGACGACTCATCGGTAACCAGCGCCTTATCTTCTAATGCTTGAATAAGTGCAGCTCGCAAAGTGCCGAGACGAAACATCTGCGGAGTCAGGGCATGCCAGAGACTGCTGCGATCCACCGTATCAACAACCGTATTCTTATTCGAGCGCTTCATGGTGTCGCGGACCGGGATCGCCAACAGCCCGCCGATATTCTCTTCCGTCACCGTATCAATCAACAAATTGATATCCTCGGTTCGCACACAGGGACGCGCAGCATCATGCACTAGCACCCAGTCATTATCATCTGCATGAGTCGATAATACATGCAATGCATTTAAGACTGAGTGACAGCGTTCTACCCCACCGGTGGCTCGCCATAAGGGTTTATCCAAGGTGAAATCAAGATCCGTCCAATAGGCATCGTCTTCAGAAAGGGCAACCACCAGCCCCTTGATTTGAGGCTGTGCAGCCAGACGTTCAATGGTATGGGCAATGACCTGTTTACCGCACAGTGATAAATATTGTTTGGGCACATCAGCACGCATGCGCTTACCGACACCGGCAGCAGGAATCACTGCCCAGTAATTCAGGGACGAGGGACGAGAGACGAGGGACGAGGATGAAGGCATGATTTTTAAATAAACTTATTAAGACTCCGCTCCGTAGGTTGGGCTGAATAAAATGAAGCCCAACATTCTGCCAGCTTCACGACAATATCAACAACTCTGTTGGGCTTCGTTTCACTCAGCCCAACCTACATTTAGTCACTGGTCACTTGAATAAAGGTTTCGCCTTTTCGAATCATGCCCAACTCACTGCGAGCGCGTTCTTCGATGGCTTCCAGACCCTGCTTTAAATCATCAACTTCAGCGGCCAGACTTTCATTGCGCAGGTTTAGCGTTGTATTTTCCTGTTGCTGATGTTCCACCGCCTGTTGCAGATGATGCACCGTGGCCATGCTGCCGTCACCCACCCACAAATCATATTGCAGGAGTACAAACAAAAACAGCAGTGTGGCCGCGAGTATTTTCATCATTAGAACAGGTTATAAAAAGCCTGCTTGCCCGGATAAACCGCTTCATCACCCAGTCCCTCGGCTATCCGCAGTAACTGGTTATATTTGCTGATTCGATCCGAACGCGACATGGAGCCGGTTTTAATCTGTCCGGCACAGGTGGCTACGGCCAGATCAGCAATGGTGGTATCTTCAGTCTCGCCGGAACGATGGGAGATAACCACGGTGTAACCGGCTTTCTTTGCCATGGCAATGGCATCCAGGGTTTCACTCAGGGTGCCAATTTGATTCACTTTGATCAGAATAGAATTGGCAATGCCTTTATCAATACCCTCTTTGAAAATTTTGGTGTTGGTGACATAGAGATCGTCACCCACCAGCTGTACCTTTTTACCCAGCCGTTCGGTCAGCAATTTCCAGCCATCCCAGTCGTCTTCGGCCAGGCCATCTTCAATGCTAAGAATGGGATATTTATCCACCCAGGATTCCAGTACATCAATAAATTCGCTGGCGGTTAATTTTCTGTTTTCAGAAGCTAAATCGTATAGACCGTTTTTATAAAACTCACTACTGGCCGCATCGATGCCGATGAAAATATCTTTACCGGCTTCAAAACCAGCCTTGTCGATGGCTTCCAGAATTATTTCAATCGCCGATTCATTGGAAGGCAAATCCGGAGCAAAGCCACCCTCATCCCCTACCGCCGTATTCATGCCTTTATCCTGCAGAACTTTTTTCAGGGTATGAAAAATTTCTGCGCCATAGCGAATGGCTTCATTGATATTCGGCGCACCCACCGGGATGATCATGAACTCCTGCAAATCGACACTGTTGTCCGCATGCGAACCACCATTGATGATGTTCATCATCGGCACCGGCAATTGATAGCCTTCACCCGTGTTCAGATATTGAAACAGCGGAACGCCTAAGGCGCGAGCAGCGGCATTGGCACAGGCCAAGGAAACGGCCAGCATTGCATTCGCACCCAACTTGCTTTTGTTTTCAGTACCGTCGAGCGTGATCATGGCATCATCAATGGCGCGTTGTTCTCTGACATCCATATTTATCAATGCATCACGAATCTCTCCGTT
>CAZNRP010000038.1:4271-24023 GCA_964575555.1 uncultured Thiohalophilus sp. | reverse complement strand
GAAAAATATTCATTTGTGCCTGCCATGGCATTTTTTATTATGGGCTTTAAAGATATATTATTGCATCTTAAGGCGACTTCTCCTGAAACAGAAATTGGGAAACTTGTTATCACACACTGTGATGAAGATCTCGGTCACTGGGAATGGTATATAAAAGATCTTGAAAAACTTGGTTTTGATTTTTCCGCCTGGGGAGAAGACTTGACATCATTCTTTTCGCGCTTTTGGGGTAACGATACACGTGAATGCAGGCATCTTGTCTATTTGATCATGCATTATGCACAAAGTACATCTGATCCCCGCGTGTTACTGGTAATGATAGAAGTAATGGAAGCAACATTTGGGGTGTTTATTGGTGCGCTACATCGCTCATCTATAAATACAGGCATTGATGAAAAACTTGAATTCTTCGGGTTAAAACACCGAGTTGCAGAAAGTAATCATTCATTAGGAAATTGGGTGGGTGAGGGTGATGTTTCAGGAGAACTAGACAAAATAGTTTTATTGCCAGAGTTAAGGCAACTGAGTTCCCATATAGTTGATGATTTATTCAATCAATTTGGTAGTATGTTTGATGAATGGTTTTTACTCTCCAATTCATATCAGCAGAATATAAAAGAAAGATATGCAGTTTATAGTTAGTAATCAATTCTCGAGATGTTCATGAGTTGTCAGTATGGCGAAAGCTAAATCATATTGGTTGATAGTTCGACATAATCATCTGCAGCATAAGGTTTTATTTTAGAAAGAAGGAGAAGAAAGTGAAAATAATTATACATGGATTGCTGTATTCTTTTTGTGCATTATTTTTTGTGACTCCCATATGGGCAGAATTATCAGAAAATGCACAAGTTGTCGCAACTGGATTTAATAATCCAAGAGGACTGGCATTTGATCCTCATGGTATTTTTTTATATGTATCGGAGGCAGGGCTTGGTGGCACGACCAGCACTGAAGGGATCTGCGATCAGGCACCACCGCACCTGGGTCCGATAACGGGTGGTAACACAGGTCGAATTAGCGTTGTCACGCCACATGGTAAACGTTATACAGTTGCGGATGGATTGCCTTCTTCTCAAACTCAGTTCCTGGATGCGCTGGGGCCGGTCGATATTGAATTCCTTAACCATAAAATTATTGTTCTTATACAGGCAGGTTGTTCCAAAGGTAATGTTGATTTACCGAATTCTATTGTTAGCCTGAAAAAGAACAAGATAAAGCTACTTGTTGATATTTCTGATTATAATATCAACAACCCGCAAAATTTCTCTCCTGATGATGACCAGGATCCAGAAGGTTCGCCTTATTCAATTAAGGTTAACCATCACGATGAGGTAATAATTGTTGAAGCGAACAGAAGCACGATTATTAAGATGGATCATCATGGGAAACTAAGTAAGCTCGCTGATCTTGCTGAATTTATTCAGGGGTACGACACACCTGTTGCTATAGATATAGACAAGGAAGGGAATGTTTACATAGGGAGCTTTGGCGAGCACCCATTTCTTATTGGCAGCTCAGCAATTTATAAAATAACACATGGTGGTGATATTTCAATATTTTCTGAAGGTTTCACAAGCATAATTGATCTGGCATTTAATCGTAAAGGTGAGTTATATATACTGGAAACGTCAACGACGAACACAGGTGAGTTTCCATTTTTATTTAGAGACAGTGGGCGTATAACAAAGCTTTCTTCTGATGGCACTAGAACCGTTGTGGCCACGGGCCTGGATTTTCCAACGGCTATGACGATTGGACCTTCCGGTGCAATTTATGTGTCAAACCGTGGTCATGGTTTGGGCTTGTCGCCAGGATTGGGAGAAATCGTCAAGATTGATCCGTAAAACGGTCGTTTGTATTTTTATTATCTGATGAGCATCTCTAGCAAAGAAGTCAACATTGCACTGAATAAAGAAATATATTTTCACCTATATTTTAAAGAACAGTGCGCATAGCCAGGGTTTATTCTTACTGCGTATCAGTTCAGATTAACTAAGGCTTCAGGTATCGCTGCTTTAAGCGTAAATAATGGTGCGCGGAATAACGAATGGATTCTTTTTCGTTGTCACTGAGCGCACGCACTCGGCGTGCGGGTGAACCAAGCCAGAGATAGCCGGTTTCAAGTTCCTTGTTGGAAGCTACCAGTGATCCTGCACCGATGATGGTATCGGAATGTATTATTGCACCATCCATAATGGTGCTGCCCATACCAATCAGGCAGTCATCGTGGACCGTGCAGCCGTGCAGAGTAACGCGATGGCCGACGGTGATACGGTTGCCAATTACCAGTGTGTTACCTTCAGGATTATAAGGCCCGCCGATATGGCTGACATGCAGAACGCTATGATCCTGAATGTTAGTGCCCTCACCAATGCGAATCTGGTTCACGTCGCCACGGATAATCGTAAATGGCCAGATAGAACTGTCGTGACCAATGTCGACATCGCCGATAATGAGTGCGGTGTCATCGATGTAAACTCCATCGCTGATTTTCGGGGTGATATTTTCAAATGTGCGAAGAGTCATAGCATTTATCTCGGGGGGGGGTGCTCCCCTCTCCCCGCTGGGGAGAGGGAGTTAAAGATCCTTAGCGCATGGTCACCAGTTCTTCCGAGCTGGTGGGATGAATAGCAACGCAATTGTCGAAGTCTTTCTTGGTTGCACCCATTCTTATGGCCACACCAAAACCTTGCAGCATTTCATCCGCGCCCATGCCAATGATGTGGCAGCCGACGACTTTTTCATCTGCACCGACACAGACCAGTTTCATGGCGGTACGTTGCTGATGGGGGCTTAACGCATGATACATGGCGGTGAAGCGGGTCTGATAAATTTTAACCGCATCGCCATGTTTTTCTCTTGCTTCACCCTCGGTCATGCCGATAGTGCCGATGGGGGGATGGCTGAACATGACGGTGGGGATCAAGCTGTAATCCAGTTTGCGATCTGGCATGTTATTAAATAGTCGATCCGACAGGCGGCGGGCGGCGGCAATCGCAACAGGGGTGAGCTGCGCCTGACCAGTGACATCCCCTACGGCATAAATACCATCGACATTAGTTTGCTGGAATTCATCGGTGGGAATGAAGCCACGCTCATTATATTTTACCCCGGCGGCATCGAGATTCAGTGGTTTGATATTGGGTTCGCGGCCAATCGCACAGATTAGCGCGTCATAACCTTCCAGGCGCATACCGTTTATGCAGTAAATATCCAGACAGCCGTCTTCGCGCTTCTCTACCCGCTCGATATTGATGCGCGGCATGATGTTGACCCCAGCATTGATCATTTCTTCCATTAGGGTTTCGCGCAGCATGGCATCGAAACTGGAGAGAAACTGATCCTTGCGCAGCAGCAGGGAAACCTCGCTGCCGAGACCATTGAGCAGTCCGGCGAGCTCAACGGCTATGTAGCCCGCGCCAACCACGGCAACTCGTTTCGGCTGTTGTTTGAGGGCAAAAAAGCCATCTGAGGTGAGCATGTGCTCAGCGCCGGGAATGTTGTGCATGCTGGGTTTGCCGCCGGGGGCAATGACGATGTGATCAGCGGTATATTGCTGACCTTCCACTTCAACAGTGTGGGTATCCAGGAACCGTCCTGTGCCCTGGATCTGGGCAATGTTCGAGTCGGCCAGATAATTGCCGTACCAGTCGAGAATCCCTTTTATATAACCTTCCCGTGCTTCAACCAGTTTTTCCCAGCTAAAGCTCCGTAGATCCACATCAAAGCCGTAGCCGCTGGCATTTTGAATGGTTTCGGCTATGCCGGAAGCGAACCACATAATTTTTTTCGGGACGCAGCCGATATTGACGCAGGTACCGCCCAGCTTACTGTTTTCGATGACAGCAGTTTTTTTGCCGTACTCAGCGGCGCGTTCGGCGGCAGAAAGGCCGCCACTACCGGCACCAATGGCGATGAGGTCAAAATGTGTGCTCATTATGGATTTCCTAAGATTTTTATCGATGAACCCACTACTTTAGCAAAGACTTGGCATTTACGTACAGGCTTTCTAACCTACTAAATTGGTCGGAAATTATTAAAGGTTTTCATAGTGCTACCGATTAACAGGTAGATAGTATGTAGTCATGGTGGTTCGTCGGTTTTGGCGGCTATTTTTCCGGAGGACGAAATAATGAAGGTTAATCTTCCCGTTTCAGATAATGAAGTAAAACTGGATGATTCTTCAGTGATCATCTCGACGACTGATCTAAAAGGTCAGACGACCTATGTTAATGATGAATTTTTGCGGATTAGTGGTTTTGAGGAACAGGAATTATTAAATAAAAGCCACAATATTGTGCGCCATCCGGATATGCCGCCGGCAGCCTTTGAAAATCTCTGGCAAATGCTGAAGGCAAAAAAACCCTGGATGGGGGTGGTTAAGAATCGCTGCAAGAATGGTGACTACTATTGGGTCAACGCCTATGTCATGCCCATTGAAAAAGGGGGCAAGGTGGATGAGTATCAATCGGTGCGTTATCGTCCGGATGAAAAAAGTGTGCAGCGAGCAGAAAAACTGTATCAAAATTTAAATGCTGGAAAGCTGCCCTGGCGCTTGCGTCTGCCTGTGCTGACGATTGAGAAGAAAATTATGCTGACGCTCATGGTTGTACTTATGCCATGGTTGGCAATGGCCGTGTTTACTGGTTTTTCCGTGTCGCATCTTTTGTTACTGGCGGTTTCAGCAGGACTGGCTTATGCCGGTGTGCACTTTTCCCTGCGTCATTTGCGTGTGGCGATAGGGCATGCGCGGGAGTGTGTACAAAACCCCGTGGCCCAGTGTGTGTTTACTGACAGTCAGGATGAAGGTGGGGAACTGAGTTTGGCACTAATGATGTTGAAAACCCAGACTCGGGCGATTGCCGGGCGCATGCAGGATTCATCAGAGCAGGTCAACGGGACCGCAAAAGATCTGGCCGATTCCGTTGCCCTGACCAATAAAGGCGTGGTGCATCAGCGCAATGAAATTAATGCATTAACGGCCTCGATTGAAGGCCTGCGTAATAGCGCGGTTCAGGTTGAAGAACATGCCGAGCTGGTACTTTCTGCTGCTGATGGGGCTAACAACAGTGCTGAGCAGGGGCGCAAGGTTATCAGTGCGACGATTGATTTTATTCAGTCACTGGCCACTCAGATTAATCAGTCTGCGACGATTATTAATCGCCTGGATGAGGAGTCGCAGCGCATAGGCGGTATTCTGGATGCGATTAAGGCGATTGCTGAGCAGACTAATCTATTGGCATTGAATGCTGCGATTGAAGCGGCGCGAGCCGGTGATCAGGGGCGTGGCTTTGCGGTGGTTGCTGATGAAGTGCGCTCACTGGCGACCCGCACGCATGAGTCAACCCAGGAAATTGAGGGTATGATTACGACCTTACAAACAGAAGCACGTGAGGCCGTGGAAACCATGAATGCCGGTTGCCAGAGTGCGGAGTCAGCGGTGGGTCAGGCAAGTGAAGCCGGTTCGGCGCTGGAAGCAATCCTTGGATCGGTGAAGGAAATTCACGGTATGAGTGCCCAGATTGGTCTGGCCACTAACGAACAGGTTTCATTAGTGAATGAGATTGGTACTAATGTTGAAACCGTGGACGAGGTTAGCGAGCTGACGGTTGATACCCTGGAAGGACAGGAAAGGATCAGCCAGTCACTGGATCAACTGGCTGACTTACTGAGAGGGCTTTCCTCAGCCTTTGTGCGCCTGCATTAGCTCAGGGCGTATAGCCATCGGTGAGGGTTTTCAGGAAGGCGACCAGATCGGTTTCATCCTGATTCTCCAGAAAATCAATGTCAATACCGATATTGGTCGTTTCCATATTCTCACTGACTTCCGGCGTCCAGCTACCATCATCGCGGGTGACATAGAAATTAACGACCTCTTCCAGTGTGGCGAACATGCCGTTGTGCATATATGGGGCGGTAAGCTCAACATTGCGTAGTGTCGGTGTCCGGAAGCGGCCGTCCTGTGTGGCATCGTTGACAACTGCTCCCAAACCTCGATCAACTGCGCGAACCGGATTATCCGGGTTGGCGGGTACACCAATATTCCAGTATTGAAAATCGGTAAACAGGTTATCTGAATTTGTCGATAGCGGGTCGAGAGTGTGGCAGATGCTGCACAGAGCGTCCCCCTGAAACAGAGCGAGTCCACGTGACTCGGCTGCGGAGAAGACCGTGGGGTCGTTTAAGTAAGTATCGTATTTAGACGTAAAGGGATTTAATTCCTCAGTCATTTCAAACGCGGCAATCGCCTCAGTGATTTTTATATAAGCGGCACCCACGTCATCAAATACATTTTCATCATTCAGATAAACTAGAATACCGGCATAGTCGGATGCTTTCACCGCATTGACTACCGCAGCTTGATCCGGGTTAGCCATTTCATCCGGGTTAAGGAAGGGATCCCCCGCCTGCTCGGCCAGCGTATTGCGTCGCCCGTCGAGAAAAAGACCGCCCTGATAAAAGGGGGTGACTCCATTGGGGGTTTCGCGTGTCCGTCTCGGGATGAAACTAGCATAGGCGGCCGTCGGCGCATTACGGTTGCCAAAGCGTCCTGCAACAGCGCCTTCGGAAACCGGTGTGCTCTGAGTAACATCGGGATCAGCAAAGCCACTGGCCGGATCATGGCAAGATGCACAGGACTGACCGGCGGGAACGGATAGATTGGCATCAAAAAACAGTTTACGTCCCAACTCCACCTGGGTGCCAGTCAGCGAGGCAATGGGGGTGGTGTTATCGGCGGGCGTTGCTGTTGTTACCGGCGTGGGTTCTTCACCCCCGCCGGAGCCGCCCCCGCAGGCGCTCAGCGTCAATGCTAACAGTGTTGCTGGTAGCGTAATTGCCAGTGTTATTAAGTTTGTTTTATTCATAGTCATGCCCTTAGTTTTCGTGCTGGTGTGGTTATTTTTACAGCATCTAAGGGGTTGGAGTTGATCTAGATCAGTAGAAAAAAGCAGAGTTAGACTGGGTTTACGATTCTGGAGCGAAGTTCACACACAAAGTGTGTACTGGTTTTAAATTTGCGGGAGATATTTAATATAGGCGCGGCTTCACCCGTTTGCCATCGATATGAAGAGGATCAGGGTAGGTTGGGCTTCGTTTTACTCAACCCTAGCTACATCTATGTGGTTTCAGCCGCCGGTCATGGACATGAAGCGTACCAGTTGTTCCGGTTTTTCATTGAAATCATGATTGCGGGGTTTGAGTGCCAGTGCCTTGATGATGTGCTGTTTCAATTCGTCATCGGAAATACCCGCGCGCAGCAAGGGTCGCAGGGCGTAACGTTCTTCCTGTCCCAGGCACATATAAAGCGTGCCATCGACAGAGAGTCGGACTCGGTTACAGGTTTCGCAGAAATGCTGGGAAATGGGGGTGATAAAGCCAATGCGTAATTCAGTACCGGCGACCTGCACATACCGGGCGGGGCCGCCACCGGGCATCATGCCGGGGATGAGTTCATAGCGTTCGCCCAGGCGTTGTTCAATGGTTTGCAGGCTGATGTAGTGGTTGCTGGCATTGCGACCGGTGTCTCCCATGGGCATGGTCTCGATGAAGCGCAGGGTGAAATCATGCTCGATGCAGAATTCCACCATATCCTCGGCCTCCATATCATTGAGGTCTTTCATCATTACCATGTTGATTTTAATTGGCGCAAAGCCAGCAGCTTTGGCGGCCATGAGTCCATTGATAACTTTGTCCAGTTTGCCCTGAGTAATCTCTTTGAAGACTTCCGGGCGCAGGCTGTCGAGACTGACATTGATACGTTTGATACCGGCCTGGATTAAATCAGCGGCATATTTATCCATCCGGGTGGCATTGGAGCTAAGGGAGAGATCACGAATACCGGGCAGTGCTGCCAGCGTCTGGCTGAGTTCGACGATGCCTTTACGCACCAGTGGTTCACCACCGGTCAGGCGTACCCGGCTGACACCCAGCTCGCCAAAAGCGCGGATTACCCGCTCGATTTCAGCAAAGGTGAGCCAGTCTTTCGGTTCTTCAAAGTCTTTGAAACCTTTTGGCATACAGTAGAAGCAGCGCATATCACAGCGATCTGTCACAGAGAGGCGCACGTATTCGATTTTTCTGCCGAAAGGATCGGTAAGTTCAGACTGCATGTTGGTTACCTGTATATTGCCTACCCGCCTGAGTATATACCAGTATATGACGGTTATGCGGTATAAAGCAGCGATCTGCTACTTCAGGAGTATGTCGCATAACCCTATTTATTCATCGGTGTGAGAGCATTGACCGAGGTCAAGTGAGACTAAGTCTATGCTTATCACTTTGTTTTTGCGGCAGAAATGTCAGGGTGACAGCCGGGATTTAGCGGCGTTAAGATGTGTTCAAATTATGTTGCAAGAGGGTAATACGATGAAAAAGTGGGTACTGGTTGGGGTGATGATGTTGACGCCATATTATGCATATTCAGTTGAGAGTAACGCGAATGTACTTGCCGGGCGGGTAGAGCAAAGCCGGATGGTGGTAAAGGCTTTTATGGGTGAGCTTAAGCATGAATTAAAATCAGCCCTAAAAGCGGGTGGGCCAGTGGCCGGCATTGAGGTTTGCAGCCAGCTTGCCCCGGCTATTGCAGAGGCGCAGTCGCGTAAAATGGGCTGGACAGTCGCACGAACCAGCCTTAAGCCGCGTAACCCTGAGAACCGCCCGGACGACTGGGAAGCTAAAGTTCTGAAAGACTTTGAGACGCGTCAGGCCGCCGGTGAAGATCCGAAAAAAATGGAATTTTATGCAGAAGTTGACTATCAGGGGCACAAGGTTTTTCGTTATATGAAGGCCATTCCCACCGCAGAAAAACCCTGCCTGGCTTGCCACGGTGAGAAAATAAAACCGGCTATTGCCAGCAAACTGGATGAAAGTTACCCGCATGACAAGGCGCGTGGCTACCGGGCGGGAGATATTCGGGGTGCGTTTAGCATTATCCAACCTATGTAAAATTTTTGTTGTAATATTCCTGTCATTAGTTGAATCCATTACCCCATACAAGGGCTTGTGTGGCGCGGCCGGGCTAGCAGCGTGATAATCCCTCTCTCTTTTTACGTTAATAACGGAGTGTCATCATGAAATTAATTCTGTTGGGTGGCCCAGGTGCCGGTAAAGGTACACAGGCTGGTTTCATTAAAGAAAAATTTAATATTCCTCAGATTTCAACCGGCGATATGTTGCGTGCAGCCGTGAAGGCGGGAACGCCACTGGGATTAGAAGCGAAAAAAATCATGGATGCAGGCGGGCTGGTTTCTGACGATATCATTCTTGGTCTGGTTGATGAGCGTTTGAAAGAAGATGATTGCGCTAACGGTTATTTGCTGGATGGGTTCCCACGCACCATTCCCCAGGCTGAAGGTATGAAGGCACGCGGCATTAATGTCGAGCATGTGCTGGAAATCAATGTGGCTGATGATGAAATCATTAAACGCATGAGTGGTCGCCGTGTACACATGGATTCTGGTCGTACCTATCATATTGTTTTTAATCCACCGAAAGTGGAAGGCAAGGATAATGAAACCGGCGAAGATTTGATTCAGCGTGATGATGATCAGGAAGAGACTGTACGCAAACGCCTGTCGATTTATCATGAACAAACTGAGCCACTGGTAGATTTTTATTCCAATTGGGATGGTGAAGATGCACCGAAATATATTCGTATTGAAGGTGTGGGTGGTGTAGAAGAAATTCGTGACCGTTGTTATAACGGCCTGGGTGCTTAAATTTACCCTGCAGATAGTTGAAATTAATTCGCTATTATTTTGACTCTATACTCTGGTTTTTAACTGGATGTGATAGAGAAATGACTGGACTGGTTTTTAAATGCCCCGTAGTGATTACGGGGTGGTCCCTTTTTTCCCAATCTTCCTTTGAGGATGCTAACGGACAGCCGTGAAGGTGTATGTAAACATTCATATTGTGTGCCGGCGTTGGATTATGTTGCTGATTCTCAGCAGCGGTCTGTTATCTACCTTTACCGCACCGGCGGCGGAATTAAAAACGACGAATAGCGGTGATGCGCTAGCGCAAATAAACACCGTTGATATCGGTGTGCTGGCCTATCGCGGTGATGAACGTGCTCGCTTGAAATGGCAGGCAACCGTCGAATATCTCAACAGTAGCATTACCGGTGTACACTTCCGTTTGCAGACTCTGAGTTTGCCGCAAATGCGGCGTGCGGTTTCCGGGCAGACCGTGGAGTTTATACTGACAAATCCGGGTAACTATGTTGAGCTTGAAACCGAGTATGGTGTGAGCCGCATCGTCACGCTTGATTCGGGTAAGGGCAATGAAACAGGCCGAAGAGGCACCATCGGTTCGGCCATTATTGTTCGCAAAGATCGTCAGGATATGCAGACGCTGGCCGATCTTGAAGCAAAGTCATTAATGGCGGTTGCCAGGCAGGCCTTCGGTGGATTTCAAATTGCCTGGTGGGAACTTGATAATCACAAGATTGATCCCTTTACTGATTTGCTGAGAGTAGAGTTTGCGGGCTTCCCGCAGGATGACATTGCTTATGCCGTTATAGAAGGGCGAGTCGATGCCGGGGTGTTACGGGCCTGTGTGCTTGAGAGCATGATCAAAGAAGGCCAGATCAATAAAAATGATCTCAAAGTGCTTCATCCCCAGCCCTATGATTATTTCCCCTGTCAAACCAGCACCCGTCTTTATCCTGACTGGCCGCTGGCAAAGTTAAAAACAACGTCTAATGATTTAGCAAAACATGTCGCTCAGGCTTTGCTCGCCATGCCAGCTGACAGTCTCGCGAGTAAATCGGGTGGCTATGCCGGCTGGACCATACACATGGATTATCAGCCCGTGCATGATTTGTTTCGTGGTTTGCAGATTGGTCCTTATCAATGGATGCGCGATACTAATTTTCAGCAACTCTGGCAGCGATACCGGTACTGGATTGTAATCTTTTTACTCAGTCTGTTATGGGGTGTCTGGCATATGATCAGAGTCGAGCATCTGGTCACCGTGCGCACTCGGCAATTGTCAAAAGCCAACCATGATCTTAAAGGTGAAATGGATGAACGACAAAAGGCCGAAGAACGCGTCCGCCTGCATCAGTTAGAATTAGCACACGTATCACGCATCAGTGCAGTGGGTGAGCTGGCCAGTGGCATGGCGCATGAATTAAATCAGCCGCTTTCTGCCATTAACAGTTATGCCCAGGGAACGGCATGGCGATTAGAGGCAGGAGAAATTAAGCTGCAGGAGCTAATTGA
This sequence comes from uncultured Thiohalophilus sp., assembly GCA_964575555.1. Lineage (GTDB taxonomy): Bacteria > Pseudomonadota > Gammaproteobacteria > UBA6429 > Thiohalophilaceae > JAADGZ01. The sequence goes on along the minus strand of CAZNRP010000038.1, from coordinate 12,792 downwards.
AGTCCATCAGCATATTTCGAAACAGGCGGAGCGAGCCGGTACCATTATCCAGCGATTCCGTGGTTTTCTACGCAAGCAGAATATTGTTTGTACTGATGTGGATATCAACAGAGCAATTGAAGAGGCACTGGAACTATTTTCAACAGAAGCGCATAAACGCGATGTGGATGTTGTTTTATTTCTGGCTGCGCGCCTACCTCCCGTCTGTGCTGAAATGATTCAGGTTGAGCAGGTCTTTCTTAATCTGATGCGTAATGCAACCGAAGCCATGCAGGAGGTGGATGTTTCTGCACGAATATTAAAAATTTACTCCAGAAATGATGGTGAGCGCATACTGGTTGAGTTTCATGATAGTGGCCCCGGAATTTCAACGGAGGTAGCGGATCAGTTATTTGACCCATTTTTTACCACTAAAGATGATGGTATGGGTCTGGGTTTATCGATTAGTCGCTCAATCGTTGAATCGCATGGTGGTCAGTTAGTGCTGCTGAAATACAGTCAGCAGGGGTTGATATTGCAAGCTTCATGGCCCTTATATAAGGGGGAAGATACGGATGAACACTGAAGTTAAAATTTTTATTGTTGATGATGACGAGTCGATTCGTCATTCGCTGCGCTGGCTATTGGAGTCGGTTAAGTTACAGGTCAGTACATTTTCTTCAGCAGAAGAATTTTTACAAAATGTTGATACTGATCATGCCGGATGTCTGATTCTGGATGTCCGTATGCCGGGAATGAACGGCATGGAATTGCAACAGGCTTTAATTGCAAGAACCTCAACGTTACCTATTATTATTTTAACCGGCCACGGAGATGTTCCCATGGCCGTACGTGCCATGAGTGAAGGGGCGTTTGATTTTGTACAAAAGCCATTTAATGGCCCGCAACTGCTGGATAGGGTTGAATCGGCTATTGCCCATAGCCAACAATTATTAAAAGAAAAATATCGTCGCAGTGAATTGCAATCCCGTTATGCCTTGTTAACGCCGCGTGAACGACAGGTAATGGAATTTATTATTGCCGGAAATGCCAACAAGGTAATCGCCATAGAGATGGATATTGGTCAACGTACGGTCGAAGTTCATCGTCATCGAGTAATGGAAAAAATGCAGGCGCACTCAGTGGCAGAACTTATTCATTTTAATTTACAGTTATAGTCACGGCAGTCTTATTAGCTTCCTCTCTCCAGCGGGGAGTAGGGTATAGTTCAAATTAATAAAATTTTTTTCGTCATAAATGTCATAAACAGCTTTGATTCCTTCCAGTATGTCCTCGTATCACAGTCAGAAATATTTCGGTAATCCACAATACCGGACTTAAAGCGACTGAACTAATCTCACTGTAACAAAGTTTACTACGCCTTCATGACGTACATGAAAGCCAGTAAACCCTATCTACAGAGGGTTTGTCTCAATGGAAGAATCAAGAAGAAAATTTTTCAAAGGGATAGTCGTTGCGGCAGGGACAACGGCATTAGCCAATACGCAAAAAGTATCGGCGACCACGACGCGGCCAATGGGTGATGCACGTCATCGTTGGGGAATGGTGGTTGATTTACGCAAGTGTATTGGCTGTCAGGCCTGTACCGTAGCTTGCCACATGGAAAATGCCGTTCCCATCGGTAAGTTTCGTACTATCGTCTCAAATTACGAAATCAAGATTAAAAATAAAACCCGCAACGTCGTATTGCCTCGATTATGCAACCACTGTGAAGAACCTCCCTGTATTCCAGTCTGTCCGGTTAAGGCGACCTATCAGCGTGCGGATGGCATTGTGGTGGTGGATAACACGCGCTGTGTCGGCTGTGCTTATTGTGTTCAGGCCTGTCCGTATGATGCTCGTTTTATTAATCCAGAAACCAATACCGCAGACAAATGTACCTTCTGCGTGCATCGACTAGAAGCCGGACTGTTGCCCGCCTGTGTTGAAACCTGTGTCGGTGGTGCTCGCATATTTGGTGATTTAAAAGATCCTACGAGTCAGATTTCAAAGCTCATCGCTACACTTCCGACTGAAGGTTTGCAACCGGAAATGAAAACCCGGCCACAGGTTTACTACATCGGACTAAATGAACATTTCAATAGCAAAGTAGAAGGTAAGCCATCCCTGTGGAAGCGGGAAGATGTGGTGGAGGAAGAATCATGAGTGCAAACGTAAATATAGTTGAGCTTATTGGTGTTAGCCGAGAAATAAGCTGGTTGACCTGGGGAGTGCAATATTTCTTTTTGATCGGTTTAAGTTATGGCGCATTTTTTCTAACCTTGCCGGCCTTTGTCTTTGGTCGCAGGCAAATGGAAAAGACGGCGCGCCTGGCTTTAGTCGTTGCGATTAGCTGTGGCATTGCCGCACCGGTTGCGCTGGTGTCTGATCTGCATCAGCCAGGTCGATTCTATAATTTTTATTTGCACTTTACCCCGACTTCATGGATGTCGTGGGGTTCCTTCTTTTTACCCGCTTATGTCATCTTGTTATTGATTTATGCCTGGTTGATCTACCGTCCGGATTTAGCGCGACAGGCAAACGTGAGCACAGGTATTGTCGCCAGACTTTCACAACTGCTGGCATTTGGGGGTGCTGAGTCAACGGCGGCGATCAAAATACTGGGTTATATGACTATTCTTGCCGCTGTTCTGGTGGTGACTTATACCGGATCTGAAATGGCCGTAGTGCGTGCACGCCCATTGTGGAACAGCCCGATGATGCCACTGCTTTATCTGCTGACGGGTGTCAGTGGTGCGGCAGGACTGGGACTGTTATTAAATCGGTTCATTGCGGATGCAAGCCAGTTAGTTAGTCGCCAGTTGAGTCGTGTTCTGCTTATTTCTCAATTTCTGATTATCCTGATGGTTCTACTGTGGATGTTTACCGGACTGGCTGACAAACACTCGTCTGCCATGGCTCTTATTCGTCTTGCCACTGAATACAATCCTATTGCATTTTCTATGTTCTGGTTGGGTCTGTGCACATTGCTGCCTTTATTGCTGGTGATAAAAAAGCTGGAACGGGCCTGGTGGTTGACCGGCATGCTTTCTGTTGCGGGTACATGGTTATTTCGCTGGAGTATGTTCATCGATGGTCAGCGCATTCCCAAGAACGCAGCGGGTTTTATTGATTACTCGATTCCATCGGGTACAGAAGGTTTGCTGGGCATCGCCGGTACAGCAGGGCTATGGCTGTTGCTGATGCTCGTCATCATCAGCTTTGTACCCTGGGCCGGCAGTGAACAAAATATTTCTGAGTAATCCATGCCAGCAATTACACGTCTTACCATATTGGAGAAAGGGCTATGACAAGTTCTCGTCGAAATTTTATAAAAGGGGCCACGGCTGTGGGTGCAGCCGGTGCGTTTGGATTTGGATACAGCCATACCGCCAGTCAAATGTTGAAAGCTGCGCTGGCAGAAGAATTGCCCGCCGATCCTATTTTTGGCAATGCTGCAAAACCGGAATTTACGGTTGATTTAAAAACCGGAAAGTTGGAAGTCAATCCGGATCAAACCGTGGCCTACACCATGTGTATGGGTTGTACCACTGTATGTGGTGTTCGGGTTCGCATCGATAATAAAACGCAAAAAGTTTTACGGGTGACCGGTAATCCCTATCACGTATTGTCATCGGATCCCTTCCTGCCCTATGAAACCAGTGTCCGGGATAGTTTTCAGGCACTGAGTCGTTATCAGGAAAAAGGTTTGCTATCGCGTTCGACGGCCTGCGGTCGAGGCAATGCGGTGCTGGATAAACTGACAAGTCCCGAGCGGGTCAAGGTGCCACTGAAACGGGTTGGCCCACGCGGCAGTGAAGTCTGGGCTCCGATTTCTTTTGAGCAATTAATTGAGGAAGTGGTCGAGGGCGGGGATTTATTTGGCGAAGGGCATGTCGATGGTTTGCGTGCCTTGCGCGATATTAAAACGCCGATCGATCCTGAGCAACCGGAGTTTGGCCCTAAGTCAAACCAGCTGGCGGTGATGGCACCCTTTAAGGATGGTCGTCTGCGTTTTGCTGCACGCTTTGCCAAACTCAGTTTTGGCACGGTAAATTTTACTGGCCATCGTTCCTACTGTGGTTTGTCTATGCGTGCAGGTTATGCGGCGTTACTTGGCAACTGGAAAAAGATGCCGCACCTTAAACCTGATTTTGCCAATTCTGAATTTTTAATGTTCATTGGTACAGCCCCAGGTAATGCCGGTAATCCGTTTAAACGTCAGGGTAAATTAATTGCGCAGGCTCGCAGTGAAGGTAAGTTGAAATATGTTGTGATCGATCCGGTACTGACGAACTCGGATAATCTGGCGGCAGACGACCGCAGTCGCTGGATTCCCATCAAGCCAAATACTGATGGAGCGTTGGTGATGGGAATGATTCGCTGGATACTGGAAAAGCAGCGCTATGATGAAAAATTTCTGCGCCAGCCCGGCCCGGTTGCCGCTGAGTTGGCCGGTGAGGCAAGCTGGTCGAATGCCACACATCTGGTGATAGTTGAACCTGATCATTCCCGGCATGGAAAATTTTTACGCAGCACTGATCTTGATCCCGGCATCGTCGTCAAGAAAAGTAAGAAAGGCAAAAAAAGCAAGCCTGCACCGGCCCTGGTCATGGAAGTGATTACCGGCAAAGCCATGGCCTTTAATCGTGCAGGCCCGGCTGATTTATTTTATCAGGGCACGCTGAAAACAGTTGATGGTAACGACATTGCCGTTCGTACCAGTCTGAGTTTGCTAAAAGAAGAAGCGGATAAGTTTTCACTGGATGAGTATGCCGATGTTTGCGGCATACCGGCAGACACAATAATCGAGCTGGCGCGAGAATTTACCAGTCATGGTAAGCGTGCGGCGGTGGATACGCATGGCGGCACCATGGGCAGCAATGGTTTTTATAACGCCTTTGCCATCGTCATGTTGAATGCGTTGGTAGGAAATCTTAACTGGAAAGGCGGCACCAGTGTTGGTGGTGGACGCTATAAGGAAATTGCCCCCGGCCCACGTTACAACCTGAAAAAATTTCCCGGCAAGGTTAAACCCAAAGGCCTGGGTTTAGGCCGTAATCATCTGCCCTATGAAAAGAGCAGCGAGTATAAACAAAAAGTCGCGCAGGGAAAAAACCCCTATCCCGCTAAAGCACCCTGGTTTTCTCTTTCCCCGGCAATGTCTTCTGAATACCTGAATTCTGCATTGAATGGATATCCTTATCGACTCAAGGCACTGATTTTATGGAGCTCAAATCCTCTGTACGGCATTGCAGGTATGAGCACACAGGTGCGTGAAAAATTGGCCGATCCCAAAGAGCTACCGCTGATTATATCGATTGATCCCTTTATTAATGAATCAAACACCTATGCAGATTATATCGTCCCCGATACCGTTTTATATGAGAGCTGGGGTTGGGCTAGTGCCTGGGGCGGAAATCTGACGCGTGTTAGCACGGCTCGCTGGCCGGTGGTTAAATCCGATATTGCTGAAACGGCAGAAGGTGTGCGTATAGAAATGGAAAGCTTTTTTATTGCCGTGGCTAAACGCATGGATCTGCCTGGATTTGGTGAAGGTGCGATACAGGACAAGCAGGGTAATAAGTATGCCCTCAATCATGCGGAAGATTTCTATTTGCGGGCAGCTGCCAATGTGGCCTATGCCGATGCTGCGGTGCCGGATGTGAGTGATGAAGAATTAGGTTTATCCGGTGTTGATCGGATTAGCTCGAAACTGAAGCAGGTACTCAAGGCAGAGGAATGGCGCAAAGTGGCTTATGTTTATGCGCGTGGCGGGCGTTTTGAAAATTCCGATCAGGCTTATAAGGGCGCATGGCTCAAGTATCGTTATAAAAAGCCCATGCAAATTTATGATGAGCATCTTGCCGGTGCGCGTAACAGTTTGACGGGTAAATCCTACATCGGCTCCCCCACCTGGATGCAGCCAAAACTTGCCGATGGCTCATTGTTAGCGGAAACCTTTCCTGAAAAACAGTGGCCATTCAAGGTTATCAGTACCAAATCAAATTTGCAGTCATCGCACACCATAGGCCTGGCCAGTCTGCAACAGATCCATCCTAAAAATGGTATTTCAATTCACGTCGATGATGCGGCGAAACTGGGTATTAGTAGTGGTGATCAGATTCGGATTACTACGCCCGGTGGTTCAGTGGTAGGAGCTGCGCTGGTTCGGCACGGTATCCAGCCGGGGGTATTGGGTATCGAGCATGGTTTTGGTCATCGACAGTTAGGTGCACGAGCTCAGCGTATGGGTAACACGCTACAAAAAGCAAATCGGCTGTCCGGTTACGGGGTCAATATCAATGATCTTGGCTTTGCGGATCCCCGACGCCAAGGCTTATCCGTTTTAACCGATTGGGTGGTGGGTAATGTCGCTCGTCAGGGATTGCCTGCCAGAGTTGAACGTGTCTGATAATTATGGCTACTTAAAAACGTATTCATATTAACAAACAAGGAGAGTGTTCTTTATCTGAGGATTACAGATGACGGCAAGTTTGTGCAGTAGCGAAGGTATTTTGGATGACAGATTGGAGCGGGTCTGAAGGCTCAGAAGTTATGTCATTTATTGGGTCGCTCGAATGAACCTGCTTATGCCGCACCGATATGCGTGCATGACAGTGTTTGAGTGAATGGTGTGTTTGTAATATTCAGGAGTAAAGAATGAAAAAGAAATTAATTGCGATAGCGGTATTTGCGGTACTAACGACACCTGTGACGGCAAAGCCAATGTTCAAGTTTTATGGTCAGTTACAGGTTGAAGTGGCGCAACAGGATAAAGCCGGGGTTAATGAAACCGTTGTTGATGATAGTAAGCGAGGTCGTCTCGGGGTTATGGCTTCTGAGGATCTGGGTGATGGTTTAACCGCGATAGCGCATTTCGAATGGCAGGTCGATACCAGTGATGCGGATGCCAACGATGGTCGACGTATCGCACTGGTGGGTTTAAAGGGCAGCTTTGGCAAGTTTGTTACCGGTTCATTAATGAGTCCCTATAAGTATACCGGCGGGGTAAAGTACGATCCTTTTGTGACCACCTTTCTGGAAGCGCGCTCCAATGGGGGTATGAGTGGTTTCATTGAGTCAGCTCTAGCCGCCAATGCCACGGGAACGCTGAATTCCAAGGGTGCCTTTGGTCATCACAATTTTGTTCACAACGCGATCGGTTATAGTATCAAAAATAAAACCCTGTCTTTTAAAAGCGTGTATAGCCCAGATGAGCAAGGGGATGCACAGGGTTCCAGTGGTGATTATGCCATCTCAGCAAAATACAATAGCGGCCCGGTGGAGGCATTTATTGCCGCTTCCAATGATGACAGCAGTGAGCTGAGCGGAACCAAGCTAGGTGGGCGATACATGAATGGTAAGTATGCCATCCTTGGTCAGTATGAGAAGGTTGATGCCGCTGGTACTAATGTAGATGTGGCGTTCCTCGGCTTTCATTATATGCTGGGTAAAAATATGCTAGTTGCACAATTTGGCAATACCAGTATTGATAAGGTCGATACCCCGGATATTACTTATTATGCGCTGGGTATTGTTCACAAATTCTCTAAAAAAACGCGCATCTTTACGGGCTATCGTAATACCGACAAAGGCGGTTCCATAAAAGATACGGCTTTTACCGTGGGTTTACGGGTCGATTTTGATTCTGGAATGTGATCGGGGTTTATGAAGGCGGGGCCTTTCGGCCCCGTTTCTACGAGTAAAATAGATCGAGTTTAGTATCGCTACGAACTATTAATCGTTGCACAAGTATTTACATCATCGCCCCCCTCTCCCTTTGGGCGAGGGTATAAAATACAGGCGAGTATTTATGCAACGATTAATACAAACTATCAGGCCACTGCAGCAGATTCTATATAATCCGTACCATAATTCAGCGCGGTGATTAGATCCGGTTTTTCCTTTCGGTTTGGCAGGTAGCGACCCAGAGTCAATATTTGCCGCTTGTCTCGATTACCGGGTGAGGTGGCCAGATGCACCCAGGCCGGTTGTCCATAGCCATTGCCAAATTCATGAATGACTTGATCAATATCCAGCTCGTTGATACGTAGGCAGACGTAGGCGAATAGCTGGAAATTCGCATTTACATCACTGCGTAACGGGCGACCGGTTACCGCGAGTACACGTTCACTGATTTTACGGCGAATCCGGCGAGTGGCCGGATGGCTGAGGAAGCGATCCGGCAGTTGCACATCGGCAGCCTGACCGTGCATGTGCTGGGAGCTTTTTGAGCCGCCGATTTTAGTGTTCAAACTGGGACAGCGATAGCCGCTGGTAATCCGTAGAGGTACACCCAGCATGTCGCGAATCGGCTGCAGGGTGGTGCTGCATAGGTAAGCCAGATTAGCGACGATATTTTCGGGCGGGTTGAATTGATCTTTGGCAATCGCCTCATCGCGCTCAGCGGTGCTGGAGCGCAGAAACTCATTCAGCGTGAAGTTTTTTGATAGTCGTTGATTTATATTCATGGTGTTGCCTCCGTGCTGTTTTTTTAAAATGGGTGTATCTAGTACAGAATATCTGCGAATACAATTAT
>CAZNRP010000038.1:0-4171 GCA_964575555.1 uncultured Thiohalophilus sp. | reverse complement strand
AGTACAGAATATCTGCGAATACAATTATATCCGTTCGCCCTGAGCGGAGTCGAAGGGTGTGTTCATTTGAACGGTAATTATCAAAGTGCATGGGGATTTGATATAAGAATTTAGTCGTCCCATTCATCCCAAAATTCACCCGAGTCATCGAATTCGTCATACTCCGGTTTGTTTTTACGTTTCTTTTCTTTTTCTTTTTGCAACTCGACTTTTGCCTGCCTTAATTGTATTTCGGCTTCGTCGCGTCGGCCGATGGTCTCGCTCTCCTGTTTTTTAACATCGCCGGCTTTCCAGGTTTCCGCTACCTGGGTCAGGGCGCGCCCACCAAACCAGAAGCCGAAGATGGCGAGAAAGATCTGCCACAGTTGCGGGGGGATGGCCTTAAGGTTTTCGCGAATTTCCTCGCCACCGACATAACCGAACATGATCAGGGTAATAATGATCAGTGACCAGTAGGTGATGATGGGGCGAACAGAAGAACGGAAGGCGCGCATGAGGGGTGACTGCAATTCTGCACTGCCTTCATATTTGAGCATGAAATCGCGAAATTCAGACTGTGGCCGGCGCATTTCTTGCAGCAGTTTAATACGGATACTGGCCTCGGTTTCCTGTTTCATGATTTCAAATTGCTGACGACTGATTTCCATCTTGTCAGACTGTTCTTTCCACTGAAAAGCTGCATCGAAAATCGGGCTGATGACTGAGGTGATGACCGTTGAAATATTCATTACAACACTCCTTATTATAATGTTTGCAAGTATGATTTTTATTGTCAGAATTGATCACAACTTAGCAAGTGGCTCAAGGCAAAGCAAGAAATTATCATGTTTACCCGAAGACTGCCGACTTAATCAATATGTGGCATGAATTTCGTATTGTTACGCATAGTGATCATTACCACAAAAAATCGTGTTGGAAGGAAAATGAATAATAAACAAACAGGGTTGTTTACCGTTAAACATGCTGGTGTGATGCTGATATCCGCTTTATTGTTTGCCTGTGGGAGTGACTCCACTGAGCCGCTAGATGAGTCCGGCAGAAGTTTGCCGCAACCCGGCATGCATGTTTACAAAGATCCGCTCACGGGTGAATTTATTGCCCAACCTCCCGTTGAAGATGGGTTTGGTATTCGGATTCAGCCCCCATCTTTGCAGCAGCCAAATCAGCCGGATGATATTCCGGTGCCTCCCCATGAATACGAATCTCCCGCTGAGGACGGCGGTGTTCTGCTGGATCTTCCTGCGCCTTATTCTGATGGGAAGAAGTAACATTATTTATTTTTCATGTTCCCCGTTGTCTTGTGGTGTCCGTTTACTGGCCACCCTATTTTTGTTCGGTATGTTGCTGTTTCAAAGCCACACAGTACAGGCAGCGGCAAGCATTGTCGTGATCAATGTGGATGGCAGTGATGAGGGCTTTAACGACAGCACGGCATTTTCTGCCAGTGGTAATAATTCAGCGACGACTCTCGGTCAGGCCAGATTGAATGCCCTGCAATATGCGGCAGATCTGATCTCGCGGGTTTTAAACAGCAATATTGAGATCAAAGTCAGTGCGCAAATGAATGCACTGGGGGGAAGTGGTTCTAGCGCAACCCTGGGCTCGGCCAGTACCACCAGCGTGGTGCGGGATTTTACTAACGCACCAGTGGCTTCGACCTGGTATACCACGGCGCTGGCGGAGAAGCTGGCAGGCACTAATATTAATAGTGGTAATGAAATTAATATCACCTTCAACGGTGATCTGGATGGCAATACGGTACTTGGGAGCACGCACTGGTATTACGGTCTGGATGCATCACCGGGTTCTGATATCGATTTTGTTACGGTGGCCTTACATGAATTGATTCACGGGCTGGGCTTCGGTGGTTTTGTCAGCCTCAGCAGCGGTACAAAATTGGTGGGGCTGGATGATTCCTATATGCGTCTGCTGGAGCATCATGGTGCCGGGGTGGCAGATTACCCTTCTATGACTGACACACAAAGGGTGACGGCAAGCACCGCGACGGGGGACTTGCACTGGACGGGCACGGCAGTGACGGCCAACAGTGGCAGTTTGAGCGCAGGCGTTTCCAGTGGCCATGTTGAAATTTATGCACCGTCCCCGCAGGAGTCGGGTTCTTCAACTTCCCATTTCAGCACTACCCTGAGCCCAAATGAACTACTGGAACCGAGCTATACCTCCGCCAATCATGATCCAGGCCTGTCGGTTCAGCTGCTTAGCGATGTGGGTTGGGGGACGATTAACAGTGACAGCAACAGTGTCGATTTGGCGGTTACCCAGAGTCTGTCTGCCAGTTCTGTAGAAGCTGGCTCTGAAGTCAGTTACACCCTGACCATTGCCAATAATGGTGGCTTTGATGCGACCAGCGGATTCCTGACGAACCTTCTTCCTGAAGGGGCGAGCTTTGTTTCTGCCAGTAGTTCGCAGGGTAGCTGTGTGCATGCGAACAGTGTGGTTTCCTGCGCACTGGGAACCCTGATGGGTGGGGGTGGCAGTTATACGGTGAATATCAGTGCCACAATGAATACAGCGGGGAGTTTGGTGAACACGGCGATTGTGCACAGCGTAAATCCTGATGCATCAGAAGCGGACAATGTCAGTGTCTCAAGTCTTAGTGTTACCGCCATGGTCAGTGAGGGTGGCGGTGGCGGAGGTGGCTGTTTTATAGCGACGGCGGCCTGGGGCAGTGATATGCAAAGTGAGGTACGGTATTTACGTGCTTTCCGAGATAATTACCTGCTTACCAATCAGGCCGGGCGCTGGTTTGTACGCCAGTACTATCATTACAGTCCGCCGCTGGCGGACTATATTCGTCATCATTCCCGCCTACGCTCACTGGTACGGGCGGGTTTAAGACCCCTGGTGGTATTGAGCCGCCACTTGCTCAGTGAGGCACAACTACCCTCATATTCACAGGCAGGAGCAGCAGTAAAAATACCGGCAAGATCCGGGGAGAAATGAAGGCCGGTTTTGGGCTACAATATGTGGCTATGAATATGAAATATAAAACAGATGACCTGCGCATCACCGCGCTGAAAGAGGTGATTCCATCGGTGCAGTTGCATCAGGAATGCCCAATTACCGAAACAGCCAGTCGGCTGATTTTTGATACGCGTACCGCAATTCATAATATTTTGCGTGGCAAGGATGATCGCTTGCTGGTCATTGTCGGCCCCTGCTCGGTGCATGATCCGAAGGCGGCAATGGAATATGCTGAAAAACTACAGCTATTGAAGAAAGAGCTGGCCGATGATTTACTCATTGTGATGCGGGTGTATTTTGAAAAACCGCGAACCACCGTTGGCTGGAAAGGTCTGATTAATGATCCGGATCTGGATGAAAGTTTCCAGATCAACAAGGGTCTGCGCATGGCGCGTAAATTATTGCTGGATATCAATAATGCCGGGGTGCCGGCGGCGACCGAGTTTTTGGATTTAATCACCCCTCAATATGTTACCGACTTGATCAGCTGGGGGGCCATTGGCGCGCGCACCACCGAGAGTCAGGTGCATCGTGAATTGGCATCCGGTTTGTCCTGCCCAGTAGGTTTCAAGAACAGTACCGATGGGACTTTGCAGGTGGCGATTGATGCCATTGGAGCCACCGCTCGGCCGCATAATTTTCTTTCGGTGACCAAGGCCGGTAATTCGGCTATTTTTGCCACCACCGGTAATGATGACTGCCATATTATTTTACGTGGCGGCCGGCAGCCAAATTACGATGCGGATAGTGTGCATAAGGCAGGGGAAGAGCTAGCGAAGGCAGGTCTTGAACCGGTCATCATGGTTGATTTCAGCCACGCCAACAGCCAGAAAGATTACCACCGTCAGGTTGCGGTGGGTCGGGATGTGGCCGAACAGATTGCCGCCGGTAACCGGCAGATCATCGGCGTGATGATTGAAAGTCATTTGTTGGAAGGGCGACAGAATAAGACAGCCGATCAGGATCTGGTTTATGGGCAAAGCATTACTGATGCCTGTCTGGGTTGGGATGTCAGCGAAACACTATTGCGGGATCTGGCGATTGCTGTACAGACCCGACGAGTAGTGTAGATACTCTGCTCAGGCGCAAGCATTTTTAATAAAAACGTTCCCTCTGGAATGGTTTGATTTTAATCGACGCTATGCCAGTGAAACCGCGTCGTAGCGACAACTGCGTAGGTTGGGCT
>CAZNRP010000037.1:0-25075 GCA_964575555.1 uncultured Thiohalophilus sp. | reverse complement strand
CTCGTCAGTGCCCGGCATGTTCCTGAGCGGACATGATTTAATTTTTCTCCCGATGCACAATGGATGCCGCCTTGATTTTCTTCTTTGGATGCTTTTAAATCCAGCCAACCTTGCAATAGTCGTCTTAAAATCTCATGACCCTCCTTGTTGATGAGTTTTTCAATCTTACCGTGTTCACATTCTACATAATGTTTCGATTGTAATTGCTGAATCAATTGCTCAAGTTGCTCTTGAGCACCAGAAAAAAATGAAAAATCGTTTGAGTTTGGGTATGCCATGTCATAAGAGAGGTCTTTTTATTGAGTTATGAATGTCAGAAACTTATAAACTTCTATCTTGTTCTCTCTTTCTTTAATTTTCAACCCTTACTCATTGAATTTATAGTACTATTTCGTGGTATCAGAAGATCTACACCCAATAGAAATAGGTATACTGACCCCTAAACTGTCACTAATTTTTAGCCTCTATTTTTCTTCTCACCACACGAGGGCGACCTGCGGCCTTGATAGCTGCCGCTTTAATGGCGACAGCAACCTCTTCTGAGGCCTTCGCACTTTTCATTCCCCGAGAAACGTTTATGCCCCCTATGAGTACAGCCAACATGGCCCAGGCTCGGGTTCGACGTTCCTGCTCAGTCCCCCCACTCAGGCCCATTGCTATTTGCAAAACAATCATCGTCATTTTTTTTTCAAATGCAGCATGCACATCAGCACCGAAACGAATCACCTCTGTGGTCAAGGTTGCCATTGCACAGCCACCATCAAGATCATTTCGATGCCGTTTGCTCATATAATAATCAGAGAACGCCTCAACCCAAGCAATACCAAAATCAAGCTGGAATTTTGGTATTGCTTCAATAACCTCATCAAGCCCGGCCAACAAGGCTAGCTTGAACGCATCATCTTTCGAACCAAAATGTGAATAAAAAGCACCGGAAGTAACGCCGGCTTCTTTGGCGAGTCCATCAACCCCAATACCGGCATAACCATGTTTTCGAAAACCACGACTAACTCCTGCAAGCATTTTTCGTCGTGTTTCTTCTTTATCAACCCCTTTATGTCGCATGGTGCCCATACCTTTTTAGCTAGTAAGTTGTTCTAGATTGTATCATATAGTGATCGTTATATAAAACAACCGCTTACACCTCGAAAAACCCAAGTCATAAAATTATCAATAACGATCGTTATTTTATGTTGACATATAACGCTCGTTATTTAATAATTTATATATCGATCGTTATGTCGATTTAGGAACCCATCATCATTTAAGGAGACAATAATGCCTATAGCAATCACTCTCACCGAAGGTGCGCTACCTAAAGGTAGTGAAAAAGAAGCCGGGAAACGTATCACCGAAGCATTTCTAAAGTGGCACGAATTATCTGGCAACAAAGTCATGACCCCAAATGTAACCAGTCAAATTCATATATTACCCAAAGACAGTAGTTTGTCCGGTGGAGAACCCTTTGTCGGTGCCTGGATAGAAACTAAAACCCCTTCATTTGCACTGAGTTCACGGGAAATTCAGGAAGGATTTTTTAAACAGGCAACAGATATTATCGAAGAGTTATCTGAACATAAGTTACCGCGCAAGAACATTTATTCAAATTCTGTACATACAGTAGACGGCAGCTGGAATATGGATGGCCGGGCCATGACCAACGAGCAATTAGGCGAGGCCATTTCCAAAGGCTAAACCATTCGAAACATGAACAAACCAATAAACAAATTAATAAAAGGATTTAAAGGTTCATTCAAAAGTTTCGGTCTGGTCGATCTTGCCAACTTCAAAGGACTTGTCCGTTATAGTGGAGAAATCTGCAAATAACCGGCATGGTTAAAGACTGGCAGCTTACACTTGCAATCTGCCAGTCTTTTTAACTTTATCCTTGTATGCATTTATTTGTATACTATTCTAATAAAATAAATAACAGATCATAAAATGAAGCGAATACTACACACCATGATACGCGTCGGCAACTTGCCGCGTTCCATTGATTTTTATACAAAAATAATCGGTATGCGAGTATTACGTACTCTTGAGCAACCCAGAGATAACTACACACTCACTTTTCTAGGGTTTGCTGAAGAGTCTGAAACTTGTGTGCTTGAACTTACCTATAATTATGGCATCACCCAGTATAATCCAGGTGATGGCTATGGGCATCTTGCTATTAGTGTTGATGACTGCAATGCCGCATGTATTGAAATAAAATCAAAAGGCGGCAATATTATTTATGAACCCACGTTACTCTCTGGCAGTAAAGAAATAATCGCTTTTATACTTGATCCGGATGGATATAAAATTGAATTAATTCAACCTTCAATAACGATATAATGAAACTCTCATTATGAATAATGCTTCACTAAGCAGCGAGTCAGATTAATAGTTTATAGAGAAATACCGAACCTTATTTAAGGCTTTAGATTAAGCCATGCTGGATATTTTTTTACTCCTGGAATATATTAAAGCACCCAACATTAATAGTGCATATATTCCAGCAATAAAAAACAATTGCAAAGGCTGATTTTCAAACTCATAGTATAATATTAATACTGTGCCTGACATTAATCCCAAGATAGAAACAAGCGTAATTAAAGTTGAAGATTTTGTCTGCTGACGAATTTTAAAATTAGCCAAAGCCATTAATAATGAAACCACTAAAAAAGTGACGCTCCCAAATTCAAGTATAACGGGGAGACTACCGGCAAGCACGAGTATAAAAGCAAGTGTTGACATACAGATAATAGAAAACACAGGGATATTGTTAATCCGTCTGGCAAGTATATCTGGGAAATAACCATCGTGAGCAATAACGGCCATCTGCCTTGATGCACCAAACAAAGTACCGCTTATGGCACTGCTCGTTGCCAGCAATGCACCTAAAATAATAAGATCTGTTCCCCAATGACCCAATATATTATTAGCACCTGCGGCAAGGGCATATTCTTGATTCTCTATTATTTCTTCAAATGGAATTGCCAATATTGCGCCAAGTGATATGACAATATAAATGAATAACGCGAGAAATATTGCTGAATAAATCGCTCTGGGAATATTTTTCTCAGGCACGTCCATTTCATTAACTGCATTAATTACCAGTTGAAATCCTTCATAAGCAACAAAGGTCAATGCGGCAACGATAAAGATTGATAATACATCGACACTCTGAACATCCTGCAATAAAACCGGCAATGTCGTTTGACTATTATTGATCAGCACAAAGGATATCACGACGAGAATAACCAATTTACTATACACCATGATATCTTCTATTTTTCCCATACCTTTAACACTCCAGACATTGATAAAGGTAAAGATAGAAATGACAATACCGGCAACAAATTTCCGAATCCATTCATTATCACCGAAAGGAAAACTACTGATAGCGTAAGATGAAAAGGTGTAAGCGTATAATGCCAGGGTGCTGATGTACCCGAAAATGACACACCAGCCGATAAACGATGCCGCAAAGGGCGAGTCAGGAAATGTTCTTTTATAAAAAGAGTAGGTAGCACCTTCGTCTTTATAATAAACTCCCAGCTTTATATAAGAGTATGCAGCAAGCAGGGCGATCACCCCCCCCAGAAATATTGCTAACGGCGTAAAAACGCCAATCATTGAAACAGAGATGCCCAGTATAGTGAATATCCCACCGCCGACCATGCCGCCAAGGGCAATGGCGATGAGTTCAGGAACGCCAAGTGACTTATTTCTTTTTCTGTGGGACGTGTTATCCAATCAATTATTCCTTAGTGCACCTGTCATTCATTTTATTTCCTCTCCCAAAGGGAGACGATGCAAATACTTCGGCAATGATAAATGTCACGTCGAATAAAAAAATCATAAATATTGTTGGGCTTCGTGTTACTCAGCCCATCAACCTACGCTTAAATAGCAAACTCTACTGTTTGAAATTATTTTCAGTTAGCCTTCAAGTTTTTTCTTCATTAAGGCGTTGACCTGGGCTGGATTGGCTTTGCCCTGGGTTTGTTTCATTACCTGGCCGACGAAGAAACCCATTAACTTATCTTTGCCACCTTTGAGTTGTTCAAATTGTTTGGGGTTGGCGGCAATGATGTCATCTAATACCGATTCAATGGCACCGGTATCAGTGATCTGTTTCAGACCCCGACTTTCAATAATCGCATCACAATCACCTTCGCCTGCCCACATGGCTTCGAATACTTGTTTGGCGATTTTTCCGGAGATGGTGTTGTCTTTAATTCGATTAATCATCCCCGCCAGCATTTCTGCGCTTACCGGGCTGTCGCTGATGTCACGATTTTCTTTATTTAAGAATCCGGCTAACTCGCCCATGATCCAGTTAGCGGAAAGTCGGGGATCATTAGATTGTTTAACCATGGCTTCAAAATAGTCACCCATTTCACGACTGGCGGTAAGAAATACCGCATCATCCTCACCAAGTTTATATTCCTCAACGAAGCGTGCTTTTTTTGCATCCGGTAATTCAGGCAGGGTTTTAGCAATGCGCTCAAGCAAGTCCGTGGTAATTTCAACAGGTAATAAATCCGGATCAGGAAAGTAACGGTAATCCATGGCTTCTTCTTTGGAACGCATGGGTCGGGTTTCATGTTTATCCGGATCGTAAAGGCGGGTTTCCTGTCTCACCACACCGCCACCTTCGATCAATTCAATCTGACGCTCCACCTCAAAATTAATCGCCCGCTCGACATAGCGAAAAGAGTTTATATTTTTTAACTCAGTGCGGGTACCTAATTCTGTTTGACCTTTAGGACGTACCGAAACATTGGCATCACAGCGAAACGAGCCTTCCTGCATATTGCCATCACTGATTTGTAAATAGCGCACCAGCGAATGCATTTTTTTCATATAGGCCACGGCTTCTTTGGCCGAGCGCATATCCGGCTCTGAGACAATTTCCAGTAAGGGCGTGCCAGCACGATTAAGATCAATCCCGCTCATGCCCTGAAAATCTTCGTGCAGGGACTTGCCCGCATCTTCTTCAAGATGGGCGCGGGTCACGCCAATAACTTTTGTTTCGCCATCTTCTAGTTCAATCGTCAGCGTTCCAACCCCCACGATGGGTAATTCAAACTGACTGATCTGATAGCCCTTGGGCAGATCAGGATAGAAGTAATTTTTACGTGCAAACACTGAGCGCGGGGCAATCTCAGCCTTAATGGCCAGACCGAACTTCACTGCCATATTTACCACTTCCCGGTTCAATACCGGCAACACACCGGGTAAGCCCAGATCCACGGTGCAGGCCTGGGTGTTCGGCTCGGCTCCGTAAGCGGTCGATGCGGCTGAAAAGATTTTACTTTTGGTGGCAAGCTGGGTGTGAATCTCCAGCCCGATAACAGTTTCCCATTGCATAAATATAGTACCTGGTAGCTAGGGACGAGTGGCGAGGAAAACCATCCTCATCTCATCCTGAATTAAAGCTCAGAATCATCTGTAGAACGGCTAAAGCCGTACCTACAGATGTTCATTCAAAGCCCTGCGGGGCTTGCTGATGATAATCAGTGACTTGCTGAAACTTATGCGCGACATTTAATAGCCTTGCTTCTGCAAAATAGTTACCGATGATCTGCAAACCAGCGGGCATACCATTAGTAAAGCCAGTGGGGATGGACATGCCGGGCAGACCCGCAAGGTTCACTGCAATGGTATAGATATCCGACAGGTACATGGTGATTGGATCATCGGCTTTCTCCCCCAGACCAAAAGCAGGAGTGGGCGTAGTTGGGCCCATAATCACGTCGACTTTTTTAAATGCCTGTTTAAAATCATCACTGATTAAGCGACGTACTTTTTGCGCCTTCAAATAATACGCATCATAATAACCTGAAGACAGCGCGTAGGCACCGATCATGATCCGGCGTTTAACTTCGGTGCCAAAGGCTTCCCCGCGTGAGCGTTTGTACAGATCTTCCAGATCCTTTGGATCATCACAGCGATAACCAAAGCGCACGCCGTCAAAACGCGAGAGGTTAGAGGAACACTCAGCCGGAGCGACAACATAGTAGACCGGAACAGCAAGGTGAGTATTCGGCAAGCTGATATCAACAAACTCGACACCCATTTTTTTATACTCATCAATTGCGGCCTGTACCGCATCACCGATACCGGCATCCAGACCTTCGCCAAAATATTCTTTTGGCAGACCGATTTTTAACCCTTTCAAATCCGCTTCCAGCCCGGCACGATAATTCGGTACCGGGATGTCGATGCTGGTGGAATCACGCTCATCGAAACCAGCCATTGCCTGCAAAATCATGGCGGCATCTTCTGCCGTACGGGTCAGTGGCCCGGCCTGATCCAAACTCGAAGCAAAGGCGATCATGCCGTAGCGAGAAACGCGCCCATAAGTAGGCTTGAGTCCAGTCACACCACAAAGTGCAGCGGGCTGACGAATCGAACCACCGGTATCGGTGCCGGTGGCACAGGGTGCCAGTCTTGCCGCCACGGCGGCAGCAGATCCCCCCGAGGATCCCCCCGGTACGGTTTCGGTATTCCATGGATTTTTCACCGCGCCATAAAAACTGGTTTCATTGGATGAACCCATGGCAAATTCATCCATATTGGTTTTGCCCAGCATCACCATGCCAGCGGCATTCAGTTTTTCGACACTGGTGGCATTATAGGGGGCAATAAAATTATCCAGCATTTTTGAACCACAACTAGTTTTCACCCCATCGGTACAAAAAATATCTTTTTGCGCCAATGGAATGCCGGTTAAAACACCGGCCTCACCAACAGCAATACACTGATCAGCCTGCTGTGCCTGCGTTAGTGCCAACTCATCACTGACGGTGATAAAGCTATTCAAGCCACTGTCCAGGCTATTGATGCGCGCGAGGAAATGGCGGGTGAGTTCTTCGCTGCTGAATTCGCCCTCGCGCAAACCGCGAGATAATTCTGCGATGGTTTTGTTATGCATGTACTTCTAATCCTTCGGAAGGCTATTCCGATAAGCATTTTTGGTAAACTACCCCCACAGCTTACTGCAGGGTATTATTTGTTAGGCTTCATTTTATTCAGCCCAACCTACTGTTTTTTCGCTATTAGCAACCCTGAATCAAAAATTTATTCAATAACCTTCGGCACCAGATACAAGCCATCTTCTACCTGGGGGGCAATAGCCTGAAAACGATCTCGCTGGTCGATTTCGCGAACTTCATCTTCGCGCAAACGCTGCACCGCATCGGTGGGATGCGCCATCGGTTCGATATTATCGGTGTCGACTGAGTTCATTTGCTCAACCAGATCCAGTATATTGGATAAATTTTGAACATGTGCCGGTACGTCAGCTTCGTTAATGGCTAATCGTGCCAAATGTGCTATTTTTTCTACATCGTGTTTGTCCAATGACATGGCGTGCCTCGAAAATTATGTGATTCTGATCCCATTTGGGCTGTATTTGCGGTGAAAGCAAAATAATTTCTTCGAAAATCAACTATTTCAAAGATGATAGCTTGCCCAAGACCCCTCTATTTTATTAAAGTATCGCCTTTAATGACATTAAAGATTATAAATAATTATGTTTGATAACCTGCGTGGTCTGTTTTCCAACGATATTTCTATTGATCTGGGTACCGCCAATACTCTTATTTACGTGCGCGGCAAGGGAATCGTGCTCAACGAACCCTCGGTCGTCGCGATTCGCCAGGAGCGCGGCCCCGGCGGACCCAAAAGTATTTCCGCCGTGGGTATGGAGGCCAAACGCATGCTTGGCCGGACTCCCGGTAATATCGTTGCCATCCGTCCAATGAAAGACGGCGTGATAGCGGATTTTACCGTAACCGAGAAAATGCTTCAGCATTTCATTCGCAAAGTTCACGAAGCCCGATTTTTCCGTCCCAGCCCGCGCGTACTCATTTGCGTACCCTGCGGCTCCACCCAGGTTGAGCGTCGCGCCATTCGTGAATCCGCTGCCGGTGCCGGTGCCCGCGATGTGTATCTGATTGAAGAACCCATGGCTGCCGCAATTGGTGCCGGTATGCCGATATCTGAAGCTTCTGGCTCGATGGTGCTGGACATTGGCGGTGGTACAACTGAAGTGGCGATTATCTCACTCTCCGGTATTGTTTATTCGGCCTCAGTACGCATCGGCGGGGATCGCTTTGATGAGGCCATTATCAATTATGTCCGTCGCAACTACGGCAGTCTGATTGGTGAATCCTCGGCCGAACGCATCAAGCATGAAATTGGTACTGCCTTCCCCGGTAACGAGGTTCGCGAGTTGGAAGTCCGTGGCCGTAATCTGGCCGAAGGTATTCCGCGCAGCTTCACGCTAAATAGCAACGAAATTCTCGAAGCCTTGCAGGAACCGCTCTCCGGTATTGTTTCTGCCGTTAAAACCGCGCTGGAACAAACCCCGCCTGAACTGGCATCCGATATTGCCGAACGCGGCATGGTGCTCACCGGTGGTGGCGCGTTATTGCATGATTTGGATCGCCTGTTGATGGAAGAAACCGGACTCCCGGTTTTGATTGCCGAAGATCCGCTTACCTGTGTTGCCCGCGGTGGTGGCCGGGCGCTGGAAATGATCGATGAGCACGGCGGCGACCTGTTCAGCGTAGAATAAGCAGGTATAGCCAGGCAGGTTAATAACCTGCCTGGCTATACAAACTGCATGGCACGTCTATTTTTAGCTAACCCGGTCGGATAAATCCGACTCTACTAATGTCGGCTTAAGCGGAGAGAAGTCCCGTTAAACTGTTATTCATCCAAGGTTCATCAACCGGGATGCGTCTGCTCCTGTTGCTGCTTCTGTCCATCATTCTAATGACGCTGGACTACCGCACTAACACCGTACGCAGCATTCGTGCCGGACTTTCGGTTATCGTATATCCTGTTCAGTATATCGTGGATCTGCCCGGTAGCTTCATCAGCTGGAGTGCTAACATCTTTGTTAGCCGCGAAACGCTGCAGGAAGAAAATGCGAGTCTGCGAACGCAAAACCAGATCCTGAAAGCTCAACTGCAAAAATTTACCTTTATTGAAGCTGAAAATGTGCACTTGCGTGAGCTGCTGCAATCATCCAAGCGCGTCGGTGAACGCATGCTGATTGCTGAATTACTTTCGGTTGCTTTAGATCCCTTTCGCCGTCAGGTGGTAATTAACAAGGGCAGCACCAACGATGAGCTCTATGTTAGTCAGCCGCTGCTCGATGCCAACGGCATTATGGGCAAGATCGTTCACATTTATCCCCTCACCAGCACCGCCATTCTGATCACCGATCCCGATCACAGCCTGCCGGTGCAGGTTGCCCGCAATGGCCTGCGAACCATTGCCGTTGGCACTGGCAGTGCCAATCAGTTAGAGCTGTTATATCTGCCCAATAATGCCGACATTCAGGTCGGTGATGATCTGGTGACCTCGGGACTGGGTTGCATCTTCCCGGCGGGCTACCCTGTCGCCCGGATCATCGCAGTCAACACCAATCCCAGCCTCCCCTTTGCCGAAGTGCTGGCGGAGCCCACCGCTAAACTGGATCGCAGCCGTGAAGTCCTGCTGGTCTGGCCCTCAAATGCGTCCCTGCCGGAAATGCAAACCCCCTGCACGCGCACCCAGCTGGATCCGGAATCATGAGTATTCACGCACGCAGCCGGGGCGGCTGGACCATAACATTTAGTTTTATCATGGCAATGCTATTGAGCATTCTGCCACTGCCACCGTGGTTGCATAATTTCATGCCCGAATGGCTATTGCTGGTCACCATCTACTGGAGCATGGCTCTGCCACATCGGATTGGGGTGGGTGTCGCCTGGGGGCTGGGTTTATTGCTCGATGTTTTACGCGATACCCTGCTCGGACAATATGCGCTGGTGATGGCGCTGGTTATTTTTATCACCCTGCACCTGCATCAACGCATTCGTGTGGTGCCACTATGGCAACAGTCCATTACTATTTTTGTTTTATGTCTGATTTATACGCTGATAAATTTCTGGATTAAAGGCATGCAGGGGCTGGCCCCTAACTTTGGACTGTCACTTATTTCTCCTTTTGTCAGTGCATTGGTCTGGCCTCTGATTTTTCTGTTTATGCGTAACCTGCGCCGTTATTATCAGGTTAACTAAATGCCCATGACACACATCAACCGGCCTTCCTTGCGCTAAACCATGGCCTATTACCAGCACCTTGCCCTCAAAGATCATGTGCGGGAAACGCAGATCTTCACCCAGCGACTGATTATTGCAACGATCATCGTGATCGTTCTTACCACTCTCCTGCTTGCCCGCTTGTCCTATTTGCAAATTATCAATCTGAGTCATTACTCCCTGTTATCAGAAAACAACCGGGTCAATATCCTGCCTATCCCCCCCACCCGAGGTCTGATCTATGATCACAACGGAATTTTACTGGCACAGAACCTACCCAGTTTCACTCTGGAGTTAGTCAGTGAACATATCGATGATGTGGACGCAACGGTTGCCCAGATTGGCAAACTCATTAGCCTCAGCGAAGAAGACATTAAGCGCTTCAATAAAAACCGTCGACACAAACGCCGCTTTGAGGGTATTCCCCTGCGCTTTCGACTCAATGACGAAGAAGTTGCACGCATTGCCGTCAACCAATACCGCATGCCGGGGGTGAATATCCACGCCAACCTGACCCGACATTATCCACTCGGTGCGCTGGGGACACATGCCATTGGTTATGTGGGTCGCATTAATATTGAAGAGCTGCGCACATTGGATGAATCCGACTACAGTGGCACCAACCACATCGGTAAAACCGGGATCGAACTCGCCTATGAAGATCAACTGCACGGCAGTGTCGGCTTGCAAAAAGTGGAAACCAATGCACAGGGTAAAATTCTACGCGTGCTGGAGCGTCAGTTGCCAATCCCGGGGAAAAATCTGTATTTGAATCTGGATGTTAAATTACAGGCCATTGCCGAAAAAGGTTTTGGCGAGAATACCGGCGCTCTGGTGGCCATCGATCCTCGTGACGGTGCAGTGCTGGCACTGGCCAGCGTGCCCACCTATGATCCAAATTTATTCGTCAACGGCATCAGCACCCGCGATTATAGCCAGTTACGTGACTCACCGGATCGGCCGCTGTTCAATCGTGCCTTGCGTGGCCAGTATCCACCCGGTTCAACCATCAAACCGTTTATTGGCCTGACCGGACTGGAAATGCATGAAATAAACCTTACCGAAGAAATTAACTGCCCCGGCTGGTATATGCTGAAAAATGATCCCCGCCGTTATCGCGACTGGAAAAAAACCGGACATGGTAAAACCAATCTCACTCGCGCCATCGTTGAATCCTGCGATGTTTATTTTTATAATCTGTCACTGACACTGGGGATTGATAATATGCACGATTTCCTGGCTCGCTTCGGGCTGGGTGAACGCACCGGCATCGACATTGAAGGCGAAAAAACCGGCCTGCTGCCTTCCCGTAACTGGAAGCGTCGAACCCGGAACCTGCCCTGGTTTCCCGGTGAAACTTTGATTACCGGCATTGGTCAGGGCTTTATGCTGACCACGCCGCTGCAACTTGCGAGTATTACCGCCAGCCTCAGCCTCCATGGTCAGCGCAAACAACCACGTATGATCTATGCCATTGAGGCACCGGATAATAGCCGCTTTGATATTATTCCTCCGGTGAGCATCAATCCACCCGTCGCTGCAGATGAAGCTAACTGGAACATCATTATTCAGGCCATGAAAAAGGTGGTGCATAGTCTGCACGGCACCGCACGCCGAATTAACCACAAACTGCCTTATACCATTGCCGGTAAAACCGGAACCGCCCAGGTCTTTGGCATTAAACAGGATGAAGAATATATTGAAGAAGAGGTCGCTAAAAAACTACGTGACCACGCGCTGTTTATCGGCTTTGCGCCGGTTGATGATCCACAAATTGCGATTGCAGTAATCGTCGAGAATGCGGGCAGTGGCGGAGCCATGGCTGCACCGATTGCCCGCAAGGTTATGGATCAATATTTACTGAGTTCAGGATCATGAACATCGACATAAACAGGCTGACTGTGCCCGCAAAAATAACCGGGATAAAACACTAAGTGGCTTTTCGCGACCCCCCCCTTCTGAATGATGCCCCGACGCACACGCGACGACATGGTTTTCATCTGCACATTGACTGGCCTTTATTTATTGCCTTGTTATTGTTAGCCGGCATGGGTTTGTTTGTGCTTTATAGTGCCAGCGATCAGAATATGGCCATGGTGCAAGGACAGGGTCTACGCATTCTGCTAGCCTTTTTCATCATGTTACTGCTGGCGCAAATTGCACCTTATGGGATTCAATTCTGGTCACCCTGGCTCTACGCTCTCGGCCTGCTGTTATTACTCGCGGTACTGGTCATGGGAGAAATTGGCAAGGGCGCACAACGCTGGCTGGATCTGGGCTTTGTGACTTTTCAGCCCTCGGAAATTATGAAACTAGCGGTGCCGATGATGATAGCCTGGTATTTTGCCGAAGCACCGCTACCGGCTAATCGCAAACGCCTGCTGGTCGCGGGACTGCTGCTTATCATTCCGACGCTACTGGTAGCCAAGCAACCGGATCTGGGAACCTCATTACTGATTGCCAGCTCCGGTGTATTCGTGCTCCTGCTGGCTGGCCTGTCCTGGCGTTTTATCAGTAGCACCCTGTTTATTATTCTCGCCAGCACGCCCATTGCCTGGAACTATCTGCTGCATGATTATCAACGCCAGCGGATATTGACCTTTATTAATCCGGAAAATGATCCACTGGGTTCGGGCTACCATATTATTCAGTCCACCATTGCCATCGGCTCCGGCGGCATTTATGGTAAGGGCTGGCTTAATGGCACTCAGTCACACCTCGATTTTCTACCTGAACGTTCTACTGATTTTATTTTTGCCGTCCTCAGTGAAGAATTTGGATTTCTCGGGGTGATTACGCTACTTTCACTTTATGCCTTTATCATCGGCCGTGGCCTGATCATTGCCTCACAGGCTCAACATACTTTTGGCCGGCTGCTGGCGGGCAGCATCACCATCACCTTTTTTGTTTATATTTTTGTCAACATCGGTATGGTCTCCGGAATCCTGCCCGTAGTTGGCGTACCTTTACCTCTAATCAGTTATGGTGGTACTTCGGTAGTGACCCTGCTCGCCGGATTCGGTATCCTCATGTCTATACAAACGCATCGTAAACTGATGCCAACCTAGAAAATATTTAAACAACCATGCAAAATTATAAACACCTGTTATTCATCATCCTATTTATGTTCAGCAGCCTGCTACAGGCCAAAGCAAGCTATTTTGGCAGTAACGCAGAGATCGATGCTTTTATTGCTGAAATGGTGACAAAGCATAAATTTGATGCTGCAAAGCTAAAAAAATTATTTGCCAAAACCCGTCGTCATCAAAGTATTCTTGATGCCATTGCCCGCCCGGCAGAAAGTAAACCCTGGAGCGAATACCGGCCTATCTTCCTAACCCGTGACCGGCTCAAAGGCGGCTTGAAATTCTGGCAGCAAAATGAAGCACTGCTACGTCGTGCATACGAAACCTACGGCGTACCCGAAGAAATTATAGTGGCCATTATTGGAGTCGAAACCCGTTATGGAAAACATGCCGGTCGCTATCTGGTCATGGATGCGCTAGCCACCCTGGCCTTTGCCTATCCACCCCGAAGTTCATTCTTTCGCAAAGAATTAAAAGAGTACCTGTTAATGGCGCGAGAAGAAGGCGTTGATCCCCTGCAATATAAAGGCTCGTATGCCGGTGCCATGGGCATGCCACAATTCATGCCCAGTAGTTTCCGCCAGTACGCGGTTGATTTTAGTGGCGATGGAAAACGGGATCTGTGGACCAACTCGGAAGATGTCATTGGCAGTGTTGCTAATTATTTTAAGCGCCATCACTGGAAAAAAGGGGAGCCGGTTGCCTTTAAGGTCAGAGTGACAGGGAATGCCTATAAAAAATTATTGGGCACAAAACGTCATCAAATGAAACCACATCTGACCCTGAAAGAAATGCGCACCCATGGTGTCAGCCTGCCCAAAGGCTTAGCCACTGATATGACAGGTTCTTTAATTGAGCTGGATGGCATCAACGGCCCGGAACAATGGGTGATCTGGCATAACTTCTACGTGATAAGCCGCTACAATCACAGCGCACTGTATTCCATGTCGGTATTCCAGCTTAGCCAGCAGTTACGCGAGAATAAATGAAAACCCGTTCCTGCCACCAGGCATTCTCCGGCGTAGTTATCATCCTGCTACTGAGTGCCTGTGGAACGGCAAAAAACAACCGCTATCAGATTCATCAGGATCGCGCTCCCGATAAGAATATTGATATCAGCCAGGTTCCTGATGCCATTCCCCGCAATCAACCGCGCAGTAAATATGGCAACCCAAGCAGTTACAAAGTTCGTGGTCAAACCTACCGGGTAATGAAAAGTAGCCGGGGCTATACGGCTCGCGGGGTGGCCTCCTGGTACGGTAAAAAATTCCACGGCCACCGCACCTCCAGCGGTGAAACCTACAATATGTACGCCATGAGTGCCGCACACAAAAAACTGCCCCTGCCCACCTGGGTGCGCGTCACCCATTTGGGTAATGGCCGCAGTGTGATTGTGAAAGTGAATGATCGCGGCCCCTTTCATGATAACCGCTTGATTGATCTGTCCTGGGCTGCAGCGAAAAAACTCGGCATTACCAAAACCGGCACGGGTGTGGTCGAAGTAGAAGCGATTGAGCCCGGTCAGGATCAACAGACGAAAAAAAAAACTGACCCTGCAGAAACGAAAGCCACGACAACAGCACTGCAATACCATCTCTATCTACAGGCAGGAGCCTTTGTCAGTCGCAACAATGCCCAACAATTACAGCACAAACTACAACAGGCATTACAAATTCAAAATATACGCGCGATGTACAGTGAAGAGAAACAGCTTTACCGGGTACGCATCGGCCCTCTGGCCAACGTTGACGAAGCCGACCAGCTGGCTGAGAAAATCAGTCAACAGGGACTGGCGCAACCACATATCGTGATTGATTGAGCTAAAGAGATGGATATTTAACGCAAAGGTGCGAAGACGCAGAGTTTTAAAATTACCTGCGTGGGTGTTGGGCTGAGTAAAACGAAGCCCAACAGGCACACCCGCTCAAGGAATCGCAACACCCACTTCCAACGCATCAAACCAGTCAATGAAACGCCCCACATCATCGCCCTTAAACATGCGGCCATGCTGGGGTGCCATAATTTCAATATCCAGTTTTCGTACTCGTTGCACCCAATCCTTCTTGGCACGGTTGGATGGCATCCAGCGTTGATGAAATAACGTCATTTTAGAACAGTGGTCATCAAAATCCTCAACAAACATAGGCGAATCAGGGGCTTCAAGTGCCGCACCCACATCACCACTCATCAGAATTTTTGCCACCGGATCGTAGACATGAAAATTCCCTGAGGCATGAAGATAATGTGCCGGAATCAATTCAAGCTTTACCGCACCCATATCGATCAGCCCGCCTTCATCCGGAATCGGTACAAACTCTATTTCCTGTGAACCAAAATGACGAATAAAACCTTCCCATAACCATGGCGTATGCAAACGAGCATCAGGTACCGCCTCTTCCCACAGGCCAAGCGAGGAAATAATATCAGGATCTTGATGTGAGGCAAAAAGATCCGTAATCTGCTCAACCCGCACAAATTCCAATAGCGCCGTCAACATGGGGGCAAACACTTCGATACCACCCGGATCCAGTAACAGGGCCCGATCACCGACTTTCACCATATATTGGTTGGTATCAATAATTTTTTCCGGTTTATCCGAATCACGCCCAAACACGACCCATTGATGGGCCTCATCATAAATTTTTACTGATTTCATCTAGTTTTCTTCCCTGGCAAGCATATTTAATATTTCAGTTAAACTGTCGTGGCTCCCCTGCAAACGCGAGCGAATATTATCGGTTGAATTATCAACCTGGTTGGCAACGACTTCGAGGCTTTGACTAAATTCCTTTGCCCGGGATGCTTCAACTCGAGAGGTTGCCGAGATGATTTGTGCACCGCGCGTACTGCGTTGAATATCTTCCAGCAAGCTCCTCATCTTCCGGATCACGCTGATGAATTTCTTACGACACAGGGCAGAATCACCGCCTACTTTTTTCATCACCTGTTGCAATGATTTTATGTGCTTAACTTCATCACCCTGTTTAATCACCTGCTGATAGCGTACCCAGGTCTGGTTAAAATGCCGGTGCTTCACCGCTAAATGTACAAAATCAACCGATTGTTTTGAAATCTGATTCACCAGCGAAATAATTTCGTGGGCCATTTCGTCGATAAAATCAGTAATCGGCCGAAAGCCTTTCGCCGCATCACCCGCACGATGAGAAATGGCCTTGGCATTCATCACCCCCAATGACATCTCTCGCGCAACTTTACGAACCTCACGCAATTCAGAACTGATGCTTGCCGACACAATTAGAATATTCTCTTCTGCATTTAACGCTGAACTCATGTCACCCCACATTTTAATAAGCTTTGTAATCCTTCTAGCGACAAAAACACAAAGAAACTTAAGCTAATTTTCTGAAAATTATATCGACTTAAAGTAGGGCTAAATCATCAATCTAAACCCGGCATGCCGCCACTCATTTTTTATTTTCCTGAGCCATCCCTATGTTTCAGTCCCCGGAGACTGTAAAATACCTTCAACTTTTGAAGTCCCGAGGAAACCATGCATAAATCGCTGATAATTTGCACCCTTTTACTGCTGAGCGGATTCAGTCAGCTATTGCAGGCTAACCCTAAATTAGTTCCCGCCGTACCAAATATTCAGGCCAAAGCCTATTTGCTCATCGATCAGCAAAGTGGCTATATTCTCGCCTCAAAAAAGAAAGATGAACGCATCGAACCTGCTAGTCTGACCAAACTGATGACCGCCTATGTGGTCTTTTATGAAATACAGTCCGGCAGTATCAGTCTGGATGATCAGGTAAAAATCAGCGAAAAAGCCTGGCGCATGAAAGGCTCACGCATGTTTATCGAAGTCAACAAACATGTCAGCGTCGAAGATCTGCTCAAAGGCATGATTATCCAGTCCGGCAATGATGCCAGCGTGGCACTGGCCGAGCACGTTGGTGGTAGTGAGAATGCTTTCGTCACCCTAATGAATAAACATGCTGAGAGTATGGGGCTGGCTAATACCCATTTTATGAACAGCACCGGCTGGCCCAATGCCGAACACTACACCACAGCCCATGATCTCGCCCGTATTGCAATGGCCCTAATCCGGGATTTCCCCGATTACTATCCCTGGTACAAAACCAAAGAATATACCTATAACAATATCAAACAGTACAACCGTAACCGGCTGTTATGGCTGGACGATCGGGTTGACGGGATCAAAACCGGGCATACCGAGTCAGCCGGTTACTGTCTGATTACTTCCGCCAAGCAGGATGAAATGCGGCTAATTTCAGTGGTACTCGGTACCCCCTCAGAAAATTCCCGCGCTAGCGCCAGCCGCGCCCTGCTGAACTACGGCTTCCGTTTTTATGAAACCTTCGTCCTGCACAAAGCCTACGCCCCGCTAACCAGTATGCATATCTGGAAAGGCGAGTCCGAAACACTAGCCTTAGGATTAGAACAAACACTCTATATCACTGCCCCCCGTGGCAGCCGTAAACAGATAAAAGCCAACATGAATATCGACAGCATGATTGTCGCCCCAGCCGCCAAAGGCCAGACATACGGTAGCGTCAATGTCATGCTTGGCAAAGAGCAACTGGCACAGCTACCACTGGTTGCGCTCCAGGATGTTCCCGAAGGCGGGCTCTGGCGCAAGCTGGTTGATAATATTATTTTGATGTTTAAATAGTGTGATGAGCATGTCTTCGATCTGTTATCTCAATGGCGACTACCTGCCTGTGGATGAGGCCAAAATCTCAGTGCTTGATCGTGGCTTTATTTTTGGCGATGGGGTTTATGAGGTGATCCCGGCTTATGGCGGCCAGCTATTTCGCCTGCAGCAACATCTGCAACGCCTGGACAACAGCCTGAAAGCCATCCGTTTAAGCAACCCGCTTAGTCATGAACAATGGCAACACTGCCTGCAAACGCTGGTTGAAAAAAACCAGAGCGATAAATATAGCGATCAGTCTATTTATTTGCAGGTTACCCGCGGGGTAGCCAAACGCGATCACAGTTTTCCTGAAAACACCAAAGCTACCATCTTTGCCATGAGCAACCCTCTGGCAAGCATCAGCAAAGATAAAATGCAGGAAGGTGTTGCCGCCATCACCCTGGATGATATTCGCTGGCGTTACTGCTATATAAAAACCATTGCCCTGCTGCCCAATATACTGCTCAAACAACAGGCTGTTGAAGCCCAGGCCAGTGAAGCTATTTTAATCCGTGAAGATGAGGTGACCGAGGGCTCGGCCAGTAATTTATTCATCGTAAAAGATGGCATCATCAAAACGCCGGTAAAAAGTGAACGCCTGCTGCCGGGCATTACCCGCGACTTAATTGTTGAGCTAGCACTACAGAATAACTTACCCTGCGAAGAAACCCACATCACAGAAATGGAACTCCGCACCGCAGATGAAATCTGGTTATCCAGCTCGACCAAAGAAATTTTACCCGTCATCCGTCTGGATGATAAAACTGTGGGCACAGGCGCTGCCGGCCCGCTGTGGGGGAAAATGATTAACATTTACCAGTCTTATAAACAAAACCTGCGGACGCAGGCAGAACAGGAAACGGCTTGAAATTCTCACCCCTAAAAACCATATACCACAAATGAGCAATCAAGAAGAAACCCTGTTTGAATTCCCCTGTGAGTTCCCCTTAAAAGTTATGGGGCGCGACGAAGCCGGGTTTGAAAATCATGTCATGGCAATTATTTACCGACACATAGACGAAATAAAAATACTGGACAGCAAATGCCGACCGAGCAAGAAAGGTAACTTTGTGTCTGTCACCGTCACTATTCTGGCGCACAGCAAGCAACAACTGGATGATTTATACATTGAACTCAATGCCAGTGATGCGGTGCTGATGACGCTGTAAGCATACTAGCTAAACGATTACACCGTGCCATCCACCTCACACCCGCTTATTGTTCGTAATCTTGGACTACAGGACTACGAACCAATCTGGCATGCCATGCAGGCCTTCACTCGACAGCGTGATAAAACCACAGCCGATGAACTCTGGCTGGTTGAACATCCACCTGTGTTTACCCTGGGGCTGAATGGTAAATCAGAACACCTGCTGAATCCGGGAGATATTCCAGTTATTAATGTCGATCGCGGTGGTCAGGTTACCTATCATGGCCCCGGTCAGCTGGTATTTTACCCGCTGATAAATTTACAACGTCAGCAACTGGGGGTACGACAACTGGTTTCATTACTGGAGCAAATCGTGATTGATCTGCTGGCGAGTTACAAGATTAAGGCAAAGAATCGTGCAGATGCTCCCGGCGTTTATATTAATGGCGCAAAAATTGCGGCACTGGGACTGCGTATTAAACGTAGTTGCAGTTATCATGGCATGGCTTTCAATATTGATATGGATCTTGAGCCCTTTAGCCGTATCAATCCCTGCGGGTATGAAAATATGCCGGTAACACAATGTGCAGACATTAGGATTCATGATAATGTAAAAATAATCACAAAAAAAATACAACAGCTCTTTATCGAACGATTGAATTATAAAATAAGAGCCTGCACACCAGAACTACCCGCAATCAAAATCATTTAGGGGGAAATCACGATGATTTTTTATTTTGTTAAAATATTTCAGCTGCTGCTTATGCCTCCGGCTCTGATGATAATCATCATGCTGCTGGGACTACTGCTGATGCGAAAATCTCAACGCTACGGCAAGATTCTCATTATCAGTGGCATGGTGCTTCTGCTTGCTTCAAGCCTGCCTATCATTATAAAACCACTTATTATTTCAATGGAAAGTACTCCTGCATTAAGCCTCAAAAATTTAAAAATGACGGATGCCAGTGCCATTGTGGTGCTGGGTGGTGGCAGTTATCTAAACGCCCCCGAATATGAAGGCGATACGGTTTCCACAGGAACGCTGGAGCGCATTCGTTACGCTGCATATCTGCAGCGACAAACAAATTTACCAGTATTGGTCACCGGCGGGCGGGTATTTGATTACATTAAGGTATCCGAGGCCAGCCTAATGAAAAAAGTCCTGCAAAATGCCTTTCATGCTACGGTGAAATGGGAAGAAGAACAGTCACGCAACACCTGGGAAAATGCGCAGTACAGTTACAAGATGCTTGAGCAACAGAAGATAAACAAAATAATTCTGGTTACCCATGCCATGCACATGCCTCGCTCAATTCTGTCTTTTGAGGCAGCCGGTTTTGATGTCACCCCTGCGCCACTGGCATTTCATTCTAAATCAACAGGATTTTCAGCATCTCTACTTGTCCCCAGTGCCGGCACAATGTATACACTCAGCCACTTCATGCATGAAACCATTGGTATACTCTGGTATCGCTTGCATTATATGTAAATGGATTCTGTCACTCTGCATATAATACCAAGTGACAGAATCATCAAAGCATTCTTAATCTGATTCTTTTTTTTCAGTGCCCTGTTCAACAAGTTCATAATTTGTTGAACGTACCCCACTCATTAATTGATCAATACTCTCATGTGGAATATTTACCATTTCCAGGGCAATGCTGCCAAGGCGCAAACTACTTTCTACTGCTTCCGGGAAAGCATGGGTTGCCCCCGCTTCAAGTAAGCGGCCACAGGCTTCAAGATCCCGTGCCCGAGCAACTATCGGCATATCAGGATAATCATTTCTAATATGGGCGACCGCCTCCTCAACCGCCGGGCCGTTATCTATTGTTAACACCACCAGAAGTGCACGCTCTATCTGACTACCCGTCAATAAATGTGGATCACCAATGTCACCAAAATAAACATTTAGACCATCTTTTATTCCCTGTGCTACCCGCTCCGGGTCAGTATCAAAAATCACAGTGGGTATGCCGCTGCCCTCCATCAACATTGCCACCGTGTGACCTACCCGGCCATAACCGCCAATTACAACCTTCCTTTGCATTTCCGTATCTTCAGTACTAATTTGATCATAATATTTCTGTTCAACAGGGCCCATCTTATTTGCCAGCCTATCACCGAGGCGGACTAATAACGGCGTGACCAGCATGGAAATAGAAATGACCCCAATAGCATGTACAAAAGTTCTGTCATCAATGACCTGTAATACATTGGCCGCAGAAAATAAAACAAACCCGAATTCCCCACCCTGCGCGAGAAAGAAACTAACTCGGGTAGCAAAATCTTTTGGGTAGCCAAAGATAAGAGCCAATACAAAAACAACCAGTAATTTAATAACGATAATAACAATGGTATGTTGTAAAAATATTCCTGGCTCTGCCGCAAGCGCCGAGATGTCGATGGACATCCCCACTGCCAAAAAAAATAGACTCATCATTATGCCTTTAAAAGGCTCAATCGAGGCCTGTATCTGTAGCCGATAATGTGAACCCGATAAAAACATACCCATCACAAATGCGCCCAACGCCATCGACATACCGGCTTTTTGCATAGCCCATGCGGCCAATAAAACGGTAAGGAGTACCGTTAATAAAAAGCCTTCTTTATTTCTTTTTTTTGCAAGATAGGTCAAAGCCTGTGGCAGAATTAATTTTGCAAAAGCGCTTATCAATAACAAAATGCCAATAACTATGGCAAATTGTTCCCAGAGAGGAACATCTGCAGACAGAGTACCGGTTACTGACATGATGGGGACCAACGCCAGCAGCGGAACGATGGCCAGATCCTGCATTAATAAAATAGAAAAAGTCACTCGCCCATGTTTGCTGGCGATTTCGCCACGCTCCTGCAATAACTGCAAAACAAAAGCGGTTGACGATAACGCGAAAGCCATGCCGATTAAAAATGCCACTTGCCATGATGATTGAAACAGGAGGAAATAAAATCCAATTAATACACCCGATATCAGAATCTGCAAGGTTCCGAGCCCCAGGACTTCACGCCGCATTGCCCAGAGACGACCAGGCTTCATATCCAGGCCAATAATAAAAAGAAGAAATACGATGCCCAGTTCGGTGAAGTGGCGGACATCTTCGACATGCTCAGTCACATAGGGGCCGGGCGAATAAGGCCCAACAATGATTCCCGCCACCAATAAACCTAGCACCGAGCCAAGACCAAGATGTTTAAACAGGGCAACCGCAACGGAGGTCACAATTAGAATCAAAAGCGCAGAAGTAAGAAAGCTGTCCAGAGGCATATTAAAACATTAACTTTTTTGAGTTAAACCACAGACCCGGTTTCAGGATTTATTATTAAGAATAGCGGGTAATCAGATGCTTCACAGAAACCCGGCAAATAAATTAATGAAAAACCCGCATGATTCACTCGTCCCCCAATGCCTGGTATAGAAAAAAAGGAGAACAACAACTCAATGTCTGAATCAAACCACTTGAGTATAACCCTTGTGTTTTGTGGTTAAACCCACACAGGCCGCTACTTGTCTAACAGCCAAGACCAACATAGCCTGGCCGTTTGTCCCAGCTTACTTGATCTGCATGGTTTAAGTTTCCCGCAATCCTTGCTACTATCGCTGTCTTAAAATTTACCGATATAGCCATAAATTAAGATTATCTCCAAAGAGATAGATCATGGCGACCGACGTGGAGGCGTAATGGCCGATAGAAGATTACAGGTTTTTCAAACCGTTGCACGATTACTGAGTTTTACCAAGGCGGCTGAAGAGCTGCACATGACCCAGCCTGCGGTGACTTTTCAAGTGCGCCAATTAGAAGAGCAGTACAATACCCGCCTGTTTGATCGTACTCATAATCGCATCAGTCTGACCGAGGCCGGCCGCACGGTCTATGAGTCCGCCATTCACATCTTTGAACTATATGCCGAAATGGATAATGCGGTACGCGAACTAACCGGCGATGTGGGCGGGGTGTTAATTCTCGGAGCCAGCAGTACCATTGCCGAATACATGTTACCGGTCTTATTGGGTGACTTTAAAAAAGAGTATCCGGATGTCAGCATCCGTTTAAAAGTCTCTAATTCTGATGGCATCGTGAGTCAGGTCGAAAATAATACCATTGACATGGGCGTGGTCGAAGCGCCGGTCAACAATAAAAATCTGGTCGTCGAAGTCTGCCGTACCGATGAACTGGTGCTGATTGTGCCACCCGACCATGAGTTAGCAAACCGGGAAACTGTTTCACCCAAAGAGCTGGTTAACTATCCCTTCATCTGTCGCGAAGAAGGTTCAGGAACGCGTGAAGTCATGCTCGAAAGCATGTCTGCTGATGGTGGCGGCAGTGCCGGTGACCTTAATGTGGTCATGGAGCTGGGGAGCCTGGAGGCTATCAAGGGTGCAGTTGAGGCTGGCATGGGTATTTCTGTACTCTCCAGTGCCACCATTGTAAAAGAACTCAAGCTGGAAACCCTGGTCGCGGTCAAGCTCGACCCGCCAGCACACCGCCCCTTTTCCTTTGTTCATCAAAAACAGAAATTCCGTGTTCGGGCAATGGATGAGCTGCTGAACTTTGCGCGCAATTATTGTAAGGAACATCCGTGAGCTCCATGATTAAACTTCTATTCACAGGGACGTATTGAATGAGCAACAGGGAACCGCGTTTACTGGAAATTCTAAATAGTCTACCGGAAGCAGAAGCAGGTTCATTACTGGATTATGCCGAGTTTTTACTTAGCCGTGCACCTCAGAATCAACTCCTGCAAGCCCTGTCTTCAGCCACGGCAATACAGGGGAAAAGCCTCCCCGTCAGCCCTGTTACTATGCCGGCAGTCAGCACCAATACTGAAGTAGAAGATATCAAGCCGGCGGACATCCCCCGCCCGGAAACAGAAACCATCATCGGTGCGGTGAAACGACTATCCAATACCTATCACATGCTCAGCAAAGACAAAATGCTGCATGAAACAGCGGATTTAGTCGGCCAAAGTCTGATGGGAACACGAGACAATGTTGAAGTGATCGATGAGCTAGAAGTGGTGTTCCGGCGATATTATGAAAAACAGTTTGAGCAAACTGAATCTTCATGATTGGTATTTTAAAGAGCTGGTTCAACCGCTACTTTTCTGATCCACAAGCAGTTCTACTTGCGGCGATTCTGATTATCGGCACTACCGTCATTCTGACTATGGGCAATATGCTGGCCCCGGTATTGGCGGCTGTAGTAATTGCCTACCTGCTCGAAGGCTTAATTCGCAAACTAGAACACAACGGCATGCGGCGCATATTTTCAGTTATTATCGTCTTTGTTCTGTTTAATCTTTTTGTCAGTGTTTTGTTATTCGGCATTGTTCCGCTGCTCTCGACGCAGATCACCGCACTTGCCCGTGAGCTGCCTAAATATCTGGAGATTGGCCGCAGTATGCTGATTACGCTACCCAGCGATTACTCTTTTATTAGTGCCAAACAAATCCAGCAACTGGTCGATGTACTTAATCGCGAAGTGGGTACGCTGGGGCAAACCATTTTCACATTTTCCCTCTCCTCGATCCCCGGCATTATCACTATCATGGTCTATATGATCCTGGTGCCCATGCTGATTTTTTTCTTCCTCAAAGATAAAACCGTTATCCTCAAATGGTTCTCAGGCTTTTTGCCGCATGATCACAGTCTTGCCAACGATGTGTGGAATGAGATGAACCTACAGCTCGGAAATTATGTGCGCGGGAAGTTCTGGGAAATATTGATCGTCGGCATCATCACCTATCTTGGTTTTGCCATCTTTGGCATGAAATACGCTCCCCTGCTCGCCACCCTGGTTGGCATCTCGGTACTGGTACCTTATATTGGTGCCACCATCGTCACCATCCCTGTACTACTGGTCGCCTACTTCCAATGGGGTTGGAGCACTGATTTTGCCATGGCCATGATCGTCTATGGCGTCATTCAGGCACTGGATGGCAACTTGCTGGTGCCACTACTATTCTCTGAAGTCGTCAACCTGCACCCCATTGCCATCATCGTCAGCGTCCTGGTCTTCGGTGGCTTATGGGGGTTCTGGGGTGTATTTTTCGCCATTCCCCTCGCCACCCT
>CAZNRP010000036.1:0-25187 GCA_964575555.1 uncultured Thiohalophilus sp. | reverse complement strand
GACAGCCCAGAGGGAGAAGGGGTTATAGTGCAAATACTTATGCAACGATTAATAGTAGGACAAGAGCATTATAAATATGTAGCTAAATAGAGGGTTAAAAAAATTTCATGGGCTTAAGCTTATATTTAGAATAAAAAAATAATTGTTATTTAAGACTAGGCTAGAAGTCATTTTATGAGCTATTATTTATTTTTAACTATTATTGATTGTTACTATTATTATGGCGCAAGACGAATTAACCGGATTACCAGATAGAAATATTTTTTTAGAGATTCTGTCAAAACAGGTTAGCGATGCAAATATATATAAATCAAAAATAGGGCTTCTTATTGTTGATATCGACCGATTTCATAGAATTAATAATATTTTTGGATACAGAATTGGTGACCTGATTTTGCAGAAGTTTGCAAAATTATTAAAGAGTGTTACTCGTCAGCAGGATTATGTGGCGCGCATCGGTGATAATAGATTTGCATTGATATTAATAGACATAAGGAGTGCCGGGCATGCGGAACTGGCAGCACATAAAATATTACGCCTGCTTCAGGTGCCTTTTTCTGTTGACGAAGATAAAATATATGTAGACTGTACTATTGCAATAAGTCTTTGCCCAACACATGCCTCGAACTACCTTTATCTTATGAAAGAGTGCGAGTCTGTTTTGCATGAAACAAAACAAAGCAATAAAAAAATCGGGGAATCGAGGACACCGGAAGAAGAAGAACTATCAGATACCTGGGATATCGAAGTAGAACTTGATGATGCCTTGGAAAAAGATCAGTTCCTTATTCATTATCAACCGAAAATATCCCTTCACAGTGGCAATATAGTGGGTGCTGAAGCATTATTGAGATGGAATCACCCCACAAGAGGTTATGTTTCACCTGGCTATTTTATTCCTATTGCAGAGCGAATGGGAAATATAAAATCAATTACGAACTGGATATTAAACACCGTGCTTCGGCAAAGTTCTGAGTGGACAGATAAATGGGGGGTATTGTCGGTATCCGTTAATATACCGCCAGAATTAATTTTATCGCCTGATATAAAAGATCATATTTCAAATGCATTAAACCTGTGGGGCAATAAGAATATAACACTTACGCTTGAAATTATTGAGCGTTCACTTGTGCTGGAACCAGAGAGAAGCTTTATTATCCTTAGAGAGCTTCAAGAAATGGGGGTTAGTATATCAATAGATGATTTTGGAACAGGTTATTCATCATTATCTTATTTTGAACAGCTTCCTGTTAATGAGCTTAAAATTGATCAATCTTTTATAACCAATGTTGTAGAAAATACGTTCAACCAGAATATAGTGAAGCTTATCGTTGATCTTGCGCATGCATGTAACATGAAAGTTGTTGCAGAAGGAGTAGAAAATATTGGCGCATTACAATATCTTAAAAAAATAAATTGTGATATTGCACAAGGCTATTATATAGCAAAACCGATGCCGTTAGAGCGAATGACAGAATGGATTGGAAAATATCCTGGTGTTGATATGAGTAAATTGTAACCATATTTACTCGCCGATTGATAAATAGTAATTATATAAATAGCTGTTCCATTTTAATACCGTATGCACCATATGGCAGGCCTTTTTCAACTTTGAGGTGGGAAACTTTTTGTTTCGAAAGATTAATTTTTTTAAATTCTTCTACTGGGAGTTTATTTTCGTCGAGGATTATCATTAGTGTAGGAAAAAGCCTTTTTAGATCATTAACCTCAAGCACAACACCAACTTCGCCTGAATTACATTCTACCAGTGAACCCGTCGGATACAGGCCTACGGTCTGTATAAATTGTTCTATTAATTCCTCCTGAAAAATAGTATCGCGACATTGGTAAAGTTCATGGATAGCTTCGTGAGGAGTGTAAACCGTTTCACTATACGGTTTTTTAGTTGTCATGGCATCATAACTATCGATAATTCCGGCAATGCGTCCATAAATGGAAATGGAAGCATTTTTAAGTCCTTGAGGATAACCGCTGCCATCTGCACGTTCGTGGTGGGTAGCTACCATATTTAGAACTGAAGAATTAACAGATTTTGATTTTGCCAATATTTGCACACTATGCTTAACATGAGTCTGAATCAGGGTGCATTCTTCCGGTGACAGAGTATCTTTTTTATAGAGTAAGCTCTTTGGCAATTTCATTTTGCCGATATCAAGTAACATGCCACCCAGGGCAAGATCATTAATGTCAGCTTTTTCTAAGCCTAGATAACGTCCAAATTGTGCACACCAGACAGAGGTGCCTAATGCATGGCTATATATATATTCATCTGATTTCTCGATCTGAACCAGGAGTGCAAAGGCGGATGGATTTCGAATGATGCTACTTACCGTAGCTTCCACGCCCTGCTTTACTAGTTCAATATCCAGTGATTTTCCTTTTTGTAGATCGTGGAGAATTTTTTTGAGATTTGAATGTACCTGTTCTCGGATTTCTCCAGCGTTCTTAAATTCCTTCTCAAACGAAGATTTTATTTCATAAAAGCATTTTTTTAATTTTGTGTATTCGTTGTCAGGTTTGTTTTTGAAGGCCTCTATTGGCGGTTCTTCCTTTTCTTTTAGTTGAAGTTGATTGGAGCTTGTGATCCAGAATTCATGGGAGGGAGATGGCCCCCTGGCAGTGTCAACATAAACATAACTGGTGTAACGCCGTAGCATAGCGATATCTTTTTCTGATTTTATATGGACTCCCTGCAGGGGAAAGGGGGTTTCAATCCAGGGACGTTCAAGGCGAGTCACGTACATTCCAATGGACAAGCCATCAATGCTGGTTTTTAGTTCGTTTGCATTCATAGTTTATAGTTGAATCGCATTATTAGGGCCATTCACCTTAAGTATATCGGCCTGGAAAAGAGAAACTGAACATTTTTCATCTTTGGTGTATTGCAATAATTAACACTAAATACCTGAAAAAACTTAAAAATAGATTGTTTATTCTTAAAACTGTTCCCGCCAGTAAATAATTCGATCATCGCCGCGAAACAAACCAAAACTGGCACGTCCGTTTGGATCAGTAAGTCCGCCGCCATTCCAGTTATATTGCAGCCATACCGGCGCTGTGCCGGTGATATCGATGTTACCGGTGTAGGTTGCGCCGGGGGCTTTTAGCCAGCTATTAAAATTGCCCGCATTCGGCGGCTCGGCAAATTGATAAGAAACCGGGCCGGGCAGGATGCTGCCGGCACTGCAATTATTACTTCCACTTTCTGCATCATCATCCCAGAGACAGGTTTGCCCGGCACTGCCGCCCGTACCGGCAGTAAGTGAATCCGTTGCATCGGGATCAGACAGGCTCAGTGAGATAGTTGAACAATTACTATCAAGAGCATTAGTTACATAGCCATTGCCGTTAAAATATTGCACGGTAACCGGTACTCCAAGATCATCTAGTTCAGAGCCGAAGGCATTTTCTATATTCAGGCGACCGCTATAGACATTTATCACAGGGGCAGATCCATTGACACCATCAGTGTCCGTGACGAGCAATGGAATATCTGTAAATACAGTATCTTTGCTATCAAAGGTGTAGGCCACACCAGCGAGGGTACCATTGTCACCAGAGCCAATGGGAATAGTAAAGTTACTGCTGTCGAAGGTGTTGTTACTAAACGAACCACCCGAGGTGCCATTATCAGAAATACTCGGTGATCTAACAAACACGCTAATATAATTGTTAATCTGAGCACCCAAAGAATTGAAAACCTTGACACCTACCGTTATGAATGGATGATCTGAATAGGTGAAGTTATCTATATCACAACTCTGTACGCGGCTTACCGTAAAGTAGCTTGGGTAGATGCGACCGATGCCCTCGCTAGTGTTCACAGTATCATCGCCGATGACTGCTTCTTCTAGATAGTTGGAGCCTAGTGCTGCTTTGATCTTGAAAACACCGACTTCAGAAATACTTTGATTATTGATGGTGACTTCACCACCTGAGGCAATGCTGGTGCCATTGATGCCGAGGAGTCCATCCGAACCCGCCGGAACAACAATGCTGTGAGTTAAGTTAATAGTGTCATGAACAAAATTAGGTGTGACCGTATAATCTGCGCAAGCAGCACTAACCTTTAAAGCAAAACCGGAGCCTGCTACCGCGAAAGTGTCGCAACTCCCATAATCACTATTACAACTGGGGGTGGTTGTAACATGGAGCATTGCAGGCTTGGTCACCCAAATTGTTGAACCTGCCATCACCAGTCCTGCTTCGCTGCCACTGCCATCAAACTGGCTGTGCAAGATTAGTCGTCCGGCATCGGGATAGGTAACGTTAATCGTGGCCTGACCGTTGCCATCAAAACTCAGGGGTACGCCGGTGCCGGGTGGGTCGGTTGCGAGTGGATAATCATTAGTGCCATTATCCAGGGTTAATACATTAGTACCCGCGTCAGGACTCTCATACGTGGTCCAGAAATTAATGGTTTCATTGCGGGTGGCAAAAGTCGGCACACATTGTTGTGAGGTATCATCCTTGCGTACTGCGCTCACTGTGATACTGGCGGATGTCTCGCAGGAGATCTGGGTAGGAATGCTATAGATGAAACCGCTATCGTAAAAAGTCAGGTTGCAACTGCTGGAGCTGTCGCTGGTGTTGAGACAGCTAGTGGCGAAGTTTTCCGAGGGCGACGAACTGCTGACATCAAGGGTGACCGTCTCTACCGTGGTATGACGTAGTTGCAGGGTCGCGGTGCCGCCCGTGATGGTCTGGGTGTCGCCGCCGACCCAGCCGGTTGGACTCAGGGTGACGCTGACGTCGCCGCTGTACAGGGTTGAGCAGCTGGCATCGGCACAGGTGCGCAGGGTGATGGATTCGGGCTCGCAGGTGAGTGCACTGCCATCGTGCTGGATCTCGATGTGATCCAGGGTGGAGATAATCGTGCAGGTATGGGTTTCGGCCATCACCGCCGCGATCTCGGCCTGGCTGAGGGCCTTGTCATAGACACGTACTTCGTCGATATTGCCATCGAAGCGCCAGTTGGCCACTGCTTCAGATCCGGCGGCATCGGTTTCACCGCCGATGCTGGCGGTGCCGTTATCACTGCCCCAGTTTCCCGTATAGCCACTGGCGGATGTCACCGCGCTGGCGTTGACATAAATCTGGCGGGTGCGGGCGCTGGCATCATGCACGGCGGTGACAAAATACCAGGTGCCGGCGGTGATGGCAGCAGAGGAGTCGAGGCTGATCGGGTTGACGTTGCGGGAGAAAAAGCGCAGCCGGCCATCACCCGGATCACCTAGCGAGAAGGCAAAGCCACCACTGTTGTTTTCATCATCGACAAAAATACGCTGATCATTATTGATAGCATCGGGCTTGATCCAGGCGGTAATGGTGAAACTGTCGGTGAGATTAGGAAAGCTAGATAGTGCTACATAGTCGTTACTGCCATCGAAGTTACCGTAACGGCAGGTGCCGGGATTGGAGGCAATCGCCCACTCGGATATGCTGGAGCCGCCGGTGGCCACACTGTTGATGCCGGTACCATGATAGCCATGCCCGGCACTGTCTACCACTTCACTGGCTGTCCCATTCCAGGCGGCTTCATCCATGTACCAGTTGGCCAGTAGACAACCGTGGGTCAGGTTCATGTCGTCAGTAATCTGGCTGGCGGATAACACTTCGGTGTAGATCCGGCTTTCATCCAGCAGGCCGCCGGCCGGGTTGGAAGTGTAGCCGCTGTTGCTGACGCCGCTGGTACGGTTGTCACCAAAGTAGAGGCTGTTGAGGCTGCCGAGCAGGCCGGTGATATTGAGCGGGCCATTGCGATCCCCGCGGTTGGTGGCCTGGCGTGAGCCGTTCACATAAATCTGTAGCCAGTCAGCATCGTTGCTGATGTCCCAGGTGATCGCGACGTGATGCCAGCTGCCGCTGGCAAAATTGTTGTTGCCGGTTTGCACAACCAGATCTGCATCGTTGGAATCCTCGAGTACAAAGCGCAGGCGGCCATTAGTGCGTTTGACCAGAAAGAAATATTTGTCTGAACTGCTGTCACCGCCGTTGCGGGAGCCATCCAGCAGCATGCGATTGCCTTCGCTCCAGTCATTGTTGCTGTTGTACCAGAAAGTGAGAGTGCCTTTGACGCCGATCTGATCGCGGACATTGAGCTGGCTGTCCACGGCGTTGTTGTTATTGCTGAAATCCCCGGCCCGACACTGGTAGCCGGGTGTGAAGGTGTCGGCGTTGCCGACCCGGTTGCCATGATTGCTGTTGCCGCTGCCATCGAGCACTTCATTGGCGGTGCCGTCCCAGGCCAGTTCATCCATGGCGTAATAGGTTTGGGCTGAAGGTGTATGGCTGCTGAAGCGAATGGCGGTATTTGCCAGATCGGTGGAGGTATTGTAGTCATAAAGCTGGTAGTCATCCGTTGTGACCTCCCAGCCAATTTGCGGATGCCCCTGGCTGGGGTTGCTAATGCCGCCAAATTGATAAACGAATTCGCCACTCTCATATAGAATAACCTGTACATCAAAACTGCTGCCATTGGCCGACCATTCGGGCACTGCAGAGAAAGTGGCGACGAAGTAGCGGTTGGGTGCACTGCCGAGCGCGGCATAACGCACGGTGCCACCCGCGCTGGGATCAAGATCGCCGCCATAGCCGCGCAGGGTGCGCACCAGCCGGGTGTCGGGCATGGGATAGGGATAAGTGCGTGGGATGGAGGTATTGCTCGTGCCGTAGCCGCAGTAGGTATTGTTAAACTGCAGGCGGCCGTTAGACATGATGCGTACTGTGGTGTAATCGATGCCGCCAAAATTGAAAGTAAAGCCCAGAGATAGCTCCTGGGTGATATCGTCATCGGTTGTAGCTGAGGGACCACTACATTCATTACTGCCAGAGGCGCGGGTCCAGATGGCATTGGTATGACTGGCGGGATCGATCCAGCTGAATGCTTCAACACTGTCGGTATAAGTGCCAGCCAAAGTTGCTGTGTTTGCCAGTAACAAGGCAAGCATCCACAAACCTGTTTGTCGGAATAAGGCTGTCACGGATTAAACCTCAGACGCAGTTGCCGCCGACTGTATTCGGCATCCGTGCTGCTACCATAGATGCCACTGCTGTCGATAGTAAAAAATGAATCACCGTCAACTGTTGTACTCACGCTCGTTAAGCTAGCTTGTGTACCGGCCAACGCACCATCGGAAAAAGTAATTGTAGAATTCCCGCCACCGACATAGATAGCTTGATACA
This sequence comes from uncultured Thiohalophilus sp., assembly GCA_964575555.1. Taxonomy (GTDB): domain Bacteria; phylum Pseudomonadota; class Gammaproteobacteria; order UBA6429; family Thiohalophilaceae; genus JAADGZ01. Next base: position 17,981 of record CAZNRP010000036.1, on the reverse strand, counting down.
TTCCCCATTGCAAACCACTTCGTGCTGCCAGATAAGCCCGAGCCGAAGTATATTCCTGAGTTAAACTGGTATGACTGGTCGAAGCAATCTGCACCATTCCCGTCGCTAGCAAAGCCAGTACCACGATAAGAAAGATCGCCATCACAATCGCAAAGCCTTGTTGCTTGCGCAAAGTGACGAGGTGGCGGGTTTGTTTTGCCTTGTCCCTTGTCCCTCGTCCCTCGTCCCTGATTTTATGGCGCATTATAAACTTGTGCCTCGTGGATCATTTGCAGGGTTTCGGTACCGTTATCAATTTGGATATTGATACGTAACAGGCCGGAACGTAATAGCGATCCGGGAACATAGGTAAAGGTGCAGGCGCTGACATTTTTCAGCAATAATTTTTCAGTGCTGGCTGTGGCCGTTGAAGGAGAGCTGAAATTACTTATCGCACGATAGAGATCAGTGCCCTGCAGGTAAAAAATCACGGCGTTATTTTCAATCACATGAAATCGGCGCGAAGGTGAATGAGTGGGAAAATTAACGCTGGAAGCAAACTGCACCACGCTGACATCATCGGGAGCTGAGCCATCGGTATCTTTTGTGCTAAGGCTGTTGATCTGCCGGCGGCGACTGCCGCTATTATAAATGTCGCTGTTATCGGTGTTATAAACGACGATCCATTGTCCGCTTGATGCATTGAGACTGCTGCCGGAAAGCACATCGAAACGGCTACTGGAGGCGGGCGCAACGGGTAAGGGGGCACGTGCCTGTCCACTGCTATAATTACCGCTCTGGGTCTGGTATTCCCCGGCATCCACGGTGCGAACAAAATAAACGATGCTGCCGGGATTATTACAACCACTGCCATCGTCGGTACAAACACTATTGGGTAGCGCGTGACGTAACTCACGGCTGATACGTTCCACCGCCATACGCAGACCGGCCTGCAAAGTATCGCGTCGATTTAAACTCGAATAGCCTTCCAGAGTATTACTGAGAAATACCGCCACTATGCTACCGACGATACCGAGTAAAACAATGGCCACCACCAGTTCGATTAAAGTAAAGCCCAACATGCGTGGTATGTTTGTAGTGCGTTGATTGTTGGGCTTCGCGTTGCTCAACCACAACCTACGGGTTATTGTTTGCTTGTTAGTGCACATCAGAAGTTCAACCGATAGGCACTAAGCTGATAGCGACTATTAAGATGATCGGTAACAATGACATCGATGCGCTTAGCATCGTTTACCAGTACGCTGACATCCGCCGGGGCAGTGTTATTCATTTCTCCCCCGGCAAAACTCACCTGAATACAAATGGCGTAACCGGCATACTCAGCAGATATATTATTACCGGCATCGTTCAGCATCGGTGTACAGGCGGTGCTGCAGGCCGCATCGGCAGCAGTAACATTGTCGCCGCAGTAAGCAATGTTATGATAGTCATCCACATCGTTAAAGCTGTCGCGGGACTCGCCATCATCAAAGTCGGCAGCGGATTCTGCACTGGCTGAGGTGCCGCTGGTACAGCGGCTGTTCGCACTAAATTGTACACAGCCACCACCTAATGGTGTGCTGTGGTCATAGGCTTTAAGTAGGATTTCCTCAATCATGGACTGACCCAGTTCGATGCTGCGAATGCGTACCAGCGGGTCGGCACCGGTGCGCCCGACATTGATATACACACTCAAAACAGCCGTTACCGCAATGCCGACGATGACAATGAAGATCACCATTTCGATCAACGTCACTCCAGTGACGTTGAGTGATGAGTGGCAAGTGACGAGTGACGAGGAAAAGCGGGTGCGGGTTTTCTCGTCACTCGTTCCTCGTTCCTTGTGACTTGTCTTAAAAATGCGCATAGCCAGTATCCGCTTCAATGGTAATTGAAAGACTGCCAATCGTAATACTGGCATCGGCATTAGGAATGGGCTGGCCGAGGCCATCGAAGGTAAGTGTAATCGCGGTGGCGGTGACACCGGCGGGAAGGGCTTTAATGTAATCGCCGGTTCGATCCGGACTTTGTAGCGGTGTACCGGTGGCGGTTTCTTCTACCGTATAATTGTTGCCTGTTAGCACCAGCTGGATACCGCCGCCTCGCGCCATGGCCATCTGTTGCGTAAAACGCAGCGCAGAGAGAATCTCATCGGCGGCGCGGCGTTCGGCAAAGGCATCGGTTTTAACAAAGCGGGGGCCGGCAACAAACGCGATAATACCGATCAGTAAAATGACCACCACTAGTTCGACCAGGGTAAAGCCATGGTTTTGTTTTAGCTTGTGCATCAAACAAAAATTCATAGTATGGCGTTGATCAAAAACGCCGGAATGACCCGACGTTTTACTCTGCCTGGTCAAGCGCTGTATTTTTATGGGGTAATAATGGCATCGACCAGAACAGTGCCAGCGGAAGAGTAATAGGTAATAGTCATACCGCTAGCTCCCTGATAGGTATATAGGCAGTCCTCGGTGCCGGAGAGTGCGGCCAGCCAGTCTTCAGTGGTGACTGTGGTATTGGCAGTGGGCGGATTTTGCATGATACCGTTCCAGATGCCCAGGCAGTCTGGAGCACTGGAAACGGCTGCACCGTCGTCAATGCCGGCAGGATAGCCGGCGGCATTATAATCAACCGTGCCATCACCGAAGACGGCGAGGTTAGCAACGGCGGCAGTTTGCCCGGTGCCGACCCAGCCGGCATGGGCAAGGGCGATACCTGCGCCGAAGCCACCCCCAGTTCCGGCTACGGCGGCTTGATGTGCCTGCGTGTTCACATTCAAAAATCGAGGCAGAGCAGTGGCCGCCAGTATGCCGAGAATTAAAATGACCACCACCAGTTCAATGAGGGTAAAACCTGTTTGTCTGCTATTCATAATTAACTCCAGTAACGCGTATCTGACGCTTTAGTGAGGTGTGAGCGCCTAAGAAAAAGTTGTTGTTATAAAAGCTTATCGGCCATTTTCCCGGAGGTTTAAGGAAAAAGCGGATAAATTTGACCTGCCCTCTCCCCCAGCCCCTCTCCCGCTGGGGCGGGAGAGGGCGTTTTACGGGGTTAAACGGTTGAGGTCGAGGCCGTTGATGGCATCGAAACGGGGATCATAGTGCTGGTTGTGGTTACGATCTTGGTAGACCAGTGAGATTCGCCAGTGGATGCGAGGAAAGGCCTTGTCTACTGGGTCATCAATATTTTCTTTGAAGTTGACATGATAGTTCAGGGTTTTTGCGGCGGTATCAAAATACCAGCTGCCTGCAGCAATTTTTGCCGGATCAAAAACTATTTCACCGAGGTAGCCAGTGGGTTGTTGTGCCAGTAGTAGCATGGGATTGCTGCCATCAAGCTGATTCAGTTCGGTGAGGCGGTTATCGAGGGCATAGCGGGCGACTTCCATTCCGAGCGCACTGCGAATATTGCCCACAACCTGTTGAATCGCGACACGCTCGGCTGCAACCCGTAATGACCAGAAACGCTCCAGCGCGATGCTGGCAAGAATGGCAATCAGGATGATCACGATCACCATTTCCAGTAGGGTAAAACCGCTTTCATTCTGTAGGTTCGCCTTCAGGCGAACAGGTACGACAGAAGCCGTATTTAAAGGATTATTTGGCCACATTGATCAGATCCCACATAGGTAGGAACACGCCCAGCGCCAGCACCATGACCATGGCCGCAATGATAATAATAAGGAGGGGTTCGAGTTTTGACGTCAGGCTTTGCAGATCATAATCCACTTCACGATCATAGAAATCAGACACCTGATCCAGCAAGTCATCCACCGAGCCGGTTTCCTCGCCCACGGCCATCATTTGCAATACCAGGGGGGTGAACATGTTACTGGCGGCCGCGGTGCGAGTCAGGGTATCACCACGTTCAACGCCGTTGCGCATATTCAGCACTGCTTTACCGATAAAGTGATTATCTACCGCACGCGACACCAGCATCAGTGCCTGTACCAGCGGCACCCCGGAGCGAATGGACATGGCAAAGGCGCGGGCAAAACGTGACAGGGTGGCACGCAGCAGGATGCTGCCAATGATGGGGATGCGCAGTTTGACGCGATCCCATTGATATTGGCCGACTTCTGTTTTCAGATAATGCCCCAGCATCAGGCTGACGAGGACAATCGCACTCAGAAGATACATCCAGTAGGCCACGGTAAAATCTGACACCATGAGCAGGATTCGGGTGGGTAGAGGCAGCTCGGCATTAAAGCCGCTGAAGACTTTGGCAAAGGTGGGGATCACCCAGAGATTGATAATAAACATGGCTACAGTGACCGCAATAATGACAAAGCTGGGATAGCGCATAGCCGATTTAATTTGATCGCGTGTGGTTTTTTCCCGCTCCAGATAGCCGGCAATTTGCAAAAAGACTTCATCGAGGCGGCCACTGTTTTCGCCTACCCGCACCATGTTGATGAACAGGGAAGAAAATATTTTTGGATGACGGCTCATGGCGGCAGAAAATTCGTGCCCGGCTTCCAGTTCACCCAGCACGTCTCGCAGGGTTTCTTTGAACATGAGGTTGCGGGTGGTTTCCGCAAGGCCGTTAATGGCGCGGATAATGGGCACACCGGCCCGCATCAGGGTATAAAACTGGCGGGCAAAAAGAATGAGATCATCAAGCTCTGGTTTTTTTCGCCGCTGCCACTGGTAGATTAAATCATTAATGCCAGCCGATTTCTGAATTTCAGTAATGGAGATCGGCGTGATGCCGGTATTGGAGAGCTGACTGGCGACGGAACTAGCCGAGGCGGCTTCCACATCACCATTGACCGCACTGCCCTGTGCCGTTCGTCCACGATATTGAAAAAACGGCATATCGACAATTTATCCGGAGTTGGAATATTGAGTCGAAGTCGAAGCAGGGAGATGGGCGGCTTCAAGATCATCGGCGGCACCCGTCACCCGGATGACTTCTTCCATGCTGGTAACCCCTTGCCAGGCGTGATCGATGGCGTGCAGGGCAAAGGGGCGAAAGTTTTTGCTGGTGCGGGCTTTTTTGGCAAATTCAGTACCATCATTGCGCAGTAGGGCATCAGCTAACTCTTCATCCATTTCCAGAAATTCGAATACGCCGACTCGGCCACGGTAGCCGGTATTATTGCAATGTGGGCAGCCACGTGGCTGATAAAAAGGCACGCCTTTCATGTCCTGGCCAATTAGATTATGGATCAAAGCCTGTTCGCTCATCGCAGGTGAATACGGGGTCTTACAACTATCACAAAGTTTTCGTACCAGTCGCTGAGCCAGCACTGCGCGCAGTGCTGAGGCAACCATATAGCCTTCTGCGCCCATGTCGAGTAGCCGGTTAACACTGTCGATAGCGTTATTGGTGTGTAAGGTAGACAGCACCATGTGCCCGGTAATGGATGCGCGCAAGCCGATTTGAGCGGTTTCTTGATCGCGCATTTCGCCCACCAGCACGATGTCGGGATCCTGGCGCAGGGCGGTTCGCAGTACCCTTGCAAAGGTGAGATCAATCTGGGTGTTGATTTGCACCTGATTAATGCGTGGCAGACGGTATTCCACCGGATCTTCTACCGTGATAATTTTCTTGCTCGATTTATTCAATTCGGAAAGTGCCGCATACAAGGTGGTGGTTTTACCGCTGCCGGTGGGGCCGGTGACCAGCACCATGCCATAGGGGCGACGCACCTGATTACGGAAATTTTCCAGCAGACTGCCTTCCATGCCCAGTTGTTCCAGATCCAGGCGGTTGCCGGATTGATCCAGCAGGCGCATGACCACGGATTCACCATCCTGAATTGGCATGGTGGACAGACGCACATCAATAGAATGATCACGCACTCGGATATTAAAGCGGCCATCCTGAGGAATGCGGCGTTCAGAAATATTTAATCCGGCCATGAGTTTCAGGCGTGAGACTACCGCCGTAGCAATGCGTCGTTCATTCATGACCTGTTCCTGTAAAACTCCATCCACGCGTTGACGGATGCGTAAAACATTTTCATCAGGCTCGATGTGAATATCCGAAGCACCAATTTGAATGGCATCTTCAAAAATAGTTTGTAATAGCCGCACCACCGGAGCATTGGCCAGATCTTCATTCTGCAACATCTGGCTAAGATCAATATCGGTCTCACCAAGTTCATCACCGAGTTGTTCGGCCAGATTGCTGATATCGGCAGTGCGGCGATAGGTGCTATCAATGGTTTCCAGAATTTCCGCTTCGCGCGCTACCGCTAAATGCAGTGGGCGTTTTAAGCGTTTGCTTAGCTCGTCATAGGCAAAAATATCGGTCGGGTCGCTCATCCCCACAAGCAGGGAGCCATCGGGGTTTTCTTTCAGAGCAATGACGCGGTAACGCCTGGCCATGGTCTCAGGGATTAAGCGAATCGTGTCTGGCTCGTAGTTGAATTGCTTGAGATCGATAAAGGGTAATTTCAGCTGGGCAGAGAGAAGCTCCAGCATTTGTTGTTCGGAAACCAGACCGGTATCGATCAAGGTGCGGCCCAGTTTTTGCCCGGTTTTTTTCTGATCCGCCAGCGCCTGCATTAACTGATCTTCAGTAATGATTTGATTGGCAACCAGTAGATCACCCAGGCGAATTTTCTTGCGGTGTACGGCTGACACAATAGCCTCGTTATTGATAAATAACTAATTCAATAAGGATTTTATCGGCGACCGGGGTGAAAACTTTAAGCCTGGACACCGAGTTACAGTGGCGTAGAGTACATTTTTAAAACGAGGGCTATTAATATGAAATAGATAAAAAAATAGTTTATTTTTAGAGGTAGACTAAAGTGCATCAGATAAGATGCCGATACTGTCTCGCGTAATACTTTTGTTATCAGCAAGGTAAACAATGCCTTACTGCAACAATAAACAATAAATAAAAACCGTGAAGGAGAAGTCAATTGAGCACATTAACCAGGTCGTTGGTGGCGATGAAACTGAGTATTCGGACTAAATTATTTATGGGTTTTGGGGCGGTGCTGCTAATAGTGACTCTGGTTTCAGTCAACAACATTATTATGCTCAACAGCATTTCGGCGGATGAGCATCGTCTGATTAATTTGCGTTTACCGACGGTGATGGCCGGGATGGAACTCACCGATGGTATTCATCTCTCCCTTGCCGGTTTGCGTGCTTATATGATTCTGGGCAAGGATCCGGCGGCGGCTGAAAAATTCAGGGCCGAACGTCAACGTGGCTGGGATAAAATTGATCAGTCGCTGGCGCAAATGGAAGCCTTTGCACAAAGCTGGACGGTTCCCAAAAACATCGAAAAGCTAAATGAGATGAAAGGGCATATTAATGAGTTCCGCATCGCCCAGCAGGAAGTGGAAGACATCGCGCATTCCCCCAAAAATATTCCTGCGCTTAACATGCTGCTCACTGATGCGGCTCCACGGGCGGGGAAAATTATTACGGCACTTACCAGGATGATTAATGAAGAAGCTACTTTTGCGGCCACCTCGGAACGTAAAATCTTGTTGAAATTGCTGGCCGACAGCCGGGGCTCATTTGCGCTGGGGCTGGCGAATATCCGTGCTTACCTGCTTTCGGGCGATACCAAATTTGCTGATAATTTTAAGGCAAAATGGAAAATCAATGAAGCGCGTTTCAAACAGATATCTGCTCAGACCCATTTATTTGATAGCAAACAAAATGCGACCTGGAATACCTATAAAAGTATGCGTGCCGAGTTTGCGCTGTTGCCCGCTAAAATGTTTGAGCTGCGTGCGGGTAAAGACTGGAATTTGGCCAACTATTGGTTAGGTAGCAAAGCAGCACCCAAAGCCAGTGCGATTATGAAAATTCTTGAGGATATGCGGGTATCGCAGGATGCGCTGGCGAAAACAGATATGGAAAATCTGGAGGCCGATACGGTTTCAATGAAATTAATTATGTTAATCGGTCTGGTGTGCGCGGTGGCGATTGGCATTTTTATTTCTATATTTATCAGTCGCATGATTAGCCGGCCGTTGAATGAAGTCGTGATACGCACCAGGGCGGTTGCCGGTGGAGATCTCACGGCGGCTGATTTGAGCCTGAAGGGTAATGATGAGATTACCGAGTTAAGCCTGGCGATAAATGAGATGAGTCATAATTTGCGTAATATGGTACAGAAGATTTCCAGTTCGACCTCACAACTAGGTGCGGCCACAGAGGAAGTTTCTGCCATTACTCAACAGACCAGTCAAACTATTTATGAGCAGCAATCGCAGACTGAACAGGTTGCCACTGCCATGAATGAAATGAGTGCGACGGTGCAGGAAGTGAGTAGCAATGTCGCCAGTACCGCACAGGCCGCGCAGGAAGCGAACGCTGAAACGGATGAAGGGCGGCGTCTGGTAGAACAGTCGGTGCAGGCCATTCAACAACTGGCTGGGCGGATTGATAATGCTACTGAAGTCATCCATCAGTTAGAACAGGATAGTGAAAATATTAATGCTGTGCTGGATGTGATTAAAGGCGTCGCTGAGCAAACCAATCTGCTCGCCCTGAATGCGGCGATTGAAGCCGCGCGTGCGGGTGAACAGGGCCGAGGTTTTGCGGTGGTGGCGGATGAAGTGCGTACCCTGGCCGGTCGAACCCAGCAATCAACGGAAGAAATAAATCAGGTGATTGAAAAACTCCAGAGTGGCTCGCGCCAGGCCGTGGAAGTGATGAATTCAAGCCGGGAAGAGGCGCAATCAGTGGTTGAGCAGGCTAACAAAGCCGGCACTTCACTGGCCTCCATTTCTTCTTCGGTGGGGCGCATCAATGATATGAGCACGCAAATTGCCAGCGCGGCTGAAGAGCAGAGTGCCACGGCGGAGGAAATCAATCGCAATATTGTCAGCATCACCGAGCTGGCAACACAAACCTCAAGCGGTGCAGAACAAACATCAACGGCCAGTGAAGAGCTGGCAAAACTGGCCACAGATCTTCAGGGTATGGTGGCCCAGTTCAAGGTGTAATCATTTCATCCGTGTAGGGCAGGGTGACCGAAGGAAATGCCTATGGTGCACGTTTTTTGTGCCCACGTGTTCGCGGGCATTGATGGTCTTAGTTTAATACCAGCGATCCAGTAAGCTGGGCAACATTACTCATACCGTGGCTTTGCAGATAGTCAGCAATGCCACGGTTGATGGTCGGGCAGATCAGCGGATCGTAAAACAGCGCTGTGCCGATACCCACTGCCGAAGCCCCGGCAATTAAAAATTCCAGCGCATCTTCAGCCGAGTTGATGCCGCCCTGCCCAATGATGGGAATGCCGTGCTCACGGCAAACCTGATAAACCTGATGTACCTTGAGCAAGGCCACCGGCTTGATTGCCGGCCCTGACAGGCCGCCCTGATTGTTACCGATAATGGGACTACGTGATTCAATATCAATAGCCATGCCCATCAGTGTATTGATGACCGCAAAGGCATCAGTGCCGGCTTCGAGGCAGCGGCGCGCATTTTCGGCAATATCGGTTTGGTTGGGAGAGAGTTTGGTGATCAGGGGCTTGCGGGTTACCGCACGCACTGCTGTGACCACGCGTGCTGACATCTCCGGATCATTACCAAAAGCCATGCCGCCTTCTTTGACATTAGGGCAGGAGATGTTGATCTCGATGGCATCAATAGCGGAATCTTCGAAGCGCCGAGCGACCTCAACATATTCCTCTATAGTCGAGCCGGAAACATTGGCAATGAACCGGGTTTCGGCAAAATCCAGCTGCGGCAGAATATCATTGACCACCGCATCCACCCCGGGATTTTGCAGGCCAATGGCATTGATCATGCCTGCCGGTGTTTCACAAACGCGATGGGGCGGATTTCCCAGCCGCGCTTCCCCGGTTGTTCCTTTCAGGCAAATAGCACCGACATCGGTATTGGAAAAACCCTTGATACGGGTGTACTCCTCACCAAAGCCGACACAGCCGGAGAGCAGCACGATGGGGGAATCGAAAGCCATGCCGCAGAAATCGGTGGCGAGTAAATTTTTGTCGTCGTTATTCATGGGCGCTACGATACAAGATTGAAGGGAAAAGATAAAAGAAAAAGGTGCATAGCCTGTCGCTATCTTGTACCTTGCGCTGCATGTTTCACATTGTTTTATTTGAACCGGAAATCCCCCCCAATACCGGCAACATCATTCGCCTGTGTGCGAACACCGGCACACAACTGCATTTGATCAAACCCCTGGGCTTTGAGCTGGATGACAAACGCTTGAAACGAGCCGGGCTGGATTACCATGAATTTGCTGATTTACAGCTGTATGATTCGCTGGAAGATTTTGTCCACACAGTGACACCCACACGCCTGTTCGGGCTTTCCACCCATGCCCGGCGTAATGTTTTTGAACACAGCTTTGTGGAAAATGATGCCTTCCTGTTCGGCCCGGAAACCCGTGGATTACCGATAGAAATCAGGCAGGAGTTGGGTGAGAATTTATTACGCCTGCCCATGCGCCCCGATAATCGCAGCCTGAATCTGGCCAACAGTGTTTCCGTGGTGGTCTATGAGGCCTGGCGGCAGCAGGGGTTTGCCGGGGCAGAGTAATCGGCTATATGTAAAACCGGTAGGTTGGGCTGAATAAAATGAAGCCCAACAAAATATAACCTCGTTCCCATGCTCTGCGTGGGAATGCATACGGCGGTGACAAGGTGAGGCGAGATACAAACCAGAAAGATCTAAAACCCTCTCCCTCTCCCAGTCTTGGGAGAGGGAGTATTCGGCTGGAGTGTTCACACCTTTCGGGCTTGTGCAATCACCCGGCAACGCGCCTGATGTAGGGCATCGGCGATGGCCTTGCCTTTTAATCCCTGTTTTAAAAAATCATCTACGTTTACGGTTGCCGCTGCCTCATAGGCTTTGCGGAACAGCTGCGGTTGTTCAAATTCCTTATTTTCATAACCCGTGCGACCGCGGGAATCCGCTTCGCAGGCCAGTAGAAAGTGCTCGAATCGTTCAGGGCGACGAAAGGCATCCAGGGCTTCCAGGGTTTCTAGCAGGGTGGCGGCGCGGAGTTCGGCCACACGATGGTAGTGCAGGTGATAGCGGGTTACCAGTATCGCCAGTTCACGATAATCTTTTGGTGCTTTAAGGCGGCTGCAGACTGCCTTGACCAGGGGCACGCCGCGCGCTTCATGGGCAATATGCCGGGGCAGTTGATCCGCCGGGGTGGTGCCCTTGCCCAGATCATGCAGCAGGGCGGCAAAGCGGACGCGGACATCTGCAGAAAGTCGGGCGGCCTGTTCCAGCACCATCAGGGTATGGATGCCGGTGTCCACTTCAGGGTGATGTTTTTCCGGCTGAGGTACGCCGAACAGGCGATCAATTTCCGGGAATAGTACGGCCAGGGCACCACAGTCGCGCAATACCTGAATAAACACGGCAGGCCGATCCTCGCCCAGTGCGCGCCGCATTTCCTGCCAGATACGCTCGGCCACCAGTGCCGCGACCTCGCCATTGTCTACCATTTTGCGCATCAGTTGCATTGTTTCATCGGCCACTTTAAAGCCCAGTCCGGCAAAGCGGGCAGCGAAGCGGGCAATTCGCAGGATGCGCACCGGATCCTCGACAAAGGCCGGAGAAACATGCCGTAGCAGGCGTTTTTCGAGATCTTCCTGGCCATTGAAGGGGTCGATAATCTCACCCGAGGCTGACTCAGCCATGGCATTAATGGTGAGATCCCGCCGTGCCAGATCCTGTTCCAGATTGACGTCAGGGGCGGCGTGAAACTGAAAACCGGCGTAGCCCGGCGCGGTTTTGCGCTCGGTGCGTGCTAGTGCGTACTCTTCATGACTCTGCGGGTGCAGGAAAACCGGGAAGTCCTTGCCTACTGGACGAAAACCAGCTTCTAGTAAATCGTCTGCCTCGGCCCCTACCACAACCCAGTCGTGATCCTTGATCGGTAGCTTGAGCAGGCGATCACGGACACAGCCACCCACCTGCCAGACTTCAAACTTGTCCGCCAGATTCATTGATGTCCTAAGCTGTACAGTTGCTGGCGAAAGTGATCATAGCGGCGATTATCATTCTGGTGCAGCAGGTAGCCGGGGACGATGCTTTCCATGCTGCTGGGATGAATGCCGAAAAAGACTTGCAGATCGTGGCTGCCCTGCGGACAGACACTATCAACCTGCAGTGAGCGGAAGTTGTCTTTTGAGAAAGGCTTGCCGGGAACATGTTCCAGCAGGTTGGCCTGCAGGCGTGAAAGTGTGTCACCGAGCGGGTTGATGATGCGTCCCAGCGCCAGAGTTTGATTCACGTATTCAACGATGTCCTGAAGGCTGTAAATTTTTGGCCCGCAGAGATCATAGGTCTGGCCGTAACTGGCCTGCATCTCGAGGCTGTCTACAAAAGCTTGCGCCACATCACCAACATAGACCGGAGCAAAGCGTGTGTAGCCACAGGCCAGCGGGAAAAATAGCGGCGTTTTTTTCAGGATGCCAGCGAAACGATTGATAAAACTATCGCCGGGGCCAAAGATGACCGAAGGGCGGAAGCAGGTCAGCTGTAATTCCGTACTTTTCTGTAGCAGTTGTTCGGCTTCTCCCTTGCTGCGGAGATAATAGCTGTTTGCAGCAGGATCGGCATTCAGCGCACTCATTTGTAACAGGCGGGATACGCCGCGATCATGGCAGGCCTGATGAATGTTCCGAGCCAGATCTACGTGGGCATGGTGAAAACCTTTGCCGTTATCGCGGCCCTCGTTGAGGATGCCCACCAGATTGATAACCGCATCGGCATGCGTAAAGTGCTGACGCAGATTGACGATATTATGGACATCCGCTTTTATCAACTCTACGCCGGGCAGTATACTTAAATCACGGTGGCGCTGCGGGTGGCGACTGAGTACGTGGATTTGGTGTCCCCGTTTGGAGAGCATGCTAAGCAGGCGACGGCCAACAAAGCCGGTTCCACCTAACAGGCAAAGGGTTTTATGTTTCATGATAGTCAGGGTTCCAGATTCAAAATGTCAATTTATAAAGTATAGAGGAAAACCGCGCAGACCAATATAGTAAAAAAGTCATCTACAGTCCGTAGTCTGGCGTCTATACTACTAATTATTCTAAAATTTTCAGCATTTTAAGCGCAAGGAGAAAGCATGAGCTTTAAGGTGATTAATCCGGCCACAGGGGAACAGATTAAGGAAATCCCCAGCTGGAACGAAACTAAAATTGAATCTGCACTGACCCAGGTGGCGGCGGCCACCCCGGCCTGGGCCGCCACCCCGATGGCAGAGCGTTGCGCCCTGATGGTGAAGGCGGGTGAGGTACTACGCCAGAATCGGGATCGTTATGCGGCTATTATTTCGCAGGAGATGGGCAAATTAATCAAAGATGCGCGAGCCGAAGTGGAAAAATGCGCGGCGATCTGTGATTTTTATGCCCAAAAAGGTCCAGCCTTTCTGGCGGATGAAAAGCTGGCCTCAGATGCCAGTGACAGCTATGTGGCCTATTTGCCGTTGGGTACGGTGCTTGCCGTGATGCCCTGGAATTATCCTTTCTGGCAGGTGATGCGCTTTGCCGTTCCAGCGCTGGTGGCCGGTAATACCGGGGTGCTCAAACATGCCTCAAATGTGCCGCAGTCGGCACTGGCATTAGAAGAAGTATTTACTCAGGCAGGATTTCCTGATGGGGTGTTTCGCAGCCTGATGATCCGCGCCTCACAGGTGCAAAAAGTCATTGAAGATCCCCGCGTGCATGCGGTGACCCTCACGGGCAGTGAACCAGCCGGGCGGCAGGTAGCGGCAACAGCCGGCAGCGTGTTGAAAAAATGTGTGCTGGAGCTGGGCGGTTCAGATGCTTTTATTGTGCTGGAAGATGCGGATCTGGATGAGGCGGTAAAATGGGCAGTGGCCTCGCGCTTTTTAAACAGTGGGCAGAGCTGTATTGCCGCCAAGCGATTTATTCTGGTGGATGCGATTGCTGAAGATTTTCTGACCCGCTTTAAAGCGGGTGTGGAAGCTTTGCAGGCGGGTGATCCCATGGATGAGGCGACTACCTTTGCGCCCATGGCTCGTGAAGATCTGCGCGATGAATTGCATGAACAGGTGAAGGAGTCAATTGCTGCAGGTGCAGTGGCAGTGACGGGTTGCCAGCCGTTGGCCCGACCCGGAGCGTATTATGCCGCCTCGATTCTGGATCGGGTGGAGCCGGGCGTGGCCGCTTATCATCAGGAATTATTTGGCCCGGTGGCGATTGTGATCCGTGCGCGGGACGAAGAGGATGCCTTGCGGATTGCCAATGACTCACCTTATGGGCTGGGCGGCAGCGTCTGGACCGGAGACAGTCAGCGCGGCGCAGCACTGGCGCGACGGGTGGAATCAGGTTGTACTTATGTTAATGGCATGGTGAAAAGTGATCCGCGCCTGCCCTTTGGCGGGATTAAAAACTCAGGTTATGGGCGGGAACTGTCACAACACGGGATTCAGGAATTTGTTAATGCAAAGACAATTTGGGTGAAATAAACTGACTCGATGGCATTAAGCGTAGTTGGAATTTACCTGCTGCTGGGTGCAGTTGCTGGACTACTGGCCGGTTTACTGGGTGTCGGTGGTGGCCTGATCATCGTACCGGCTCTGGCCTGGATATTTACCCAGCAGGGCTATCAGCCTGAAATTATTATGCACATGGCCGTTGCCACCTCACTGGCAACCATCGTTTTGACCTCGCTGTCATCCATGCGTGCCCACCATAAAAAAGGATCGGTGCACTGGCCGGTGTTTGTCCGTCTGAGTCCAGGTATTGTGCTGGGTGCATTGGCGGGTGCCGGCATCGTGGATTATCTGCCAACGCGGGCATTGCAGATATTTTTTGCCCTGTTTGTCTTCGCCGTTGCGGCACAACTGATGATGAATCTGCGTCCACCCCGGACTCATCGCGTCACCGGTCGTATCAGTCCGTATTTTGCAGGCAGCGGCATCGGACTGATTTCAACCATCGTGGGCATTGGCGGAGGTTCCTTAACCGTTCCATGGTTGTTATGGAATCAGTTTTCAGTACGCGAGGCTGTGGCCACCTCCAGTGCCTGTGGATTGCCGATTGCCCTGGCGGGGGTGACCGGCTTTATGATTATCGGAGCCGATACAGGCATTGAGTACAGCTGGGGTTATATTTACTGGCCAGCCTTCATCTTGATATCGGCCACCAGCATATTTTTTGCGCCGGCAGGTGCCGCTTTGGCACATAAAATAGATGGGCAAAAATTGAAATGGGTATTTGCCCTGTTTCTTGGTGTAGTGGGTATATTGATGTTGTTCCGTTAATATCATATTGGTTATTAGCAGGACAGCTGAGTTTGAAGGGTTATACTTAAATTTAAAATTGCTTTAAGGAGTGACTGAATGGTTACAAAACGTTTGCTTTATATAAGGCATACTTATTTTCGTTCGATGCTATTTTTATTTTTTTTGTCTAGCCTGTCCTTTGCACAGGGGAATGAAAAAGACACCCAAAAAGAAAATCCGATCGTCGGTGGCGGTGCCCATTTTTCCTGGGTTATTTTCCATGAACTCAAGCCTGATCTGGAAAGGCTGCTGAATCGAGATATCGAATTGTATGGCAAGGATTCCGCCTTGGGCCTGGGCTGCAATGCCGGAATCAAAAATGCAATACAAAATACAAAAGATCATGAAACCTTTGGTTTTGTTTGCTGTGAGCTAACGGAAAAAGAAATCAATGACAAGCAATTACATGTGCACCCACTGGCCTATGAGCCGATATTGATTCTACTGAATAAATCAAACCCGATTGAAAGTCTCAGTACCGAGCAAGTGCGTAATATCTTTCGTGGCAAGATTCGTAACTGGTCAGAAGTGGGGGGTGAAGATAAGCCCATCGTGGTGATAACGCGCCTGCATTGTAAGGGTCGGCCAGGACACTGGAAGCGGATTCTGCCAGAGGCAAAATTATTTCGCAAA
This sequence comes from uncultured Thiohalophilus sp., assembly GCA_964575555.1. GTDB lineage: Bacteria > Pseudomonadota > Gammaproteobacteria > UBA6429 > Thiohalophilaceae > JAADGZ01. The sequence continues at coordinate 2,136 of CAZNRP010000036.1, read as the reverse complement.
GACAGACTGAATGTAACCGCCGCAGATGATATGGTTAGAAAGGTTAGTGACTTTAGTGGTTCGATCGGGCATACCGGTTCAACCTGGGTATTTGAATCCAAAGATAACATCAAGCCTATAAAAATAGATGGCTATGCACCTACCGCAAAAAATTTAAAGGCCAAAACATATCCGTTTTATCGAACTCTGTCTGCGATAACAATAAAAAGTACATCCAGTGATGTGATAAAGTTAATCGAGGAAGTTCAGCATGGTCGAGCCTTTAATAAAGTAGCAAAAAAGTATGAGCTACTACCGTATGAAAAAAAGTAAATTCAGATAGATGCTGTTTTCAAGTTATCGCTCAAAGTTACTGGTCTACATCATCATGATGATGGTGTTGCTGGCAGGCTCGTTGATTTATACCTATAGCTATGTGCGTAACATCCTGGTGGAAGAAGATGATCGTCATATTGATAGCATGGCGCAGATATTTGTTCGCCAGCTGGAAATGGAAAAACTGGAATACCAGCGCTATGCTGATATTGTTGCAGAGGACTTGCGTTTTAAGGAATACATGTTTGTTATCGTTGGCATTGGCAGTGAAACACAACCGTTAAAAAATATTTATAACCGTCATTTTGGCTGGCTGCCAATAAGCCGTTATGTGGTGGTCTCGCATGAAAACGATGAGGTTTTAGTGGGCCGTGAACACTCCACGCTAGGTAAGACAGTAGTTGAAATTTTGCAGAACAACGAGCGCGGGACATTCTATAGCTATGGTGAATACGGGCTGGAGCTAATAGCAATTTCACCCATTGTTTATCGTGGCCGCCATCTTGGTAGTATTGCAGTTAGTTATTTTATGGATGAGGCCTGGTTGTTACAATATAAAAAAAATAGTGGAGGTGAATTATTTCTCAGTCAGGATGGTATTGTGCTGGGTTCCTCACAAAAAAAATATATGGGCCAGCCTTTTAGGGTAGAAAATAATCGCACCTTGCTGGATCAGGATTACTTTTTTGTTCGTCAGATACAGTTGATTCCGGCCCTGGGTATGATTCCGAAAATCTGGTTCAGCCTGCCGGAAACCTCGCTGTTAAAGCGTTTGGAAAAACATCGTATGGCCACGATGTTAATCATTCTTGTCAGCCTGAGTGTTATTTTATTATTGGGCTTTATCATTGTTCGAAACTTTACCCAGCCCTTATCGCAACTGGTAAGACTGGCTAGAGAAGTCGCAGATGGCAATCTGCCAAGGCTTGATAAATCAGTTGAAAAAAATGAAATAACCGAGTTATCAAATCAATTTTCAGATATGTTGAAAGCCCTGCGTGAACAACAGCAGGAGATTCAGATAGTCCATGCTGAGCTGGAAAAATCAGCCATAACCGATACTCTGACCAGCTTATATAATCGACGCCATTTAAATGAGATTTTTCCAAAATTAATCGCGCAGGCGGAACGTAGCAGTCAGCGCTTGTTCGCCCTGTTGATAGATCTGGACAAGTTTAAAAATATTAATGACACCTACGGTCATATCTGTGGCGACCAATGTTTGCGAGAATTTTCAGACACACTCAGTCAGGTATCACGAGCCAATGATTATCTATTTCGCATGGGTGGCGAAGAATTTTTGGTGCTAGCTCTGAGTGACGATACAAAAGGCATTGTTGCTCTTTGTGAAAAAATCAGGCGGGCCATCGAGGTTCTTGACGTTGAGTGCGGTGGTGAAATTATTAACTTCACCGTGAGTTGCGGTATTAGTTATGCCCAGCCGGGTGAAGTCTCTGATGAGAATATTAACAGCATGTTGAGCCTTGCCGATGCTGCACTTTACCGAGCCAAGGAAGAAGGGCGCAATCGGGTCAGAGTGGATACGCATATCAAAGTTTGAATTTTATTCAGCAACAGGTTGTGAAAGTATTGTCGGTAGGGTGGCGACCGAAGGAAGTGCCTGTGGTGCACGGCCCGACTGAAGTCGGATCTACTGTCCTCCGTGGTAAAAGCTTTTATAAATCCCAGGCGGTTCTCTGCGTCCTCTGCGGTAAATATTTCTTTATATATTAATCGTTGCATAAGTATTTTCCTGTATTTTATTCCTTCACCCCATCCTACGTTTAAAAGATGTGACTTCGACAAGGCTCTCCTGAGCAA
>CAZNRP010000035.1:13165-25676 GCA_964575555.1 uncultured Thiohalophilus sp. | reverse complement strand
TTACATGAATTCAAGGTGATTGTTTTGTCGGAGTATAAGAAGAATAAAAGCCCTTCCCCCCCCCAAAAAAAACAACGGTTATATTGAACATCTAAGCACGCCGTTTTTCGCCTTGATCGCAGAAAATCCTGCTGAATTCTGCCGCCCTTGCTTGAATATTTCCCTGCTTTGCGTCCATTTCCTGCCAATTTTTGCCCGACAGGCCAACAGATGCCCTCGGCAATTGCTCCATGCATTGCTCTACCTTCTGCATCCATGCAGTCGTACCGCTTCCGAAGCCAGATAGCTGTTCTCGGCATCCCGCGTAAGCAAGCTTTGCCGTTCCAGAAAGCGACCGACACGCTGGGCGATGGTATGTGCCAGTTGCGTGAGTTCGGCACTGGTCGGTGCCTTGACCCAACGGAATTTGCCGCCATCGAGGAACAGCAGCACGCCGCCATACGGTGGCACCGGTCGCGATGTCGTTTTGATGCCGGGTTTTGTAATCATTAAAGCCCTGTACAATCATGCGGTAGGTGTCGGCGTTCATTACTACCGCATCATCTAAATCACCGGTAGCCTCGCCTATCTCGATAATCACCCGACCGTCGGGGTCTATCTCGGCGAAGATGGGTTTGTCGTTGGAGCCTAAAAACCACATGACCATAACGATAGGTCAGCGCCGCCTTGGCGGTGTCGTAACCGGTGAACAGTTAGTAGACTTCGACAAGTTGATAAAGAAGCGTTTGCTCCGGGCGATGGCGCTGGTATACCGTCGCGCCAGCACCCAGACTGGCTTCCCTGCCAGCGGGTAACGTCATGGTCGCATCCTTGCGAGTAACTATTGATTGATTGTCAGACTAGCCGCTACCTCGGTTATGAGTCAGGTGAACGGTCGGAAAGAAGAAATTTCAGCGTGCTTGTATTAATGACTCAACGGCTGCTTATCGGTTTCTCCAGCTATGCATAAGATTATTCTAATTGACCGCTAAGTGGTGACTGCTGACCCGTGTAACTAAAAGCTATCCGGTTACATTTAAACTACCATTCTCCAATATCAACTGATATCTAGATTTATACAGAGAACCCGTGCTTCTTTAAGTTTTAAACTGCGACACCAGCTGCTGCAACTCACTGGAAAGTTTGGCCAGTTCACTGCTGGCTTCTGATATCTGTCCGGTACCTTCGGCGGTTCGTATGACAACTTCATTAATATTACTGATATTGCGGTTGATCTCTTCGGAAACACTGCTTTGTTCCTCAGCTGCCGTGGCAATCTGTATATTCATATCCGAAATATTGGTCACCGCCTCTGTAATCGCAATTAATGATGCCGTCGCCTCGTTTGCCTTGTCCACGCTGGCACTGGCACCTTCTTTACTGGTTTGCATGACTTCCACTGCCAGCCGCGAATTCTGCTGCAGGCGTTCAATCATGTTCTGAATTTCTTCGGTTGACTGTTGGGTGCGACTAGCCAGGGTTCGAACCTCATCGGCAACAACAGCAAAGCCCCGTCCCTGTTCACCTGCCCGTGCAGCTTCAATCGCGGCATTAAGTGCCAGTAAATTCGTCTGCTCAGCTATTCCCTTGATCACATCAAGCACACTGCCAATATTTTCACTGTCTGATTCAAGTTCATTAATGACCGTTGAAGACTGCTCTATTTCTCCAGCCAATTTATTGATCACGGCGGTAGTTTGATTAACAATGTCTTTGCCCGTTACCGATTCATCATTGGCACTCTGCGCCAGAGATGATGCCTCCCCCGCATGGCGAGCCACTTCCTGCACCGTGGCCGTCATTTCATTCATTGCGGTGGCTACTTGCTCAGTTTCGTTCTGCTGCTGCATCACTCCCTCGGTGGTTTCCCGGGTGATGACATCCAGCTCCTCAGCTGCGGCAGCCAGTTGAGCGGTAGAGCCGGCGACCTGTGATACCGTCTGCCTGACTTTTTCAGAAAAACGATTAAAAGCAACCGCCAACATAGCCACTTCATCTTTACCATCTTCATCAAGCCGCATCGTTAAATCACCATCACCCTCGGAAATATCCGTCATTGCTTTGACCGTAGACTTAATGGGTCGAGTGATTCCCTGACTGATAAAATAAACCAATACCAGCCCTGCCACAAAAACAAGCAGGCAGACAAGCACAGTAATATTTCGGATCCGATTGATGGCTGTCACGTAATGACTTCGATCCTTCACAATTTCAAGCACTCCGATCGGCTGTCCTGAAAAATCCTTAATGCTTCGGGCATAAATCGCAACAGGTGCTTCCTTATAGGTGGCGATTAAATTAACCGGCTTATTGGCTAAGGCCTGATCTTGTTCTTCAGCGGAAAGTAAATTGTTTTCATCCAAAGTTGTCCCAAAAGCCTTAAATTCATTATCACGCTTTACATACAAGGTAATATCGACATTGAATTCCTGTTTGAAATTATCGAAAAAAAATTGCCCAAAGGACATACCAAACTCAACCGAACCAATATGCTGCTGCTGATAAAAAACAGGTACCAGGCCACGAACACCTAATCCGGCCACGCCTTTTTCCAGCCCTGAGATAGGCTGTTTGGTGGCATTCGTTTTCACAACTGTTTTTCTAAATGATGACAGGTCGTCACCAAATTTTTGCGGCTTATGCGCCCTGAAAAAAGAAGTGGCAGGCGGTGTATGAAACTGAAACTGACGCGCCCCATATTTTTCTTTTAAGGTTTTAAATAATGGCACTGTTAGTGTGGCTAAACTGTCCCGATCTCCTTCGGCAAAAGCCCGCTGAATTGAAGGCGTTTGTGAAATGACCTGACTTAAGGCCTGGGCCAGCTGCCCCTTTGCCGCGATTTCATCTTCGGCACTGGTAAACAATTTTTCCAGTTCAGCCTGCTCAGCCTCGTAAACAATACTTGAAACCTGGGTAATGACCAGCGGAATAATAACTACAACGAGCAACAATAGACTCAGACCTGAACCGACGATAAGGCGTGTGCCTATTTTAAAGTTTCGAAACATGATCTATCTCCGATAAATATCAAGCATAATAATTAATTACACTGATTTTATCGGTATAATCGGGTTAAACTTTAACCATTCCACCTGTTTTTTACACGACTTTATAATTCTTAAATAGCTTTTCTGGTTCCCATGCTCTGCATGGGAACGAGGCTAAAAATGTCATTTGCATAGGCTTTAACTAAATATTATAAATATTAGACATCCATAAAATTAATATTAGCTTGCTATGAAATAGATTTCTGATTATATCCTCTATCGACATAAATAATGTTCTATAAAAACTGGCTTAATCCAGGTTCTTTTTAAATCGAAGCGAAGCAACGACCAAACCACCGATGGTAAATATAGCGAGCCAGTACATATCAAAGCGCATATCCACGACTTCAACCTCACGTAAAACTACGCCACGAATTAAGCGCATAAAATGGGTAGCCGGTAATACCTCGGCAATATATTGTGCGATCTCCGGCATGCCTTCATAGGGAAACATAAAGCCGGACAGGAGTATGGATGGGAGCAATACAAACAGCGTCATCTGCATGGACTGTAACTGGTTTTTTGCAATGGTGGAAATAAGCAGGCCCAGGGTTAAACTCGCGGTGATAAATAAAGTAGTGGCTAAAGCCAGCTGCAGTAAACCACCGTTAACCGGAACATTAAACAGCAGATAGCCCAGCCCTAAAATAATACCAACCTGCACTCCGCCAATAAACATATACGGTATAATTTTTCCAATCATTAATTCAATCGATTTCACCGGCGTGGTAATCAGTAATTCAAGGTTGCCTCGTTCACGTTCTCTGACTATGGCCGCCGAGGTAAACATAATCATGGTCATGGTTAGGATAATCCCCACCAAACCGGGAACAATGTTTACTGCGGTACGTTGCTCGGGGTTATAAAGTAAGGTGACTTCAAAGGTGGGGGTGGTTCTATTTACCGGCTTGCTTAATAATTCTGCCAGCGGCATGTTGCGCAAACTTTTTAAGGCGGCAGCAATCACATTGTCTGAGCCATCTACCAGCCATTGTGCAACCGGTCGAGAGGTTTCCTCCTCGGTTGCAGGTGGGCTTCCCAGTCCAATAGTCTGATGCCGGGCCAGTCGCTGGCTAACATCTTCCGGAATAATAAATACCGCACGCACCTTGCCGCTGGCCAGTGCCGCTTCGCCCTGTTTTACATTTATATATGTTTGCGTAAACCTCACCACCTGGGTTGCGCTTACTGTTTGCTTTAATACACGACTTAATCCGCTCTGACTATAATCCACAATGCCAACCGGAATGTGCCGTATATTGGTATTGATAGCATAGCCAAACATCAACAATTGAATCAGTGGAATCATGACGATCATGCCGAAGGTCATTCGATCCCGCTTTAATTGCGTTATTTCTTTTATAACTATGGCCTGAATTCGATAGAAGGATTTCATTGTCGACTCTTACCTGTACAGGTGACAAAAACATCTTCCAGACTAGGGCGTACCAGTGACAGGGTGGCCGATGAACTCACCGCCGCTTGACGAGCTAAATAATTCAACGGTTCAGTAATGCTGTTTTTTATTAACACTCTTAAGCGCGCACCTAATTGCGCGGCACTGATGACTTCGGGTAGTTTCATCAGTGACTGTTTTAACTGGCGCAAATCACCGCTTGCGATTTCAACCACATGCGCGCCCATTTGCTGCATTAAATCATTCGGCGATCCATCTGCTCTTTTTATGCCGTTTTCAAGTATCGCCAGTTTGTGGCAACGCTCGGCCTCATCCATATAATGGGTAGAGACTAGAATGCTGGTTCCCTGATCGGATAGATCAAATAACTGCTCCCAGAACTCACGCCGGTTTTCCGGATCGACGGCTGAGGTAGGTTCATCAAGAAACAATAATTCAGGCTCATGCAACACGGCAGCGGCCAGCGCCAGGCGCTGTTTTTGTCCACCACTCATGCTGCCAGCCAGCTGGTTTTTTTGCTGATTTAATTCATAGGTATCGAGCAACTGGCTAATGCGTTTTTTTTGCTGCGCACCGGGCAGACCGTATATTTTTGCAATAAATTTTAAATTTTCAAGAATGCTTAAATCATCATACAGGGAAAATTTTTGCGTCATATAACCGATGTGCATACGCAGCTTTTCAGCATCTGCCGGTAAATTAAAGCCCAGCACCTGCACCGTGCCTGAGCTGGGTTTTAATAAGCCGGTTAACATCCGAATGGCGGTGGTTTTACCACAGCCATTCGGACCTAAAAATCCATAGATCCGGCCTTTATCTATTTCCAGATCTAAATTATTAATAGCGATTAACTCACCAAATTTTCGGGTTAAATTTTTTACCTGAATAACCGGCCCACTCATGGCAACTCAACCTGGGCAGGCACCCCGCTGGGCAGGGCTGACTGACTGTCGGGCAACTGTACTTCGGCCAAATACATTAACCGTGCCCGCTCTTCCTGATTCAGTGCGTAGTAAGGTGAAAAGGCGGGTTCGGATGAGATCCAGCGCAGTCGACCAGTAATGTTTTTTTTCAGCCCGTCAACGCGCACCACCAGGCTATCGTTGAGTGCCAGCTTTATGCGATAAGGTTCAGGGATATACACTCGTGCAAAGGGGGCCTTGCCCGCCAGCACTACAGCTAACGGGCTGCCGGCGGTGACTCGCTCACCCAGGTTCCAGGGCAGGTTATCCAGTATCCCATCCCGGGTTGCGGTGATGGTCAAATCGGCCAGTTTTTTCTGTTCACTGGCCAGCACCGCCTCAACGGCCTTTAAATAGGCTTCGCCGTAACGGAGATCTTCAACCCGGGTGCCATTGGTTAATTCCCGTAACTGCTCCTGTTCACTCTGCAAATTAGCCAGTCTGGCATCGCGTGCAGCAAGTGCCTGATCAACATCTGACTGGCTGATTAACTTTTGTTTTATCAATTTTTTTGCGCGTAGATAAGTGGCCTCTGCTTCAACCAGGTTGGCCTTCGCTCCGGCGACTTTCGCACTTGCAGCAGCCACCTCTTCCTTGCGTGCGCCATTGCGCAATTTTTCCAGACTGGCTTCGGCCTGGGCCACTTCAGCCTGGGCTTTAGCAACATAGGCAAGTTGCAGTGTGTCATCAAGCCGGACTAATACCATGCCTTTGCTGACTTGCGTTCCCGCCGCAACGGGGAGATCCACAATCACTTCATTGGTAGTGGCCACATGGGCGACGCGTTCCCGCTCCAGCGTCCCTAATGCAAGACGAGAAGTGTCTGAGTTACAGGCCGCGAGCATGAATAATAAAATACAGCTTAAGGTGCTGCGCATAATAATCCCTCATTTTAATGTTTAACTCTGATGGCTGTCCCGCCCTCCCTCTCCCCGGCCCTCTTCCCAAAGGGAGAGGGGATGTTTTTACTCCAACGCTTCCCAGCGCTGGTAGATCTGCTCCAGCTCCTGTTGCAGGGATTCCATGCGTTCCAGGGTTTCGACTATATGCGCTTTGTCCTGCTGGTAAAAGCCACTGTCGGCAATCTGTGTTTGCAGGCTTTCCTGCTCGGCTTCAAGTACTTCAATTTTTTCCGGCAGGCTGTCGAGTTCACGCTGTTCTTTGTAGCTTAGCTTGCGTGACGTTGTTTCTGTCGGGGGACTTTCCGCTTTTGCCATTTTGCCCGATACACGCGCGGCGGGTTTATTCGCCGCAGTTTGCACACGCTGTTGCAACCAGTCCTGATAACCGCCGACATATTCGCGCAACTGAGCATCACCTTCGAAAACCAGGGTGCTGGTCACCACATTATCCAGAAAACTACGATCATGACTGACCAGCAACAGGGTGCCTTTGAAGTCGGTTAACAGCTCTTCCAGCAACTCCAGGGTTTCCACATCGAGATCATTGGTGGGTTCATCCATCACTAATAAATTGGCCGGGCGGGTAAAGAGTTGCGCCAGCAATAAGCGGTTGCGCTCGCCTCCGGAGAGGGAACTAACCGGTGAATTTATCCGCTGCGGGGTAAACAGAAAATCCTGTAAATAACTGATGACGTGTCGGGAACTACCATTGATGGTGACCTGATCGGTGCCCAGATTAAGGTTTTCGAGCACGCTTTTTTGCGGGTTCAGCTGTGCCCGCTGTTGATCAAAGTAAGCCACTTCCAATTTGGTTCCCAGCGTCACTTTGCCGCTGTCCGGAGCCAGTTCCCCCAGTAACATTTTAATCAAACTGGTTTTGCCCGCACCATTGGGGCCAATAATACCAATCCGATCCCCGCGCATAATCCGGGTGGAAAAATCGCGGAATAAACAACGCCCGCCCAGACTTAGTGCAGACTCTTCGACTTCAGCCACCAGTTTGCCCGAGCGATTGGCCGACTCCAGATTGATCTTTGCCTTGCCGCCCTGCTCCCGCCGCGCCTGTCGCTGTTCACGCAGGGCTTTGAGGGCTCGCACCCGACCTTCATTGCGGGTGCGCCGCGCCTTGATTCCCTGCCGGATCCAGACTTCCTCCTGGGCCAGCTTTTTATCGAATAGCGCATTCTGCTCGACTTCCACCGCCAGCCGTTCTTCTTTCTTGCGCAAGTAATTAGCATAATCTCCGGGCCAGGAGGTCAGCTGGCCGCGATCCAGTTCAATAATGCGGGTGGCCAGTTGCTGCAGGAAGGTTCGATCATGAGTGATAAACAGCAGGGCTCCGTTGAAGCCCAGCATGAACTCTTCCAGCCAGGTGATGCCTTCAATATCCAGATGGTTGGTAGGCTCATCCAGTAATAATAAATCCGGCTCCTGCACCAGCGCCCGCGCCAGCAAAACACGTCGTTTCAGACCACCGGATAGCTCATCCATACTTTTATCCACCGGCAATTCCAGACGCGAAATGGCTGCCGAGACCCGCTGCTCAAAACGCCAGCCCTCGGCGGCTTCGATCTGCTGTTGCAGGTGGGCAAATTTTTCCAGTATGGCCGAATCATGCTCACCCTGTTCCAGCCGCAGTGCCAGATGGTGGTAATCACTTAACAGTGTGCCCAGGGTTTCCAGGCCGCTGGCCACCACATCAAACACGCTGCGCTTGTCACCGACCGGTACTTCCTGGTCCAGGCTTGCGACCCGCAGACCTCCGGCTCGCCAAATTTCGCCATCATCGGCGGTAATTTCTCCGGCCATGACTCGCAGCAGCGTGGATTTGCCCGTGCCATTGCGGCCGAGCAGGCAGATCCGCTCACCTCGGTCGATATTGAAATTAACCTGTTCCAGCAGGGGAGCACTGCCGAAGGCGAGTGAGACATTTTTAAAACTGACGAGTGGTGGCATAAGGCTGTATTTATAGTAAGTTTGCGAAATAATCCACCATTATACCGACTTTCCTTGCCCCCCCTACGGTTTCAGTTAAAATAAGGTCTCATATATCTACTGCCCGTAAAAATTCACCATGGCTGACGAAAAAGAAAATCGAGAGCTGCGCCAGAAAATGGAGCAGCTCATCATTGAGCATCGTGATCTCGATGATGTCATTCACCGCCTGGTTGCGGATCCGGACGTGGATCAGCTGCAGGTAGTACGCCTGAAAAAACGCAAACTTTATTTAAAAGATATGATTACCCGGTTACGCAGCAAACTTATCCCGGATATTGAAGCCTGAATTTACCTGCCCAGCTGGAACACAACATGACCGATACACTGCCTGATAGTCCCGATGCCGAACTTTTGCTGGCCACCGGTTGCGCCCACTGCGGCATTGTTTTAGAGGGGCTGTCACAATTACTCAAAGAAGGTCTGCTCGGACAGCTGCAAATCACCAATATTGCCACCCGGCCACAGCGGGCTGAACAATTAAACGTCCGCTCTGTCCCCTGGACCCGCCTTGGCCCCTTTATTCTGGAAGGCCAACATTCTCCTGCCGAACTACGAAAGTGGGCGCAACGCGCCAATAGTCTCGAAGGCATGAGCGCCTATATCGCCGAAGAGTTAACACTGGGAAACCTGAATAAACTGATCGAACTGCTGGCTCAATCTCCACAGCAGCTGGCAGCGCTAATTCCGCTACTGGAAAACGAAGAAACAGAAATGCAGGTGCGCCTTGGCGTTGATGCTATTCTGGATAGCGTTGAAGATAAAACCCAACTTGCTCGGCTAATTCCCAACTTTGCACAGCTTGCCTTGCACACCAACCCGCGCATACGCACCGATGTGAGTTATTACCTGGCACTGACTGGCAGCCCAGACGCCATTCCGGTATTAAAAAAACTACTGGAAGATGAGTCAGAAGAAATACGGGAAAGTGCAAAAGAAGGTCTGCAACGGTTAGGGGATACTGACAGTTAATGGAATATTTTACCCCACCAGCATGGCGCGGGTTTCTTCAAATTGCCCACGAATTGACGCCAGCAGTCCAGGAATAATGTCATCCGTCAGACCGGTAATACTCCAGGCTAGAGGATGGATGCGCGGCGCATCAGTTTCTTCACTGTCACTTGTATTGAGCTCAGCAAGTACTGCCAGACTGTTGGCAATATGCACAACCGCCGTTTCCAACTGAAATTCCTCTGCTTTTTCCGGCTCATGATGCCAGCCAATCGTTGCTACCAGCATTGCAGGCCAGTGCCAGTCTTTTGCTAACTGTGCGCCCAACTGGGCATGATCAAATCCAATAACCTCACGCTCACTTATATAAAGATCAGGTTCGTCCGGCTCTTCAATTGAGCGCAGTACCGCTTCACGCGCCAGCTCCGGTAAACGGCTGTACATTAATAGCTGACCAATATCATGTAGTTGACCGGCTACAAACAATGCATCAGGTTGTAAACCTTTTATATCATCCGCCATGGTTTTTGCTGCTAGACCGCAATACAGGCTATGCAGCCAGAAATCATCCATGCTAATCAAATCATTGGGAATGCCTTCAAAAACTTTCAGAGAAGTAGTCGCCAGTACAATATAACGAATACGTTTAGTACCTATAATATTAACCGCACGCATGACTGTATCCACTTCTTTACTCAGACCATAGATTGGACTATTTGCCATACGTAATAACTGAGCGGTGAGACCCGGATCATGAGCAATCACTTCGGCAACTTGTGCAGCGGTGCTGTCAGGATTATCGAGTAATTGATTCACCCGTAAATATACTTCTGGAAAGGAAACGATTTCTTCAACACTGCTAACAAGTTCAGTTAAATTCTCAGCCATGTTTCACCATGCTATGATTGGTTAGTTTATATTTATGCAACACTTAATATCTATTCAAAGTATAACCACAGAAAGCGGATAGTCTAGCAAGATAACAATCAGGAACAATATTACAAACCTATGCCAAATCTTCCTGACAAATGGTATGTCTATATGCTCTGCTGTAGCGATAACTCTTACTACACCGGCATCACCAAAGATATCACTCGCCGTCTGCAGCAACATAATGATGGCCCCAGAGGAGCAAAATATACCCGCTCCCGACGACCGGTAAAATTGGTTTACCAGGAACAGTTGGATGATCATTCCAGTGCACTGAAACGCGAGTGTGAAATTAAGCAGCTACGGGCAAAAGTAAAACGGGCATTAGCAGCCAATGTCGAATAACCCCGTGGTACGACTTCAATCGTACCCCCCCCAAAAAAACCCACCATTTAGCCAGCCAGTTTATTAATCATCTGCTCCAGTTTCACAATTTCAATTGGATAAGACAGGGCCAGGCAAACAGGAAATCGATCGGTGAGGCGTTGCAACTGGTGCGCAAATTCTTTTTCATAAAAAATAATTACCTCTATCTCAGGCATTTTTTGCAACACCGCCATCAGTGATTCAAGGCTGCTGGTGCGATCACGAAAGTCTGACTGGTAGTTAAATTCAGCCACAATCACCGCCGGGCACATCTTTTTTAACTCGCGCATAGCCTTTCTAACGGTGTGTATTTGTTTGGGTTTGAATCCCGCTGTGCGATAGACACTTGAAAAATCAGGATAGCCCCCCAATTCAGTAATCATTAACAATTCTGGTTTTGGATTTTTGTCTATCATCGTAATTTTAGCAATTAACCTATATTTCACAGATATCTAAATGCCATAGTATAATCTGCCGGCTTGAACCTGTCGCATCTAGCAGGCTTTTGTCCCAACACAGGAAAAATAAAATGCCCTATTTTGTCTACAAAATTGCACCTGCAGTCAGTGACCTGGTAAAAAATCTGGAAATGCTACAGGATTTTGAAGTTTATAAAGAAGCAAAGAATTTCGTAAAAGATGAACGCAACAAATTGTCAGCCGAGGATAAAACTGCTTTTAAGATAATCTTTGCCAACAATGCCTTGCAGGCGGAAGAACAGCTGATGGAAAAACGCGACGCCCCCATCGTCATGGAATGGGAAAAATAGATTCCGGCAGCGCGCTATATTATGGACGAAACTCAATACCACTCAATGTACCGTTCGATTAACCAGCACAAATGTGTCTTTGAGAAAACAATCAATGCACGGCGCGCTAGCTGCAGTTGTGCAAAACAATTCAACATCGCCGACCGTGAAGGAGTGGCCTGCGAGTCGGCATCAGGCTATGAGCATTGCCTTGAACTCCTGGAACAACTGCGAAAAAATTCTAGCTTTGCATTGCATATTGCTCATATTGATGGGCCGCTCCCGCATTCTAATGAACTCAAGGTTCAGGCTGGCGGGCTGTTAGGACTTAAAGAGGTAACACAAAAAGAAAATCCAGCAGTGACCAACACGGACGATATTTATGCTTTATTAAACGCGGCCGAGCAACAATTCAAACAAATTGAAAACTTCCCCTATACCGAAATCGTTAAGTCCGTTAATAATTTTAAAGGCCGACAACGGCATAAATAATCATCGCACACAGTCACTATTTTTCAGGATGAAAACCAGTCAAAGGTACAATCAAGATGACCCCGCACCTGCACCAGCCCGGGTAATCCATCTTCACGGATAACCATTATTGGTGGTCGTGTTACAAAGTGCTTGTTACATTTGCTCATCCAGATCATGGCCATTTGCTTATTGTGCGGGTAGCTGGTGCGCAAAGCCTCAAAAATTCCGAAAATATGCTCAATACGCTCGAAAACTTCCGGGCTTGCAGGAAAGGCCAGTCCATCACGATATTTTCTTAATGCCCGGGTTGGCGTTTTTTCCGGTAGACTTAATATTTTTAATTCCTCAGTGGCGCTCAGGCCCCAGTCATCAATGATGGTCATAATGGTTCGGGTTAAGGCACTGAAATCTTCAGTCTTCATCTCTTTGATAGTTTGTTGATTCATAACCATACCTGCATAAAATTCTGAGCATGCTGAAAAAGATAGCCTCATCTATTTCAATATCCTTTACAATACACCATCAGGGGTAATTGCCTGCAATGACCAATCAAAATCAACCTTATAATATTGAGATTATTTTATGCTTACAGCAGGACATTAAATGTCATCCATATACACAAAGGTAGCCGAGCTACGCGAAATTATCCCGACAATATGCTTAAGCTACAACTATAAATAGGCTTTTCAAATACCTGATCACTTATGAGCTTCCACGAACGTGGGAGCGCCCTACTCCAC
>CAZNRP010000035.1:0-13065 GCA_964575555.1 uncultured Thiohalophilus sp. | reverse complement strand
TACTCCACGTTCGTGGTGAGCTTGTCGAACCATGAGCGTGGAAATACTGTGAATGAAGTGCTTGATTTTTTATCCTTCGACAAGGCTCTCCTGAGTGAAATCGAAGGGCTTCCTTCGACAAGCTTCCTTCGACAAGCTCAGGACGAACGGTTGGTTCAAATGCGCGATAGGTTCTATTGTAGATTTGACTTCAGTCGAACCCGCATAACCGATACATCGTCAGCATCCCGACCTCCGTGTCCTCTGTGGTAAATGCTTTTATAAAGTTCAGGACAAACGGTTGGTTCAAAATGTACTGGCATTGGGAATAGCTATTTAGAGGGCGTTATTTAAGAGAGCAATGAAATGATATATAAACAGCCTCTCTTAGTTTTTATTTTTTGACTGAAAAGGGTACTGCAAGACATTAACGGATTCAGTAATATCTTCCCTTTCTTCTTCATACATGCGAGCAAAGGTTAGCTCAAAAGAGGCTATCGTAATCACATCGCCCAATTGCAAAGCATGCAGATCAATCTGCTTCTCACCATTGAAGGTGCCATTTTTACTGTTCATATCCTGAATAAATATTTCGCTATCATTCAACATAATCTGAGCATGTAGGCGGCTAATCCGAGGTTCCTTCAGAATAATATCATTGTCACTATGACGACCAATATTAAAACGCAATTTATTCAGTGGATATTCACCCACTTTGCGTCCATTTTTGTGCACGATAATTTTTCGGCTCACTGTCGCCAGCATCTCGACAGAACTTAACTCATCATCGTCTATCTGCAGGAGCGGAATATTTTCGACGGGCCGCCCGAAGGGTTGCCAGTTTAATTCATCAATTGAAGTCAGCACAATACTCTCACTAACCACCTTGTCGTTATTAACAAAGGCACAGGTAAGTGCGTGATCCATAAGTACGTTTATCAGCCGTGGCCGACCACCCGTGTATTCCTGAATCAGCGGATAAACATCATCGTCAATTGACACACTGTGTGCTTTTCCCGCCATCTGCAAACGATATTTGATATAGCTTTCAATGTCATCGTCATCCAGTGCTTCAAGGTGAAAACGCAGGCGTGCACGCTGCCGTAATTGCTCCAGCTCAGGCTGATCGATAAGTTCATTCAATTCAGGTTGTCCGATCAAAAACAAACTTAATAATTTTTCACCGTCTTTTTCAAATTCAAGTAACAAACGAATTTCTTCCATCACTTCCGGCGCAAGGTTCTGGGCTTCATCAACGATGACTAGCACGCGCTTTTTCCTTCTGTGCTGCTCGACCAGGAAGGTATATATTTGATCCAGCAATTCGACCTTGCGGTCATGAAATGATTTGGTGCCGAACTCACGTAATAGCATCTGCAAAAATTCGATGTTAGTCAATAAAGTCTGGTGAATCTTGAATCCAAGCGTGTTTTCATCAAGTGAGGAAAGCAAATCCTGAATGATCAACGACTTCCCGGCACCAATTTCACCAGAAAGAATAAATAACTGATCGCGATTACGTATCGCATATTCCATATTTGCCCGTGCACGTGAATGCCCACTGCTTAAATACAGGTATTTTGGATCGGTGGTCAGGCGAAACGGGTGTTCATCCAGATTGAAGAAATCGTAATACATAATCCCAAATTTCCATCTAATAATGTTTGTATTAATGGGTATTTTAGCAAGTTCCTGTGCATTGATCGCCAGAAATATGTAAATGCCGGGGCATTGATTAACTTGCCAGCAGGAGATCACTTCCCTGCACATAAATTATAAGGTCTTGATTTGCTTGGACTAAAATCCATTTTAAGCAAGCAGGTATGCACTCCCTTAAAATTTGAGCGAAACTCTATGACTAATTACATAGTAGTATATCTAAGCATTACTACGACCATTATGAGTTTTATTCACGATTTACTAAAATTTAACAAAAGCCAATGAATAATCAAAATTAAACATATCTTGCTCACTCACCGCAGTATAAACCAGTTGTAGGAACGACAAGTTTTGATCAATTGCGCGGGCAAAATTATAAACCAGCGTTATCGCTAATGAATCCAACTCTGCTTCAAGGCGATGTCGCTCATCAGTGTCAGCTGCCTCATAGTTGCTAAGCAGGCGTTTTAGGCTGGGATCGGTATAGAAAAGAAATCGCAACATTGCCATTCTTATCAACAGCATTTGCATATAAGTAAAGGTATCTGGCATGGTATAAAACCATTCACGATACAGGCAGTTACACAGATAACGAGTAAAGTAACGATCAATTTTTTTATTCATATCGGGGCTGATATGTTGACGTGCACTATCATACGCCATCTGCAAATCTTCAATGGGTGCCTCTGATATTTTTCCGCTCGCTCCATCAGTCAAAGCTGAAAAAATATCCTTTGCCATACCACTTAATTTTTCATCCGGAAATTGAGTTACCTTTATTTCAAGTATTGCACGCACAACTAACAAAGCCAGAAGATTAACAGAGCTATCCTGTTCAAGATAATTCTGGATTTTTTCCAGTTTATTATTATCTCTGGCCTGATCTAAATCTCTCAACAACCTATCGCTATTACTTGAAGAACAATCCCGATGATAATAAGAGGAAATTCGATGTGACAGATCAGCGAGCGCATACAGACGAACATTTAAACTCACACTTTCATTGGCGGCTAACTCAAGTAGACCTTGACGTAACTGACGAAAATGTTCTGCATAATAATCAAACGGACTCTGCGGCAATTCACGCTGAATAGGATAATTTTTAGGTCGTGGCAATTGTGACACATTAAATTGAGTCAGCTTGATCGGTCGTTTACTCAACAGGCACAAGCGTGCAACCTCTGGGCAGGACAGTGCCCCGCTTAATTCCATCTCTGAACCACAACGGGAAATAACCCTGGGATAAAAAGCGCAAACATCCCCCAATGGCTCAACCCCGTATTTATCATGTAAAGAACATAGTTGGGCTTTATTCAGCATTGGACAGACACCCTCATCTGTCATCCGAATAAAAGCAAAATCATGATCACCAGTTACTGGCTGTTCATTGATGTAAATATAATTATTAAATAGCATTTTCTCATCTTCATCCTGTGACATTTTTTCCTGCAACAAATGATAGTGAGAGCTATCTAATTTTACTTCCCATGATTGGCAGCAGGTATCAGGACAGTGACTTCCCAGACACTGAAAGTCATGAAAATATTCAGGTGTTTTATAATTCAGGGACATGAATGATGAGATAGACCATTAAAATTTATGAATACGATTAATACAAACACTAAATCAGCGTACTAGCCTATTACTGCGAACCGGAAGACTAGACACTTTTTTTTCTTTTTTGAAATTTAATAACAGCATGCCGCAATATTTTTCATCCTTATAAAATTCAAGTCGAAATAAATTTGCATCCATATCAACTGAAAAACGTGAGGAAATATCTTCCCTTCGGATTAATACGCCTGATTCATTTCGTAAACCCGCTTTTTTAAAACCGATCACATTAGCACGATAACCTGAAACGGGGTCGATGATGATGCTCTTTTTAATTTCAACCCGACTTCCAAGTGGCACCGTTTGCGGCAATCCATCAACAATAATATTGACCTTTTCAAGACTGAAATCATATTCAAAATATTGTGGCTGTAAGTAGGTTACATGACGATTTCCATATCTGACTTTATATCCCTTGTGATCATTTACGACCGCTAACAAAGGACTATCAGAGTCAATGTCAACCGGCGCTGATTTCTTCAAAGGTACGTAGCCTAATCGACGCCGGACATTACCGACATCCAGATATATTTTTCTGTCATTGATGGATAACTTCACATTATTATCAATAACATCTTTAATTGATAATTTTTTTAACTCAAAGTTGCGGGAAAACTCAAGCCCCAGCTCCCGCATAAATGACTCAACTAAGAGCAAATGATAATAGACCCGTTCATGCGTAAGATATTGCTTACTGACTTCAAGGCCAAAAGCTGGTTTTTGATTTCGGATAGAAAAATACGTCAGGGTTTTTTCCATTTCCACATCACCCTCACGGGTTCGCGTATTTCTCACCCGATAGCGTGATTCCGTATTATTGATTTGTTCATTAACACTAGTTTTAATCTGATTGGCCAATGCCATTAACTCACCATAGCGATCGGTTTCAATTTTTTCCTGATCAATAATAATGCTCTGTCCCCAACGCTGTGGACCATGCAATCGATCAATATATTCCTCACGATAAAACCCGCTGCCATCATGCAGATTCAGTACAATATCAATCTGCTTATCCTGAATAATAGCCTTGATTTTTTCCACCAATTCGTACTCAGGATCTTCTTTGTCGAGCATGGAAAATTTTCGGTTCATATCTCCATGAATACCACGAGAACGTTTAATGATACTTTCAAAGTTGAGATTGGGTACCACCCAAAGATTGCCTTTAGTCACGGTATATTCAGTGGCTAATAGCGCTGCCGCATTAAAACCTCCTGGTTCATCTCCCTGTATGCCGCCAATAATAAGAATGGTCGGTGCGGTATCGGTTGCTTCTTTTTTATAGAGCCGGAAATCAAAGTGCGATTGATGCCCGGCACTGGCATTAGCCAATAGCGAACAAATAAAAAGAAGCAGAATTGCAATCGTTTTCATTCAAACAACTTTTATATGCCAGGGCTCATAACGCACCCCAAAAGAATTATCCTCAGGATAGCGAATAGCGACATAGCCCAGTTTAATTAATTTTTTATACTCTGCTGTTCGCGCAAACTCGGCAGTAAAGTTTGACACGCCAAGATTGCGCTTACCCACATCAAAGTCACCAAGTGCATGATATGAGTGTCCGGGTGGTGCTAGAGAACGTGAGGCACGGGAAAAATTACCGTTTGATTTTCTTGTCTTATCCAGAAACAGATACATTTGCTTAACAATACTTCGAATTCCAGAAGTCAGCACCAGATTGTCACCCACATCTTTTTTAAGACTCTGATACACCGCCAGTGATTTTTCCCTGAATAAATAATTTCCACTATGCGGAATTTTGATGATATCTTTTTTCGCCACGGTATCTGTCAAAGAAGAAACAACCTTTTTACCAAAAAAACCATAGTAATGGGCATCATAGAAAAAAATCTTTTCCATAAAGTCAATTTCTGACACTGGAAAAGCCTCAATCATGGAATAGCTAAGCGCATACTTCAGCATTTCATCAAACCCCATCAGACTGAAATTTGCATAACCTGCATGCGTCTGAATTTTACTCATGCGAGTAAGTACACTGTTAAAAATTGGCTGTTCCGACCCTGCTAAATAAACATCCTGTTGCAAATCCTGATCGAAGTTGCTGAATTTATAAAGCTGATCCTTTATCTCTGTTTCTATCTCCGTACTAGTTCCACTAGTTAAATTTTCTGTATCAGATTGATATTCATCAACTCTCTGTTCGGGTAATGCCGGTGTATTATCCAGCAAACTACGCCAGGACACTGTGGCTGCTGTAAGCGATACCAGCCCCAAAGAGGCAAGAAAATATCGACGACGATTCATTGATTACAATCCATAGACCTGCTTTTCCAATTCAAAAACCCTGCTAAATCATATTTAATCATATTTAATTAATGCAAATATTTGACCATTTTCAATTACAGCTTATTATTTATCTGTAGAGTAAGGTTTAATGCTGACATACTGATGATTTAATATGAACTGTTATAGCACAGCTCAGGTCAATGCGCCGGAAAATTGACATAAATATTATGCTTAAATTTTTCATGCCAGTAGCGGCTCAATTTCGCCGTAGCCGCTGATTACATCAGCCAGACATTAATATGTATGACAATATATCCCGTTAACAATAGGGCTTTATACACATGGATAGATTACTCAGTGTCTCTCGCGCCGCCAAACTTGCCGGTGTAAGTAGAAGTGAATTACAACAAAAAATACAGGGTGGCGATCTAGTCAGTTTTGAGGGAAAGCTACGTCTGGAAGATGTTACTGCGGTCTTTCCTCAGGCCCGGATTGAAGATACCGCGATGGTGGAAAAAATTGAAGCCATTGTCGAAAATGCATTAAAACGTGCACGTGGAATTAAGCTGCAAAAACTGCTAACCCCTGATCTTGGCACTCTGGCGGCACGCGTCTATGTTCTAAGCAAGGAACTGGTTCAAAGCCGTACAGAGCAAAATCGCCTGAAAACACTCCACCAGGAAACCCTTGAACGTCTGCAAGCGATCCAGCTCACAAATGGGAGTGATACCGCCGTTTCATCATTAGTACAATGGCTTGAAGACAGTATTGCCGCACCGGTCACAGAGGACATCAATGAAAAAACAAGTCTACTCGTAAAAGACACGTTTCTCAGACTGCTCGCCGCCCAGGTACATATCATGCCCACTGGTCATGAATTTCTTATCGAAGGTAATAATTCTATTCTAGAGGCCGGGCTTAATGCCGGCCTGACACTGAATTATGGTTGTAGCAATGGTCAGTGTGGTAACTGCAAGGCCCGTCTTATTTCCGGTGAAGTTCGCCTCACCCGTGAGCATGAATATGTGTTATCAGATAATGAAGTGAAACGCGGCTTTATTCTGGCCTGTTCGAACACCGCCGTTACCGATGTTGTTTTACTGGCCCAGGAAGCGATCGATGAGACCGATATTCCTATACAGGAGATCGATGCCCATGTCAGCAAACAGGAACTCATCAACGAGCAGTGGATGATTCTGACCTTACGAACCCCCTTGCCTTCACGACTGCGTTTTCTATCCGGTCAATCTGTATACTTGTCAATGCCCGGCATTGATGAAACCCTGTGTCCGGTGGCAAGCTGCCCCTGTGATGAGCGTAACCTGCAATTTCACATCCCGCGCAACGATACACCATTCTCACACTATGTCTTTAAGCAGTTAAGTCATGGAGAACGTGTCGGCGTTCGCGGCCCGCAGGGAACGTTCTTACTCGAGACCGACAATGGCCGTCCGCTCATTTTTATCACCACCGACAATGGCTTTGCCTACATCAAGGCACTGATCGAACAGGCCATCACCCTGGGTGAAGTCGACCGTATTCACCTTTATCGTTTCAGTTCAAAAGATAAGCGACCCTACCTGGATAACCTTTGCCGTGCGTGGAATGATAGTATCGACACGTTCCACTATACCCTTTGCCCATCAACCCCGGTTGCGGGCAACGATAATTCCATTGAGAGCCTGTTTTCACCACTGGCAAGCGATTATCCCGATATGCAGGAATTCAATATTTATCTTGCTGGTGAAAGTGAATTGCTGGAACAGGCGGCATTATTTTTAGACCGGCAGGATCATCCGCAGACTCAACGATTCAGCCGTAAATTGTAGGTTCGGTTTCAAGCGAACAGGTGCGAACAAACCATCGGGAGGCTTTGACCCGATAAGGCTAAAGCCGTACCGACAGGGTATGCAGTCAAACCCGGGGAGGGTTCGAACTATTCGCTTTCGCTATCACCAATCCATGATTGCAGCGCGGCCACAATTTTTTCCGCCTGCGCACGGCTGGAAATATTAAACTTGGATTTCTGCTGATACTCACCATTGCGTTTCTGATAACGACGAATGCTGTATTTCTCTGGGCCATATTCTTCTTTCTTTCTGTCCCAGTCCTGATAGCGGTACATAATCGTGGACCAGGCACCCTTGGTGAGGACAATTTTGTCCAGCTGCTTTGATACAAGTTGTTCGTCTTCCGTGTAATCGACGGTTAATTCATCTACAGTTGTAGCCATGTACTGGGTTCCTCAAAGTTAAATTCCAGATGAGCTGAAGATTCCATATTGTACGTTATCAGCGCATAGAACTAAACCGCACCACGGCGGGAAAGCCTGCCGCATACTTTTTAATCCATTCAAACGCCGCTTCCTGACTGCTCAGTTTTCGACCTTCGTTTTTTAATATCTGATGACGGTACTTTTCAATCTGGCATATCTGCTCGACCATGCGCACACTATTGGCCTCATCCTCGCCGGTAAAAGTAATTCCGACTTCAAAGCTGCCAGCCTTTTTTCGACACCAGACCACCTGCCCTAGAACTTCAAAAACAGAATCGGACAGCTGCATGCGAATGCGCACCATAAAGTCCTTCCGAAGTCGTGTCTGACTATCAAAGCACAGACCACCATAACTGATGTCGTGCAAGGTTTTCATGCTGCGACTCAATCCTTGTTCCTGCACTACTTCAATCGGAACTTCGGTAGGATGGCGCATATATTTTCTATTCACGAACATTCACCGTTCTAATTTTGACACATTCTAATTAAACAATGCCGTTATGGTAGAAAGCTGCATAAATCACGCCATTCCAGCATAATTAATACCGGGGTTCGTATCGGCTTAGTAAATTAGGAGATGAAAATAGTGTTTGGTGGTCTTGTTCCAGCCAACTTCAAATTAAGCCGCAGGCAAAAACGTGTGCTCTCACTGACGCTGTTTTTCAGCGCGGCTCTTTACCTCGGCCTTACACTGGCAGCAGGGAAACAAAATCTATTCGATGCCAGTCGAGCGCTCGGCTACCGTGGCTGGATATTTATTGTCTGCTGCTCATTTTCCAGCTATCTACTGCGTTTCCTGCGTTGGCAATACTATTTGCAATGCCTCGACAGCGGCCTTCGCCAGCGTCTGCCCGCCTTACTGCATTTTAATTATTACCTGGCCGGCTTTGCACTCACCACCACACCGGCAAAAGTCGGAGAAACCATTCGTTCTTTTTACCTTAAATCCCATGCCGTACGCTTCACTCACAGCCTTGCCAGTTTTTTCTGTGAACGCTTTCAGGATCTGATTATAGTTACCCTGCTGGCTTCACTGGCCCTACTGAACTTTGCGGATTATCACTACTTTGTTTTTATTACCGCCTTGCTGCTGTTCACTCTGCTCATGGTACTGCGCAGTCCAAAAATGCCTCACTGGCTGCGCTATCTGGCCAAGCACTTAAACATACCATCACTACAAAAAATGCTGGAACATCTGGCCTGTTTGTTTGAGTCTGCCCGTGCCCTGCTACGACTTCCACGCCTGTCAATCGGTATGCTGCTGGGATTACTGGCCTGGAGTGTGCAGGGATTCGCCTTTTATTTTATTCTTTCGACCCTGGATGTTCCTCTGCCGCTGAGCCTCGCGCTTTCCATTTATGCTATCAGCCTGCTGGCCGGTGCACTCTCGTTCATCCCTGGTGGCATTGGAGCCACCGAAGCGGTCATGTACCTGTTGCTAACTCAGGCGGGACTGGATCATTCTTCAGCGCTGGTGATTCCAATTATCAGTCGTGTTTCGACGCTCTGGTTTGCCGTCTTGCTGGGCTTGCTGGCCGCTCTGCGACTGAGTTTGCGACGCAATAAGTTAAGCCAGCACACTGAACCAGAAAGGCAGGCTGAATAACGACAGTAGAGTGGTGACGGTAACCGCCAGGGCATAAATTGTGGTATCCAGCTGAAAGCGATCACAGAGCACCAGACCCAGCACCATACTTGGCATCGCCGCTTCCAGCACTACGGCTGATAATAAATCCCCCTGTAATCCCATCGGGATAGCCAGTTGCCAGACCAGCAGCGGCATCAGCAATAATTGAATAATGCTAACCACCAACAGCGGCGGGATCTGCCGCACGGTAATACTGCGCCATTGCAGGCTCAGCCCAAGAGCGACCAGCATCAGCGGAATCACCGTATCGCCCAATAAATTAAGCACAACTTCCAGGCTATCATGCATGGGAACCGAAAACAGATTCAAACCACTGCCGATAATGGCCGCCCACAGGGGAGGAATTCGCACTAGCCGATGAACAAAACCCGCTTCTTTCTCACCTTGACCAAAGTGCTGCGCCACCAGAATCCCCACGGTAAACAGCAAGGGAGTGGAGGCGAACAAATCATATTGAATCGCTACGCTTCGCGCCCAGTCACCAAAGGTCGCCTGCAATACCGGCAAGCCCAGATAAGTCGCATTGGGAAAGGCGGAAGCCAGCATTAATGCCCCGGCAAACCCGGCAGGCATGCGGCACATCCGGCAGATTAAACCACTCAGGGCCAAAGCGAAGAGGATCCCGATGCTGGCGAGTAAACTTATTCTAAGTGAATCCAGCCCAATCGGCGTGCGCCACATCACCACCAGTACCAGTGCCGGCAAAAATAAATAATAAACCGACTCCGTCAGCCCATGCCGCACCTGCTCCGGTTCCAGTTTTCCCGGCCGCAAAAAACGCCAGCCAACACCGCATGCAATCAACGCAATCATTTCTATCAAGGTTTCAAACATGACGCGATTCTACCTGAGAAATGAGTCTATTATCACGAAATAGTTATATGCTATGGTTTTGTCTAAACAGACAATCAAGGAATTATTATGCGTCTACTCCACACCATGCTGCGGGTGATTAACCTGCAAAACTCCATCGAGTTTTACACCCAAATCATGGGCATGAGCCTGTTGCGGCAAAAAGAGTATCCCGATGGTCAGTTCACTCTGGTGTTTCTCGGCTATGGATCGGAATCAGAACAAACGGTGATTGAATTGACATACAACTGGGATAACGGTAATTATAGTATGGGTACTGCCTTTGGTCATATCGCCATCGAAGTGGACAATGTATATGATGCCTGTGATGCCATTAAAGCGCAGCACGGAAAAATTATTCGTGATGCCGGGCCGATGAATGCCGGCAGTACCATTATTGCCTTTGTCGAAGATCCGGACGGTTATCCGATTGAACTCATTGGCAAAAAATAACTAACGCAAAACGATACCCGCACACGAGACTTTAAGCTGTCATTATGAAAATAAACGATGACTGTCAGTTACTAAAAAAACTGGGCATCCGCTCCTGTGATGATGTCAGTCAGGAACTCTACGCCCTGTTAAAAAACATCCGGGATATATACTGCCGCACCGATGCCGAGCAAAATATTATTCTACTCTCCAATTCTATCGAACAGCATCTGGGCTATCACAGCGATGAGCTTGCCGGCAGCAAACTCAAAAATCTGTACTCTAATCCGGATAACTACCAAAAATTTATCACGCAATTGCAGGAAAAAGATCATCTAGAAGATTATCAAATTCAACTAAAACATAAGAATGGCTGTGACGTCTGGTTCGCCACTCATGCCCGTTTTCGATATGACCATGATGGTAATAAGCTCGGCATTGAGGCGACCAGCCGCAACATCGACCAGCAAAAAGAGCAGCAGTCCATGCTTCATCATCTCAACCGCATTACCGAGCAGACGGCGGATATTGTCGTTATCACGGACGTACATGGCATTATTGAATACGTTAATCCTGCCTTTGAAACGGTCACCGGTTATAGCCCGGTTGAAGTCCTGGGGAAAAACCCGAACCTTTTTTCTTCCGAACAACAAGGCGAAGAATTCTACGCGCAGATGTGGAACACCTTGTTGGCAGGAAAAATTTACCGCAATAACCTGATCAATAAACGTAAAGACGGCACCCTCTATCATGCCGAAATCACGATCACGCCACTGGTGGATGAAAATGCAAATATCACTCATTTTATCGCCACTGCCCGAGATATATCCGAACACATCCGGGACAAGGTACGCCTCAAACATCTCATTCATCATGACAGTCTGACCGATCTTCCTAATCGCAGTCTGTTTCTGGATCGACTGCAACAGGCCATTTCCAAAGCCCACCACCATCATCGATTGGTGGCAGTATTATTTCTCGATCTGGATCGCTTCAAAAATATTAATGACAGTCTTGGCCACACTGCCGGTGATCAGCTGTTACAACAGCTGGGCGATCGCTTCAGAAAAACGGTTCGTGAAGGTGATACTATTGCCCGTTTTGGCGGCGACGAGTTTGTCCTGCTACTGGATGATTTTGACTCAGACAGCAGCCTCTCACTCATCGCTCAGAAAATTTTAAACTCACTGACAACCCCCTTTAAAGTCAATAATCACGAGATATTTATCACCGCCAGTATCGGCATCAGTATCTCACCTGCGGATGGTGATGATCCCGAGACACTAATCCGCAATGCTGACATCGCCATGTACCGCGCTAAAGAACTCGGTAAGAATAATTTCCAGTATTACTCTGAATCCATGACCGCCCGCGTGTTTGAGCGCATGACCCTGGAAAATAATCTGCGTCATGCGCTTGAGCGCGATGAATTCATTCTCCATTATCAACCTCAGGTCGATGCACGCAGCGGCAAGATTTTCGGCGTTGAAGCATTACTGCGCTGGCAGCACCCTGAACTGGGACTGATCATGCCCAACAACTTTATCTCGCTGCTGGAAGAAACTGGGATGATTGAACCTGTGGGTATCTGGGTATTGGAAACCGCCTGCAAACAGTCTCACCAGTGGCATGAATCCGGTATGAACTTTGTTCACATGTCGGTCAATCTCTCCAGTCGTCAATTTAATAACAGTGGATTCATCCGCTCTCTGCAGAGCATTATCGAGGAAACCCGGATTAATCCGGAATATCTAGAACTGGAACTCACCGAAAGTATGCTCATGCGCAATACCAGCAGTACCATTAGCGCATTAAATAATCTCAATGATCTGGGCGTGCGTTTTGCCATTGATGATTTTGGTACAGGCTATTCTTCATTGAACTACCTGCGCCGCTTCCCTATCGACACCATTAAAATCGATCGTTCCTTCATTCGCGACATTACCCACGACAGTGATGATCGTGCTATTTGCTCAGCCATCATCGGCATGACCCAGAGTCTGGCCCTGAATGTCATCGCCGAGGGCGTGGAAACCCGGGGTCAGCTCGATTTTTTGAAAGCCAAAGACTGCCATTACATACAGGGAAATTATTTTAGCCCGGCAATCCCCGCCGAGGAAATGACTGAAATGCTGAATAAACAAAGCTGACGAAATTTAACCGCAGAGGACGCAAAAAAAAACATTATTGAAACTAAAGCACATATTTTTATACATTCCTAGTACTGTAAGATGGGCACCAGTTTTTGTGCCCACACGGAAATCCGAACAAAATGTCACAGATAATGTCACTGAAGAAATTTTTCCTGGTTCCCACGCTCTGCGTGGGAACCCATATCTCGCATCACCTTGCCATC
>CAZNRP010000034.1:0-27998 GCA_964575555.1 uncultured Thiohalophilus sp. | reverse complement strand
GACGGCTACGGCTGAACCCGCGAGTGTGCCCTGTAGAAATGATCGACGTTGCATTGTAAATGTTCCTCCAAAAAATGTGGTTATTTTATTTATCTAAAGGAAATACATAGCAAGGATGAGGCCAGGCCAGATTGATAAACTATCAATGACTTAGCGGGACATTCTTAGCGGGGTTAGTATTTGATATTGCATTATGCAATGAATGACATTGCACAATGCCTTATTCGTCAAGTGAGTCTGTTTTATCGTAGCTCTGAAGTTTGCGCCACAGGGTTGATTTATTGATACCCAGAACGCGGGCGGTTTGTTCGCGGTTATCATGGCATTCCGTCAGCACCTTGAGGATGTAGCGTTGTTCCAGTTGATCCAGACGGGGGAAATCATGATCAATTCCCTCTGCCTGATTAAGTGTAGACAAATGTTCGATGTGCATGAGGGGCGTATCGGCGAGTACCAGATGACGTTCAATCACATTGCCCAGTTCACGAATATTTCCGGGCCAGTGATAATCCAGCAGTAACTTCATCGAGGCCGCATCAAAGCCACTGACTTTACGTTGATACTGGTGGGCAAGTTTATGAATAAAGTAATTCACTAATTCAGGAATATCTTCACCTCGCTCACGCAGTGGCGGCACGATAATTTTTACCACATTAAGGCGATGGTAGAGATCATGGCGGAAGCTTTTATCGTGAACGAGTTGCTCAAGTTGACGATTGCTGGCAACGATAAAGCGCACATCAATGTCGATCAGGCGGGTGCCCCCGACGTGGGTAATTTGCTGTTCCTGAATGACGCGCATGAGTTTCATCTGCATGTTGTCACTGATGTTGCTGATTTCGTCCAGAAACACCGTGCCCCCATTCGCAGCTTCGAGAAGTCCAGTTTTGTTTTGATGTGCGCCGGTAAAGGCCCCTTTTTCATGGCCGAAGAGTTCACTTTCCAGCAGGGTGTCGGTGAGTGCGCCGCAGTCAATAATCACAAAAGGTTGATCAACGAACTGACTCTGAAAATGAATGGCACGGGCGACCAGTTCTTTGCCGGTGCCAGATTCACCCTCAATAATAATATTGCAGCGAATGTCGGAAATTTTATTGACGATATCACGGATGGCCTGCAGTGCGGGTGCCTGTCCAATCATCCCGAACTGTGGTTGCTGTTCATCGAGCTGTCGTTTTAGTTGCTGGTTTTCTTTGAGCAGGGCGCGATAGCCGAGCGTTTTATCGATTAGAATTTGCAGCTCATCCATGTCGAAGGGTTTTTTTATAAAGTCGCTGGCTCCCAGACGCATGGCTTCAATCGCATCTTCGACATTGGCATAGCCGGTGATAATGATAAAAGGAATGTCCTGATTAATGCGTCGTATAGCCTGTAATAATTCAAGTCCGTTCATGCCTGGCATACGCAGATCACTGACGATTAAGGCCGCACCATGTACCTTAAAATACTCCAGTGCCGGTACCGGGTCAGAAAATACTTTGCAGCTAAAATTGGCACCTTCACTGAAGCGACGCATCAATTCCCCGCTACGCGGATCATCATCGACAAATAATATTTCAGTTTGCGTGCTCATGCTGAATCAGGGGGCTGTAATGGCAGGCTGATGCGAGCTTTGGCACCGCCTGCAGGGTTGTTTGTAAGGCTCAGTATACCCTGATGGCGTTCGATGATGCCAAGGCTGATGGATAGCCCCAGTCCGCTGCCCTGCCCTTCTGCTTT
The DNA here is from genome assembly GCA_964575555.1 of uncultured Thiohalophilus sp. GTDB lineage: Bacteria > Pseudomonadota > Gammaproteobacteria > UBA6429 > Thiohalophilaceae > JAADGZ01. Next base: position 26,279 of record CAZNRP010000034.1, on the reverse strand, counting down.
GCTGCTGAAAAAAGGATTGAAAATTTTGTCGTGAATGGCGGCATCGATACCGGAGCCCTGATCATCCACCTCGATGATCAACTGCGTATTTTCACGGCGGACAAACAGGGTGACTGTTGCCATCGGGGGACTGGCAGCAATGGCATTAAGCAGCAGATTAATTAAAGCCTGTTGCAATTGCAGTTCATCAGCGTACATGTCGCCATGATAGTGATTATCGAGGTTGAGCGTGATTGGCTTATCAGCGGCACTTTGTTGCACCAGACTCAGGGTTTTTTCAAGCCAGGGTTGAACTGGAAAATGATGGTAGTCGGGCGGTAGTTGGCGGGCAAAATTAAGTAGGCCCTTGATGATTTCGGATGCCCGCAGGGTTTCGCTACGAATGTCACTTATATCCTTAAGTAATTGTTGTTGTATTGTTTTAACTTCGAGGTGATCACTTTTAAGGCTGCGTTGAATCAGTTTGCTATAGGACAGAATATTGTTTAGTGGGTTATTAATTTCATGGCCGATACCGGCGGCCATGAGGCGGGCGCAGTCTCGATCCCGTTGCGTGGTTTCGAGAGTATCTACCAGGTAATTAAAGGCACGGGTCAACTCATGAATTTCATCAATGTTTTGAGTTGATTCTTCAGGTCTGGTTGGTTGTGAATTGCCGTCGGCAAAATTTTTCAGGTGGGTGGCCAGTGACTGAATTGGCCGACTCAGTTTTTCGGCGGTGAGCAGGGTGACCAGCAATGCAATCAGTAGACTGCCTGCGGCCAGTAGCCAGATGGTCAGGCGAATCTGCTTAAAGGGTGAGGCAATGATTTCTGGCTTGATGCGCGAGCGGATAATCCAGCTTAGTAGTTGATCCGGGTAGGGCTGCATTTCGATATAATAGAGCTTGCCATCTGCAGGTGAAATTTCCAGTGAGCCTTCGCCCTCTTCGCCTAGCGCATCTAACCAGTGGCTGCCATGGGCAGGAAACATAAGCTGGTTGCGGATTTGATTAAAATAAATATCCTGTTGTTTGTCATAAATTAATTGCCCGTGGCTGGGCGTGTCGGGGTTGTTTTCGATAATAGAGAGCTGGCCATCATACAGGCGCGTAGCGTGCGCGATGATGTGATCCAGCTGGCTGCCGATTAGGGTCACTACCAACGCGCCCACATGTTCATTGTGATAATAAAGTGGCACTATATAATCCAGCAGTGGAAAAATATTTTGCAGATGCTCAGCTCCTCGGTCCTGCGGTAGAGCGATACTGCTAACTTCGTTTACCGGCATCGCCTGCACCTCAGCAATGAAACTATCGGATTGAGTCTCCTCCTCAACATAGGGGATACCATTGAGGCTGTCATAGACGGCGGAACTGCGCTTATTGTGGCTGACTTTGACCAGCGTATTCCCCTGGGCATCGAGCAGACGCAAATAAAAGGCAGCGGGGAGAATCGTTTGAAAGCCCTCAAAATAACGGTTAATTTGTTCGCGTTGAGCGGCCAGTTGTGGGGTGGGCAGGCCATGTTGAATGCGTTGCAGGCTGGGAAGCAGAGTTTGTACTGCCGGGGCTCGCGCGATGCCCAGGGTCAGGCTGCGGTGGTTGCGAAGATCCTGTTGCAGACTGGCGGAGATATTGTGCAGATTGGTGAGCACCTCATGCCGCACATCTTCAGCAAAGCGGGCTTCACTATAATAGCTGGCTCCCATCGCAATGAGTATCAGCGGTGCCAGAGTGGCGAGAAAGACTCGCAAAAAGATATTGGTTCGAAGTCGCAATGCGTGCTCAGTCGGAATCAACAGGAAGAGAAATTGTAACCGTAATCGAAACTGCTCGCTATGCTCGTGAGAATTAGGCCGAGAACGCGTATAATCGCGGCTCATATTTATATGTGGAGTTATCGGCGTGATATCAGGGAAAAGCATGACGGGCTTGCAGCGGCTAGGTTTATTGCTGGTATTCAGCATTCTGATCGCCTGTGGCAAAAAAGGCCCACTGTACTTACCGGCGGATAAAATACCAAAGCCACAAATCATACTGGTTCCGGCATCAGCGGCAGCCCCCGAGCAGAAAAAGGAGGCCGAAGATACGGGCAAAGACAAATCACCGTCAGCGACATCCACGAGTCCTGCGACAACAACCGACCCGGAAACACCTTAACTGAAGAAATTTTATGGATTATTTTACTTATCATAACGGCCAGCTTCATGTGGAAGACGTGGCACTTAATGCGATTGCCGAAACTCATGGCACGCCCTGTTATATTTATTCTCGGGCCACACTGGAGCGCCACTGGCACGCCTTTGATGCGGCCTTTTCGGGGCATGAACATTTGATTTGTTATGCGGTGAAAGCCAATTCCAATCTGGCTGTTCTTAACCTGTTTGCACGTTTGGGTTCCGGCTTTGACATTGTTTCTGTCGGTGAATTAGAGCGGGTGCTGGCGGCCGGGGGCGATCCTGCAAAAATCGTATTCTCCGGTGTGGGCAAACGTGAAGATGAAATGCGCCGTGCGCTGGAAGTGGGCATTCACTGTTTTAATGTTGAATCCGAAGCCGAGCTGGTTCGCTTGAACGAGGTGGCGGCTGAGCTGGGACAGCGTGCGCCAGTTTCCCTCCGGGTTAACCCCGACGTCGATGCGAAAACTCACCCCTATATTTCTACTGGTTTAAAAGAGAATAAATTCGGCATCGACATCGAGCAGGCCAGTGAAGTTTATGCGCTTGCTGCTGAAATGCCGCATCTCGATATTCGCGGAGTGGATTGTCATATTGGCTCTCAACTGACCGAAACCCGCCCGTTTCTGGATGCTCTGGATCGGGTGCTGGCTCTGGTGGACAGGTTGGCCACAGCGGGTATTCAATTAAGCCACCTGGATCTGGGCGGCGGTTTGGGGATTCAATATCGTAATGAAACCCCGCCTCTGCCAGCCGATTATATGGCTGAGGTGCTGGCGAAACTGGAAGGCCGCACACTGACCATTCTGATTGAACCGGGGCGCGCGATTGCTGGCAATGCTGGCTTGCTACTAACCAAAGTGGAATACCTGAAACATACCGAGCACAAAGATTTTGCGATTGTTGATGCGGCGATGAATGATTTGATTCGTCCCACTTTATATAGCGCCTGGCAGGAAATTATTCCGGTGTCACCGCGTGAGGGTGAGTCCCTGGATTATGATCTGGTCGGGCCGATTTGCGAGACCGGTGATTTTCTTGGTAAGGATCGTTCGCTGGTGCTGGAACAGGGTGATTTGCTCGCCGTGCGCTCATCGGGAGCTTACGGTTTCACCATGAGCTCAAATTATAACTCCCGGCCTCGAGTTGCCGAGATTATGGTGGACGGTGATCAACAGCACCTCATTCGTGAGCGTGAGAGTATTGAGTCACTGTTTCAGTTGGAACATATTTTACCTTAATTGATGTTTGGTAGGTGAACTGTGTTTGCACGTAACCTGAAATGGCTGGCGGTAAGTGTATTGCTCCTGCTGGGCTTGCGCTATTTTCAGGAGCCGACATCTCCCCCAGTGGAACTGACGATAGCCACATCGGCTATTCCCTTGTTCGCAGATGGTTTTTCTTTTACCGTGCCGGATATCGGCGCGGTTTCATCTGCCACCTTTACTGTGAAAGTGCCGGATAAAAAGAAACCGCGAACCGACAAAAAACCTGCCCCAGTGCAAGCTAAAAATATTCAGGAGACGGGTTCTTCAGCTGACGCTCTGGCGAGTGCGTCTATTGATGCGCCGGAAAAAATCGAGGAGGTATACGAGCCGACGCTGGAGCAGGAAATTGCTCGTGAACGTGAACGTGGTGCGGAAGAAGATCCGCTAGCACAACAGCAGGCATATAATCTGGAACATCCTGAGCAAATGGGTTTACGCCCGGATGAGTTGGAGGCTTATCTTAGTGCACGTTTTAATTATCGCAGGATCGAGGGCGAAGGCTTGTGGGGGGATACCGGCTCGCGCATGGGTTTAAAAGGGCACTGGCAGTTTCAGCCGGAATACTGGTTATTTGCTGGCGTGGAAGTCGGTGTTAATCTGCTCAGCGAAGCCAGCCTTTTGTTTCAGCCGGGCAGCCAGCCTCCCGAATTTGGAGCCGGAGATTCACTTTTTCCACGCCTGTATTATCTTGGTTATGAATCAGAAAAAGTGATGACGGTGGTGGGTAAAAGCTGGTCAAGCTATTATCAGATTGCCTCGTTTACCGATCGTTTTGCCACGGCAGGTGGCGATGCCAGCGGCAGCTTTAATGCCGGTACGGATGGCGGTAAAACCGGCACTGGACGGGCAGACAATGTGTTGCAGGTTCGTACCCTGATAGATTTTCTTCCCGCGAACTATCTCAAGCCTTTCAGTCTTAATATCCAGGTACAAAATAATGAGCCGATCCCCGGAGTCGATGGCGCGCACTATGGCCTGAGCTTTGGCATTAGCGCGATATTGCAAACACAAAAAGATTATACCATCGGACTGGCCTATAACCGCGCTCAAATTAATGATCAGGATAATAGCGCGCTAATTAATGCGGGCATACGCGGAGATGCGGAAGCCCTGTTAATTGGTTCGCGCTGGTTCAGTGATAACTGGTATATCGGCGGGCTTATTTCGCGCCTGAAAAACCATGAAACGACGAATGAGAAAATTTATTATAATGGTGCCGGGATGGAGTTATTTGGCCAGTATCAAATTGTTAATAATGTCTGGGGCATGTTGGGCTGGAACTATCTGAAGCCAGATAAAAATCAGCCACGCGCAGGCCAGTATCAGGTTAAGTCTCGTATCATCGGCTTACGCTATACTATTGATGATTTTAGACGCATGATTTTTGTTGAAGCACGTATTGACAATGGTTTGACTGCCGCAGGCAACACTCTGCCTGATAGTGTTTCCGTGGGCATTCGCTGGGATTGGCCATGATAGTTCCAGGCGGATGATAGCTGGGCGGATTCACTTAACTTCCTTTCCCCATTGGGCTATCTCTTAATCACATATTAATATCGGTAGGCTGGGCACGTTTTTTGTGCTCACAGGCATTTCCTTTGTTCGTCTGCTCTACCTACACCCGAATTTTACCCTCGTTCAGGACTTAAGTATAAGAGATAGCTATTGGGGAGAATTAATTAAATTTTAAAGCGACCAACAACCTCGCTTAAGTGTAATGACAGTGCGCTTAACTCATTGCTGGTTTGTGCCGTATTTTGTGCTCCCGTTGCCGTCATTTCGGCGATACTATTAATATCGACAATATTTTTATTTATATCTTCAGCAACACTACTTTGCTCTTCTGCCGCACTTGCAATTTGCATATTCATTGAATTAATGGTGGAAACCGCCTGAGTAATAGACTCTAAAGATTTACCGGCTTCGGCAGCTTTGCTGACGGTTTCCTGTGCTCTTGTGTAGCTGACTTGCATGGCCTCCACGGCAGATTGAGAACCCTGCTGCAGTTGAATGATCATCTGGCTTATTTCCTCAGTTGATTCCTGTGTACGGCTGGCAAGAGTTCGCACTTCATCCGCGACCACAGCAAATCCCCGACCCTGATCTCCTGCACGGGCGGCTTCGATGGCGGCATTTAAAGCGAGTAAATTGGTTTGTTCAGCAATTCCGCGAATCACATCAAGTATGCCACTAATGCCTTCACTGTTATCTTTTAGTGTATTGATAATGGTGGTGGCATTTTCAACTTCACGGGTTAGTTCATCGATTGAATTGATAGTGTCGCCGACCAGGGTAAAGCCTGTTTGCGACTCATCATTTGCGTTTTCCGCAGCATCGGCAGCCTGTGCTGCATTGTGTGCAACATCCTGAACGGTTGTGGTCATTTGCCTCATCGCGGTGGCGACCAACTTTAGTCCTGATTGTTGCTTATCGACATTGCTATTGGTTTCCTTTGTGATCTCGGCCATGCTGCTGGATGAATCTGTTAACTGCCCAGTGATGGTATTGATTTTTTCGACCATCATATTGAGTTGTTTAACCGTTATTTGCATGGCAGCTTTTAACTGTCCAATTTCATCATTAGATTCAACCTCGATATCAATCGTTAAATCACCATCAGCGATAGATTGTAAATTAGAAACCGCGACATTAAGAGGTTTGAGAACGCGATTCATATAATAGAACAGACCCAGCAGTGCAATTAGCAACACGAGTCCGATGATGGTATAGGCAATGCGATTAAAATTTGTTTGTGCCGCATAACTCTGGGTGAAATCATTAATTGCTATAAAGTGTGCCAGTAGTGTTCCATCCGTACGAGTAATCGGTAAAACAGTGCTTGAATAAACCTTACCATCCCATTTAGCAACATCCACTTCGCTATTGCCTAACTCAGGTAGTGCAAGATTTAGCTGTGTGAAAAGTTCTTTGCTTGTTGCATATTCAACCTGACCCTTATCGGAGACAATGAAAATTTCAGAATTGTCATTGATTTTAAAGTCATCGATGGCGGCGGTCAGATTTTTTGAATAAACACCCACGCCGATAACCTTGCCGTGCATGAACAGGGGAAAAGCCACTTCAGCAACTAATTTTCCGTCATCATCCCGTTCCAGGCCGCGAATGATTTTTCCGGAGTCGACTGCCTTTTTGAGCAAGGTTTTACTGGTTGGCCCGCTATAATGATTAGGTGCAGAAAACACGACTTCATTATTTAGATTAATGATTTGCAGGCGACTTAGTATTTTTCCGGCACTGAGCAAGTTAAAGGTTGTTGTTGCACTTTCGGAAAGTGCAGCCTCATCACCGGCCTTTAAGGCTTTGCGCGTGGCTCGATCCCTGGATAAGCTTGTGGTGCCAACCACCATAGCTTCTAGCTGGCTGGCAACGATTTTTTTCCACAAAGCAGCTTTGCCATTGATGGTGGCACTGGCAAAGCGATCTTCTATCTTTTGTTGGGATACCTGACTGGTAATAATTAGGGCAATGGCTACTAATAAAGTAACCGTACTGCCTACCAGAGTTATACGGGCACGTAACGTCATCATACACCTCAACGTAATTTATAATTTATTCAGTCGGATAAGCAGCGGCTTTCCAGGCCGGAAAGCCAAGCCGGAAATAATATACTTTCGTGAAGCCCCAGCTGACAGCTTTGGCGCTGGCCTTACTGCTGCGCATGCAGCTGGCACCGTTACAATAGATCACCATGGGTTCATCCTGTTTAACTTCTTTGCCCAGTGTTTCTGCAGACAGGACTTTTTTTAATTCAATGTGCACGGCATCAGGAATACGGCCAGCCTCCCAGTCCTTGTCTTTGCGTACATCAATGAATATGACACCCTGGTCAAATAATTCTTTGGCTTTTGCCGCATCTATGATCGTCGCACCTTCGACTGCTTCCGGTGAAACTTTGTTCGCATAGGCGAGTGGTGCGGTGATAATCAAGGTGATGGAAAGGAGTAGTAAATTAAAATATTTCATAGATCCCTCTCAGGTATATTATTTTTTGGGTGGATAGTAATGCTGAATTTCGTATGGTTATAGCGGCATATACTGAAAGTATCTTTAGCGCCAGAGACAGAAATATAGGTGATAAATATGTGAAATATATGCAAAAATTATGTGAAGAAGATAAGTTCTATTCTGAATTGCGGGTATTTATAGCGAGTTTCTAAATCAATAAATGCGAGCTTGCTGCGGTAGTATTCAAGAATACTGGGGGCTTGTTTGAAATGAATCTGAAGCAGCTTCACTCTGGTTTCATTTTGAGGTTCACAAAGTTATGATGTTGTTTAAAGACAGGTAATCATAGAAGCACAGATTTGCACATGAGCATACGGTTTACAAAAATGCACGGACTGGGAAATGACTTCGTCGTTATCGATGCCATTAATCAGTCTATTGATCTGAATAGCGCAGCGCTGCGTTTGATTGCGGATCGTCATTTTGGCGTGGGCTGCGATCAGATTTTGCTGGTAGAAGCGGCACAACAGCCGCAGGTTGATTTTACCTATCGGATCTTTAATGCGGATGGTGGTGAGGTGGAACAATGCGGTAACGGAGCACGCTGTTTTGCTCGTTTCGTGCATGATAAAGGTCTGACGGACAAATCAGAGATTCCCGTTGCCACCGCGTCTGGCATTATTTGCCTGAGTCTGCAGGAGGATGGTCAGGTGAGTGTGAATATGGGAGCCCCGGTGTTTATTCCTGAGCAGATTCCTTTTGTCGCGGATGCGGTAGACAGCTGCTATTCGCTGGATGTGGAGGGGCAGGTACTGGAGATTAGCGCGGTTTCCATGGGTAACCCACACGCCGTGTTGCGGGTGGAGGACGTGGATGCGGCACCGGTATCCACGCTTGGGGCTAAAATTGAATCACATCCACGTTTTCCGCAGCGGGTCAATGCGGGGTTTATGCAGATACTGGACAGGCAACATATTCGTCTGCGAGTCTTTGAGCGGGGCAGTGGTGAAACTCTGGCCTGTGGCAGTGGAGCCTGCGCAGCGGTGGTTGCGGGTCGTCAACAGGGCTGGTTAGATGATAAGGTGAGTGTCAGCCTGGCTGGCGGTGAGTTACACATTATCTGGCCGGGTGGTGAGGAGCCGGTGATGATGATCGGGCCGGCAGTGAGTGTATTTGAAGGTGAGCTGAATTTATGAGTACCCAGCAAGAGAATAGTGTGGATGACAAGGATTTTGAACATAGCATCGTGCGTTATTTACGCGACCACCCCGGCTTTTTTGAAGCGCATCTGGATTTACTGGCAGACATGATTTTGCCGCATGCGCATGGAGGCACGGTTTCACTGGTAGAACGTCAGATGTCGGTGTTGCGGGAGCAGAAAGATCAGTACCGGCAGCAGTTGCAGCAGTTGATTAGTCATGCAGGAAAAAATGAAAAGCTCAGCAAAAATTTTAATGATCTGATTCTGGCGCTACTCGACACACATGAGTTGGCTCAGGTTATCGATATTATCCATCAACGCCTGCAGCAGAATTTTGAGGCAGATGCGGTGTCACTTCGCCTGTTTAATACGGATCATACTGATTTGCACTCCCGTAAGGAAATGGCGGACTGGAGTAAGCCGGTATTGAGCAGTTTTGAAAAAGTCGTGGGTGGCCGTCGTCCGGTTTGCGGTATCCTGCCGCCAGTGCAGGTTGAAGCTTTATTCAAAGCGGCCGCAGAAGGCATACAATCGGTTGCGCTGATTCCCTTACTGGTTAACGAGCAGAGCAAAAAATGTTATGGCCTGCTGGCAATAGGCAGTCAGGATGCGGGCCGTTTTCGTGCGGATATGGGTACATTGTTTCTGTCTCACCTTGGTAAGGTGTTATCCCGCGTACTAAGCCAGCATCTTGAATAAATAAATTTCCCGTATGCACCGTCACGCCCAAATCCTGATTAAAGATTTTATTCGTAAGCTGCGGATGGAGCGCAAATACTCCCCTCGCACGATCGAAGCCTATCAACGGGATCTTAAAAAGCTGGTGGCTTTTTGTGAACAGAATAAAATTACTAACTGGGCACAATTGGAGCAAGCGCACATTCGGCGCTATATTGCTGCTCGTCACCGTCAGGGCATCAGTAGTAAAACCCTGCAGCGTGAACTATCCACTTACCGTAGCTTTTTTAATAGCCTGTTAAAAACAGGCAAGTTGAAACATAATCCTGCCATTGATCTGCGTGCGCCGAAAGCCGCACGCAGACTACCGAAAACACTGGATGTTGATCAGGCTATGCAACTGTTGCAGGCAAAGCCGGATGATCTACTCGGTGTGCGTGACCATGCGATTATCGAATTATTTTATTCATCCGGTTTGCGCCTGTCGGAATTGGCAGCCTTAAATAAAATCGATCTGGATTTGCAGGATTGCGTGGTCGATGTTATTGGTGGTAAAGGAGGAAAGGATCGACGGCTGCCTGTGGGGACAAAGGCAAAGGCAGCATTAAAGGTATGGTTACATCATCGAAAAGAGCTGGCAAAACTGGATGAACCCGCTTTATTTTTAACCCGGACTGGAACGCGCATGGGTGTGCGTAATATTCAGTTACGGATAAAAAATCGGGCACGCCAACAGGGATTAGACGTTGACCTGCATCCACATATGCTACGTCACTCCTTTGCCAGCCACCTGCTGGAATCCAGCCACAATCTTCGCGCTGTACAGGAATTGCTCGGCCATGAAGACATTGGCAGCACGCAAATTTATACGCATCTTGATTTTCAGCATTTAGCCGATGTTTACGATAAAGCGCACCCGCGTGCACATAAGAAAAAAAACTAATCAGATGCAACAGCGATTACTGCAAAGACACCGAGGCATAAATAGAATCTTTGCGTATCTACACCGTAGCGTTAGATTTTCAGGTGCTTTATTCTCCGTTCTTTTATTCAGCAATTTCGCGCAGGCCGAATTACTTTTCAGCGAAGAAGAGCAGGTCTGGTTACAGGCGCATCCCGAAATTCGTTATGCCGTTGATGCTGATTTTGCACCTTTTGAATGGGTGGATACAGTAGGTGACTATAAGGGCATGGCGGCAGACTATCTTGCTCTGGTTGAAAAAAAACTGGGGATTACGTTCAAACGTGTACGCACAAAAAATTGGCCGGAAGTGATGAGCATGGCACGCAACCATGAGGTAGATTTACTGCCGGCGCTGGCCTGGTCACCGCAGCGGGAAAAGTTTTTGTTATTTGCCCCGGCACATATTGTAGTTCCCGGTGTGCTGATTTCAGCAAAAGACTACAACAGCATCGATCAGTTAATGGGAAAAAAAGTGGCCGTGGTGACGGGTTATGTCTGGGATGATTTGATCAGTCATCATAAAACTGATGTGCGTTTGATCCGAGTAGAAAATACACGTGATGGCATGGAACTAACTGCATTGGGAGCGGTGGATGCCATGGTCAGTGACATGGCATCTGTCACGCGAATTTTGCGGGAAGACGGTTACAGCAATTTGCGCATCGTCAGTTATCTTGAACATAAACTGGAACTGGGGTTTGCAGTCCGTAATGACTGGGGCATATTGCAAGGGATACTGGAAAAAGTTCTGGCGAGTTTGACCGAAAAAGAAAAGCAGGCTATCAGTGCAAAGTGGTTGACACTGGAAGAAACCGGCTTCTGGCACAAGCCAGTATTCTGGTATAGCATTTTATCGGTGATGGCCGCATTACTATTGATTTTGGGCTCGGTGCTCATCTGGAACCGGATGCTTAAACATCAGGTTGCCTTGCGTACTCAGGCACTGGAAAATGCACAACGGCAATTAATTCACGCAGAAAAAATGGAGTCCATCGGTCGACTGGCTGCCGGTGTCGCGCATGAAGTTAAAAATCCTTTAGCGATTATCCAGATGGCCTCAGATTTTCTGGGTGGCGAAGTGGCGGACAATAAAGATGCTCATGCGGTAGTGAAAGATATTGATGAAGCGGTGGATCGCGCCAATGTTATTGTTCGTGGTCTGTTGGATTTTTCCCGTGATGAAAAACTTGAGCTGCAGGCCAGTAGCGTTAATGAGGTTGTAGAACGCGCCCTACAGCTGGTCGCTTATGAATTGCGTCAGCGTCAGATCAAAGTGGTGAATAAATTGGCGGATGACTTACCGTTACTGGAAATTGATTCAGGCAAGTTGCAACAGGTTTTTGTCAATTTGTTTATGAATGCGGCGCATGCCATGAATGAAAAAGGCCGTCTGACGGTTAGTAGCGGTATGCATACCGTGTTACTTGAGCATGAACTTTGTCATGATAAAAATCGCCAGTTCCATTTAAATGAAGATGTCATTCGGGTCGAGGTGGCCGATACCGGCCCGGGAATTGCCGAGGCGGATCAGAAAAAAATATTTGATCCGTTTTATACCAGCAAACCGGTGGGCGAAGGCACTGGGCTGGGCCTGTCGGTATCGCAAAATATTATCAGCCTGCATCATGGTATTCTGGATATTCGGAATGGGATTAATGGGGGCGCGGTATTTATAATGCTATTCAAAATCAACAGGGAATTGAAACAATGAAAAAACGCATACTAGTCGTAGATGATGAGCCAGTGCTGACGCGGATGGTAAAAATGAACCTTGAGCGCACCGGCAAATACGAGGTTCGCACCGTGAATCAGGGTGCGATGGCATTGAAGGCGGCACATGAATTTATGCCTAACTTGATTTTTCTGGATGTGATGATGCCGGATATGTCCGGCGATGAGGTCTCCCAGCAGTTGCGTGAGGATCCCGTACTTGCGGGCATTAAAGTTATCTTTTTGACTGCCATAGTCACCAGGGCGGAGACCAGTGCGATGGGGGGAGAAATCGGCGGCAATGAGTTTCTGGCCAAACCGGTAAAAACCGAGGAGCTGGTTGCCACCATTGAACGGGTGCTGGGAGTGTAGATAAGGCTTCAGCTGCACAGGTTTGCCAGAATACGAAGCGCTAAGAAATATCATCCTTTCAGCAGATATCAGTCTGGCCAATAATTAATACTGAATATTTTATTGATTATTCAGCGCCAATGTTCTATAAAAGTGCCCATGCAAGAAAAATCACTAGAAACTACAACAGAAGACATCCGTCTCGGTATTATTGATGCGGCAGAAGCCCGTTTTCGTGTCTACGGTCTGAGTAAAACTACGATGGCCGAAATTGCCTGTGATACAGGCATGTCTGCCGCCAATCTATATCGCTATTTCAAAAATAAACAGGACATCGCGGCGGCCTGTGCCCAGCGCTGCATTGGGACTCAGGTCGACTTATTACGTGAGGTGGTGCGCCGCCCAGGGCTCAATGCGGCCGATAAACTGGAAAGCAGTGCTCTGGAGATGCTGCGTTATACCTGGGAAACCACACACGATCAGCCCAAAATCAACGAACTTGTTAATCATGTCATTATGGAACACAGCAATATTGTGCATGATAAAATACGAGAATCTTGTTCACTTCTGGCAGAAGTGCTGGCCCAGGGAAATGAGTCAGGTGAATTTGCTATCGATGATGTGGTGAAAACAGCAGAAACGGTCTATGACGCGCTTAAAATGTTTCATGTGCCTATATTCATGAGCCTGTATGAGTACGATGAGCTGGTATCACGGGCACAGGATGTGGTGGTTTTGTTGTTGTCGGGTTTACGCAGACGAGGCTGATGTGATGCATCTGGCAATGTGAAAATTTAAGCAACGGCTGAATATTAAGCATAATATTTAGTCGTCAATATTCAGAGAAAAAATAGGGGAGCGGGATATGAAACGACTGGAAGAGAATTTCGGTGAATGGATACTTAAATACCGTTGGCTAGTTATTATCACTTGCCTGGTGTTGGTTTTCCTGTCGGCCTCCGGCATGAAAAATCTGGCCATGTCCACTAATTATCGAGTCTTTTTCAGCGCCGATAATCCCCAGTTGATGGCCTTTGATGCGCTGGAAAATACCTATACCAAAAACGACAATGTCATGTTTGTGCTCACGCCAAAAAGTGGAGATGTGTTCCGCCGTGATGCATTGGAGGCGGTCGAGGCGCTGACGACAAAGGCCTGGCAACTACCCTATTCTATTCGTGTCGATTCGATCAGCAATTTCCAGCATACCGAAGCCGAAGAAGATGATCTGGTGGTGCGTGATCTATACGAAAATGCGCAGCAGCTCAGTAATGATGAGCTTGAAAAAATTCGCAAGGTGGCACTGGCCGAACCGATGTTGATCAAGCGGCTGATTTCACCGGATAGCCGGGTAACGGCAGTGAATGCCACTATTCAGCTTCCGGGTAAAAACGAAATGACCGAAGTGCCGGAGGTTGTGGCGGCAGCACGGCAAATGGCAGAGGAAATTCGCACGGCCTACCCAAACATTGAAGTTAGGTTGACCGGCATGGTGTTAATGAATAATGCCTTCTCAGAATCATCTATGGGGGATATGCAGAGTTTGGTGCCCTTAAGTTTTCTGCTGATGATGATCTTCCTTGCTATTTTACTACGTGATTTTCAACGAGGACTACCGACATTTGTGGTGATGGCCGCTTCACTGGCCGGTATCGCGGCCTTGATCAGCCTGGGCGGTTTACCAATGCCAGCGATTGCAGCTTTGCTATTAGGCGGATTTGGGATCTTGCTGTGGTCGTTTCCAGCTACCATGTCGACATTGCTGGTGATCATGTTGTCTATTATTGCCGCAATGGGGATAGGCGGCCATATTGGTTTTCCCATTACCCCGCCCTCGGCATCAGCTCCGACGATTATTCTTACGGTGGCCATTGCCAACTCCGTGCATATTCTAATTACCCTGTTGTTTGAAATGCATCATGGTAAAGATAAGCGAGCAGCCATCAGTGAAAGCCTGCGAATTAATTTACAGCCAGTATTTCTTGCCAGTGTGACCACGGCGATTGGTTTTCTGAGCATGAATTTCTCAGAAGTTCCCCCCTTCCGGCATCTTGGCAACTTCGTTGCTTTCGGGGTGGTGGCCTCCTTTATTCTATCTATCAGTTTCCTGCCTGCCTTAATGTCTCTGTTACCCATAAAAGTACACACGGTAGAAGGGGGCAAAGATAGCCTGATGATTCATCTCGGTAATTTTGTTGTGCGTCAACGTAACCGTTTACTGATGGGCATGACGGCTCTGGTGATTGTGCTGGTTATGTTGATTCCACAAAACGAATTGAATGATGTTTTCGTTAAATATTTTGATGAAAGCGTGGCCTTCCGTGCGGATACGGATTACACCACCGATAATCTTACTGGAACCTACACCGCAGATTATTCTCTGTCTGCAGGTGAAAGCGGGGGTATTAACAATCCAGAATTTTTGCGTGAAGTCGCCGCCTTCTCTGAGTGGTGGCGGCAGCAGCCGGAAACCATGCATGTTAGTACTTTCACCGATACCATGAAACGTCTGAATATGAATATGCACGGTGATGATCCCGCTTATTATCGTTTACCCGAAGGTCGGGAGCTGGCTGCTCAGTATTTATTATTATATGAAATGTCCCTGCCCTATGGGCTTGATCTGAATAATCAGATAAGCGTGGATAAATCAAAAACCCGGATGACCGCATCGCTATTATCTCTTTCCAGTAAAGAAATGCTGGCCGTCGATGAGCGTGCGCAGGAATGGTTGTCTGCAAATACGAAAATCATTAAACACTCGCTGGGTAGTGGCCCTTCGTTAATGTTCGCACATATTGGTCAGCGTAATATTATCAGTATGCTGGGGGGAACAACCGTGGCACTGATTATGATTTCAATGATCCTGGTATTTGCCCTGCGCTCGCTGAAGATCGGCCTGGTGAGCATGTTGCCAAACCTGGTACCAGCGGCAATGGGTTTTGGTCTCTGGGGTGTTTTAGTCGGTGAAGTTGGTCTGGCACTCTCTATCGTAACCGGCATGACCCTGGGCATAGTGGTGGATGACACCGTGCATTTTTTGAGTAAGTATTTGCGCGCCCGGCGAGAAAATGGGATGAGCAGTGAAGATGCGGTGCGTTATGCCTTTAGCCATGTGGGTCGGGCTTTGATCACAACCTCAATTGTACTGGTGGCTGGATTTATTGTGCTGGCATTTTCCAGCTTCAAGCTAAACTCAGGCATGGGCATGTTAACGGCAATCGTAATAGTCTTTGCCCTGATGGCTGATTTCCTGTTGCTGCCGCCTCTGTTAATGAAACTGGAAGGGAAAAAATCATGAAAAGTTTTTTAAGTGTTGTCATTGTTCTAATCTTGTCATGGAATGTCATGGCCCAGAGTGCCGAAGAAAAAGGCCTGGCAATTGCCACTGAGGCTGATACGCGTGATACCGGCTGGGGGGATCAAAAAACATCGATGGAAATGATCTTGCGTAATCGACATGGTGATACAAGTACTCGTGAGATGCACAATAAAACACTGGAAGTCATGGGTGATGGTGATAAAACATTGATTGTATTTGATCGTCCGCGCGACGTTAAAGGCACTGCCTTCCTTAGCTTTACCCATGCCATAAAACCAGACGATCAGTGGATTTACCTGCCAGCCTTAAAGCGAGTTAAGCGGATTTCCTCGAGCAATAAATCCGGGCCATTTATGGGGAGTGAGTTTGCCTATGAAGATATTTCTTCTCAGGAAATCGAAAAATATACCTATAAATATATTAAAGATGATGTCTATGAAGGACGTTCGGTTTTTGTTATCGAACGTTTTCCTCAATATAAAAATTCAGGCTATACCCGCATGATCACCTGGCTGGACAGTGAAACCTACAGTCCGCTTAAAATTGACTTTTATGATCGTAAAAACAGCCTGCTAAAAACTCTGACCTACCATGATTATAAGCAATATCTGGATAAATTCTGGCGTGCGGATCGAATGGAAATGGTGAATCATCTGACTGGAAAAAGCACGACCTTAATATGGTCGGAGTATAAATTTGCAAATGGCCTAAATAACCGTGATTTTAACAAGAACAGTCTAAAGCGTGCACGTTAATAACTTGAAAAGCTTGTTGGAAAAACCGGTAGGTTGGGCAGAGCAACGCGAAGCCCAACAATATACCGTGACAGGAAAGATGATTGGGTTTCGTTCTTTATACTTCAGGGCTCAGCCCAACCTACGGTTGTTGCATTTTTGCGTTTATAGTTTGTTCATCTTTATTGTACCTGTGTCAGCAAATGCGCTGGAACAGGAAGTTTCCGGCTATGTCGGCCTGGAATATCGTTACTTCCCTGCTGATCCTTCTGATCCGCGCCAACATGGTAATAACGCCTCAATCTCAATCGAGCCGGAATATTATGCTGAGTGGGAGGACGGGCAGCAAAGCTTTACCTTTAAACCGTTTGCCAGATTAGACCAGGGTGATGATGAACGTAGTCATTTTGATATTCGTGAAATGATGTGGCTGAAGGTCGAGGATGACTGGGAACTTCATCTGGGCGTGGGTAAGATTTTCTGGGGCGTGACTGAAGTCGTACATCTGGTGGATATTGTTAACCAGGTTGATCTGGTAGAAGATTTTTTTCTTGATGAGCGTCTAGGCCAGCCGATGGTTAATCTGGCCCTGATAAAAGACTGGGGTACGGTGGATTTATTTATTTTACCGGGGTTTCGTGAACGGACTTATCCCGGTGTGAACGGACGACCACGCAGTATTCCCTGGGTGGATACTGCGCAGACTACTTATGAATCGTCAAAAGGTAAGCAGCATGTGGATTACGCTGCACGTTGGTCAGACAGTTGGGGTGATTGGGATATTGGTTTCAATTACTTCAATGGTACCAGTCGTGAACCTCGCTTTAAAGTTGGTCAGAGTAGTGAAGGCGAGACCGTTTTCATTCCCAACTATGATTTGATCGCCCAGGTGTCCACGGACATTCAGGCCACCCTTGATGCCTGGTTATTAAAGTTTGAGGGATACCACCGTAATGGTCAGGGACAATCCTACTATGCGGCAACCGGTGGTTTTGAATATAGTTTTTATGGTGTATTTGAGAGTAATAATGATTTGGGTATCGTGTTTGAATATATGTATGATCAGCGCGAAGATGATGCACCGACCCCTTTTCAAAATGATTTTTTCCTTGGCACGCGGTTGACGCTGAATGATGAGCAGAGTAGTGATCTACTCGCCGGGATTATTCGTGACTTTCGTTATAATCGTTATTACTTTATCCTTGAAGCCAGTCGTCGAGTCGGTGATAGCTGGAAAATCTCGGTGGATGCCCTGTATTTTTCAGAGCCGCCAGTTAGTGATCCGGGCTATTCCTTTCGTAATGATGATTATCTGCAACTGGAAGTGCAGTATTATTTTTAATAACAGAATTTTCACCGCAGAGGACGCAGAGAATTAACAGGCTTGGCATTTACACATCGCTTTTGCGGAAAAACCTGCTCCTGCAAATTAATGCCACGTAGTATTGCCGGATTGTTTCTTAAGTTTCTCTGCGACTTTTGCGTCCTCTGCGGTAAAATATTGTTTAAATTTTTAACAATGTGGATTAAAACCCACCTTTTAAAATTCCTAAATCAATTGCAAACGTAAAATCCCTTCCATTTTTTCAGCGGTTTCAGATTTACCGGTACGGCTGTCACCGACCAGGGCGACGGTGACGCTGACTTCCCCGGTGTCATCATTCAGGCGTTTACGTTTTTCTATTGCCTGTGATTTGATCAGGCCGATGAGATCTTTGGCCAGTTTAATCGGGCCTTCCTGTTCGACATCTTCTCGGCTGCTGAAACCGCAGCGTTGAATATCTTCATCGCTGCTGCCTTCATAGGCTCCGGCCATTAACTGGCTGTGGGCCACGCCGACTTTGAGCTCACCACGGGAAATGAGAATATTCATGTCCCCGATGAAGCCTTTCTCATTCTCGGAAAATTTTTCATACAGTGCCGGATGTAATACCTTACCCTCGCTGTCCTTGAGCAGGGGGAAGGGGTTGGCCCAGTAGCTGCTTTCCTTTGCGCCGCGATGGGTCTGCGTGGAACCGGCGGCTACCCGCTCACCCAGGCGGAAGTGCTCAAGGGCATCTTCAATGTGCATATCGGCCTGCACCGTGGATTCACCCGGTTCGATTAGATTGAAGTTATTCATATAGAGCAGCACATCCAGTGAGTCACCCCGGAACAGTTCGGTAACATCGGTTACCGGGACAATCTGTCGGGCATTGGAGCCAGTGTCCTTGTTATAGCCTACTTCACGTCCGGCCATTTGCATTTTGGCCTGATCGCTGAAGCCATCGAGGCAGGCGAATGCGCCGGTTTCGGTGCCGAAAAATACCGGACGAGTTATATTATCCTCGCTTTTGCGCAGGCTGATCTTGCCCATGTCATCGGCCTTGATTAACATCTCGGCAATATAGGGTTCTTCATTTTCATCGAAGCGAACGATATAGCGGGTACAGCCGCAGTGCAGTGGCAGATCTCCGTCGAGAATGGCGAGCACGTTGTGCAGGGTGAGTACGGGTTTTTTGGCATAACCGAAATATTTTAGCTCATCAATATTGGGTACCACACCAATCAGGACTTCATTTTTTTTATCGTAGTAATAACCCAGATCTTTTTCAGTCGCATTGGGATCGCCAAAGAAGAACAGGCCATCGGCTTTATTATCATCAGTGATCATTTTGATGCGCGCAAAGGGAAATAGATTGAGCAGCCCCGGTTCCATTTCAATACAGCCACGTGACTTGTGGATATAGGTAATGATGAGCGAAGTACCTACCTGTAGCGGTACTGAAACCCAGTCATCACTGACAAAATTATCCAGGTTTAAGGGGTTATGCTGTAGTTCGTAAAAAGGTTTGGCACGTTTGTTCGAGGGAGTGGAGTAATCCACGCCGGTCTGTATATCAGCGGCGATGGTTAAGGGCACATGGGCAAGTTGAGCGTAATCGGCGGGATAATTAAAATAGTGTCCGGAAATTTCACCCGCAGTGACATTGGGTGAGGCATCCATGCCTGAGCTACGACGCACACCTTGATCAAGGCCGACATTGTTGAGTAGTTGACGGCGGGTTTCGAGAATCAGATCAGACAGCGTTCCGGCCTTGTCTGTTACTTTGTCCTTGACCGTATCGGGAGTTTCCAGCCCGGTTGAAACCACATCATTTTGCAGGCGCACCAGCCGTGAATAACCAATGCCGCGATAATGGTGGAAGGCACCATCCATAAACTTAACCAGCTCACGAGCGCGTTCTTTTTCTTTGGCACTATCAAAGCCATGCGATTCGAGCACTGCGATCAAATCACGAATTTGTACGGAATGGATATAGTCGATCTTTTGTTTCGCTTCGTGCTTCTGCACATCGGAGCGTTGCTGTAGATCATTTATAAACTGGGTTTTATAAATTTCCAGGAAGCGGGCAAAGGCCCGACTACGCAGCAATTGCACGGGCGTACTGCAACCATCACGAATTTCTAAAATATTTTCCATAGTATTGTCTTCAAAATAAAAAAAGAATAATAAGCCGCTAGTACTTTTAACGGCAATAAAGTTTTATCTTCTGCGGTTCATGCTATTCAGTTTCAAGCTGAATTTTATAGCCACCAAACTTGCGTATATTCAATACGCCACTGTCGAGTATTAAATATTGACCCTTGATGCCGTTTAGCACGCCATTAATTTCAGCGGTCTTGTCAAAATTAAAGGAAGTCACTTTTTCTGGGTAGTCATTGACCGGAAATTCAATTTTAGTTGGAGTTTCTGCATGCAGGGCGGTTACGGCATTTTCACCAAACTCTGCGATCGCTTCGTTGATTTCTTTTTCACAAAGTGCAAACAGTTGATCACGTCTGGCAACAAGATCAATGTCTTCTGGCCTGCCCTTGAGCATTTTGCGCCAGTCGGTGCGATCAGAAATATGTTGTTTCATAATGACTTCAATGCGCCCGGAGAGCAGACGGTTTTTTACCCGGAATATAGGCATGGCGACACTTGCGCCCTGATCGATCCAGCGGGTCGGGATCTGGGTGCCACGGGTAATACCAACTTTAATACCGGAAGAGTTAGCAAGGTAGACAATGTGATCCTGCAGGCAATGTTGTTCACCCCATTCGGGTTCGCGGCAGCTGCCTTCGGTGTAATGGCAAAGCTCGGGCTTAATGATGCAGCTATCGCATTGGGCGAGCTTTTTAAAGCAGGGATAGCAGTAGCCCTGATTAAAACTTTTATTAGTTTTGCGGCCACAGGCTGTGCAATGAATTTCACCGCTATAAGTTAGCTGGAGCTGTTGGCCGATAAGTGCATTCATATCGACCCTCTCATCATCGAGGGGTAAATAATACTGAACGGGCGTATTCAGCGAGGTGATCATTTTGCGCAGGTGGCCGGTTATCTGCATTGACTTATCTGCGAGTGAGGTCAGATTGACCCGGTGGGCACAAAAATCGTGCCCACCCTACGCTAGTTGATTGTATAGGGGATGCTGTTGAATAGTTACATCCATATTTATTTATTTGCATCAGCTTAATCTGCAAGGCTTATTGATGATAAGGTGCGCTTAATTCATGCACAGCATCAATAAAGGCTTTGGCGTGTTCAGGATCAACATGCTGGTGAATGCCGTGACCAAGATTGAATATGTGACCCGTGCCGTTGCCATAGCTTTCAAGAATAGAGGCAACTTCCTGACGAATGCGTTCGGGTGAGGCATAGAGTACACAGGGATCCATATTGCCCTGTAGTGCCACTTTGTTGCCGACGCGTTCACGCGCACGACCAATATCAATGGTCCAGTCCAGACCCAGTGCATCCGCACCGGTTTCGGCCTGGGCTTCAAGCCACTGAGCGCCACCCTTGCTGAATATGACCAGGGGAATGCGTTGACCCTCATGTTCACGTTTTACGCCATCTATAATTTGCTGCATATAACGCAGAGAGAATTCTTTATAGTCGCGGGTGGTCAGTACTCCGCCCCAGGTATCAAAGATCATTAATGTTTGTGCCCCGGCTTCGACCTGGGCATTGAGGTATTCAATAATGGTGCGGGCGAGCACATCTAATAGTTTGTGCATCAAAGCAGGCTGATCATAGAGCATGCCTTTAACTTTTGAATATTCTTTGCTGCTGCTGCCTTCGACCATGTAGGTGGCCAGGGTCCAGGGGCTGCCGGTAAAACCGATCAGCGGTACGCGGCCATCCAGTTCTTTGCGAATCATGCTTACCGCATCCATCACATAGCCGAGTTCGGCACCGATGTCGGGTACACTGAGTTTGTCGATGGCGGCTTTGTCCTGCACCGGATTTTTAAAGCGCGGGCCTTCACCTTCTGAAAAATACAGTCCCAGTCCCATGGCATCGGGAATAGTGAGAATATCTGAAAATAGAATTGCGGCATCCAGCTCGAAGCGATCCAGCGGCTGCATGGTCACTTCGGTGGCATATTCAGGTGACATGCAGAGCTTCATGAAATCCCCGGCTTTTTTTCTCGTGGCCCGGTATTCAGGTAGATAGCGGCCGGCCTGACGCATCATCCACACGGGGGTGGCATCGACAGGCTGCTTGAATAAAGCACGTAGGAAACGATCGTTTTTTAATTTAGTCATGTTTTTCTTAATGCAAAGGTGCTAAGACACGATGGCCGCAAAGATTTTTAACGAGATACCTTGATGTATCCAGATAGCCAAATAAAGCTGGGCAAAATTGGAATAATAAACCCATCAATACTTTTTGTTTTTCTTTGCGTCCTCCGCGTCTTTGCGTCTTTGCGTTTAATCCTTTTATGTTAAACCTCGAGATAATCGAGTATGCCTTCGGCGGCTTCGCGGCCTTCGTAAACGGCGGTGACCACCAGATCCGAGCCGCGCACCATGTCGCCACCGGCAAAGACTTTGGGGTTGCTGGTCTGGTGTTTGTAGGTTTGCGCCTGCGGGGCTTTTACCCGGCCATGATCATCCAGTTCAATTTTGAAATCATTTAGCCAGTCCGGCGGGCTGGGGCGAAAACCAAAGGCGATGATCACCGCATCGGCCATGATGATTTCCTCGGAGCCGGGAACCGGCTCTGGCCGACGACGGCCACGTTCATCGGCTTCACCGAGTTGGGTACTAATGACCTTGATGCCTTCGACCCGATCCGTGCCGACGATTTCTAGCGGCTGACGATTCCAGAGGAACTGCACACCCTCTTCTTTTGCATTGAGTACTTCGCGTTTGGAGCCGGGCATATTTGCTTCATCTCGGCGGTAGGCACAACTGACCGAGAAGGCCCCCTGACGAATGGCGGTGCGGTTGCAATCCATCGCGGTGTCTCCACCGCCGAGCACGACCACATGCTTGCCACCCATATTGATGAAGTCCGCAGGATTTTTTTCTAACTTTAAGCAACGGTTAATGTTTGCGATTAAATAGGGCAGTGCTTCATAAACGCCGGGTAAGTCTTCACCGGGGAAGCCGCCCTTCATGTAATTGTAAGTGCCCATGCCGAGGAAAATAGCATCATATTTTTCATGCAATTGAGCAAGGCTGATGTCCTTGCCGACTTCAGTGTCGAGTATAAATTCGACGCCCATGCCTTTGAGGATTTTGCGACGGGTTTTGACCACCTCTTTTTCCAGTTTGAATTCAGGAATGCCGAAAGTAAGCAGGCCACCGATTTCCGGATGGCGATCATAGACAACCGCCTTGACACCATTGCGTGCCAGTATATCGGCACAACCTAGTCCCGCCGGACCGGCACCGATGATGGCAACAGTTTTGCCGGTGTCCTTAACGTTGGAGAGATCCGGTCGCCAGCCCTGGGCAAAGGCGGTATCGGAAATATATTTTTCAATCGCGCCAATGGTGACCGCCCCAAAGTCATCATTTAATGTACAGGCTCCTTCACAAAGCCGGTCTTGCGGACAGACGCGGCCACAGATTTCAGGCAGTGAATTTGTCTGATGCGAGAGTTCGGCCGCTTCGCTAATATTGCCTTCGGCAATCAGCTTGAGCCAGTTAGGAATGTAGTTATGTACCGGACATTTCCATTCGCAATATGGATTACCGCATTCGAGACAACGATCCGCCTGTTCAGCGGCACGTTCTGCATCAAATTGACCGTAGATTTCACGGTATTCTTTTTTGCGTTTTGCGGCTGGTTTTTTTTCAGGATCGTGACGCTTGATCTGAATGAATTGAAAGTTATTACCCATAGAATCAGTTTCTAGTGCCGAGGGATAAGTGACGAGGATTAGTTCTTCGCGCTTGTCCGTTAATTAAATAAAGTACCCGAATACCTAACTGTAAGCAAAGGGCCGGGCCAGGTGTTCCTTGTTGCTCGCTACTCATCCCTCGTTACTGTTTATGCTGCCGGTCGTTGCAGTTCTTCCAGTATTTCATCGAGTGAGGCAGCCTTCGGTGTCAGTAGCCAAAATTTACAGGCTGTATCGGCAAAGTTGTCGAGAATACCCTGACCATGCTGGCTGCCGGTTTCCTGTACGAACTCTTCCAGTATTTCACGCAAATGATTGCGATAGGCTTCCATGTGTTCTGAGCCGATGCGTTGGATATTGATGTCCTGATTGATGCAATCAACGAAGGTTCCTGCTTTATCATAAACATAGGCGAAGCCCCCGGTCATGCCGGCCCCGAAGTTGGTGCCGGTTTCACCCAGTACGGTGACCGTGCCGCCGGTCATATATTCACAGCCATGATCGCCGATGCTCTCGACTACGGCATGGCAACCGGAGTTGCGTACGGCGAAGCGTTCACCGGCGGTGCCAGCGGCGAACAGCTTACCGCCAGTGGCACCATAAAGACAGGTGTTGCCCATGATCGGCGTGGTGGCCGAATCAAACTGGCTGCCCTGTGGGTGTCGTAATACCAGTTTACCCCCGGCCATGCCTTTGCCTACATAGTCGTTGGCATCGCCCTCGAGGTACATATTTAAACCGCCGGCATTCCAGACCCCGAAGCTCTGGCCGACGGTGCCAGTGAGTTTCAGGGTGATGGGTGCGTCTTCCATGCCCGTGTTGCTGTGGCGTACGGCAATTTCACCAGACAGACGTGCACCGATGGAGCGATGAATATTCTTTACCTGATAGTTGAACAGGCCGCCGGATTTGTTTTCTATTGCTGACAGCGCATCGGCCACCATTTGCTCGGCCAGCTCACCCTTGTCGAAGGGTTCGTTGTGTGGCTCAGTGCAGAATTGGGGTTTGTCTTCCGGTACACCGCCATCTGAAAGTAGCGGCCCCAGATCCAGGTTTCTTTGCTTATTGGTCGTGCCTTCCAGTAATTCCAGCAGATCGGTGCGACCAATCAGATCGGTGAGTTTGCGGCAACCCAATTGTGCCAGTAGCTCACGCACTTCACGGGTGATGAAGCGGAAATAGTTCATTACCATCTCCACCTGGCCGATGAAGAACTCGCTGCGCAGCACATTATCCTGGGTAGCGATACCGGTGGCACAGTTGTTGAGATGGCAGATGCGCAGGTATTTACAGCCCATGGCCACCATGGGGCCGGTGCCGAAGCCAAAGCTTTCTGCGCCCAGAATGGCGGCTTTGACCACGTCCAGTCCAGTTTTCAGGCCACCGTCAGTTTGCAGGCGCACTTTGTCACGCAAATCATTCGCGCGCAGCAATTGATGGGTTTCGGATAGTCCCAGCTCCCAGGGGCCGCCGGCATATTTGACTGAGGTCAGCGGGGAGGCTCCGGTGCCGCCATCGTAACCAGAAATGGTGATTAAATCGGCGTAGGCTTTGGCCACCCCGGCCGCAATGGTACCCACACCGGCTTCGGCTACCAGTTTCACTGAAACCAGGGCTTTGGGATTGACCTGCTTGAGATCGAAAATAAGCTGGGCCAGATCTTCAATCGAATAAATATCGTGATGTGGCGGTGGTGAAATTAGGGCTACGCCAGGCTTGCAGTAACGTAGATTGGCAATCAGATCGTTGACCTTGTGGCCGGGCAGCTGCCCGCCTTCACCGGGCTTGGCTCCCTGAGCCACCTTGATTTGCAGCACTTCGGCGGAGCGCAGGTAGGCCGGAGTCACACCAAAGCGACCTGAAGCTACCTGTTTGATTTTGGAGCGTTTTTCAGTGCCGTAACGAGCGGGATCTTCGCCACCTTCACCGGAGTTGGAGCGGCCACCTAAGCGGTTCATGGCTTCGGCCAGGGTTTCGTGGGCTTCCGGCGAGAGTGCGCCGAGGCTCATGGCGGCGGAGTCAAAGCGTTTAAGAATATCTTCTTCCGCTTCGACCTCATCTAATGAAATCGCCTGGGTGTCGTCACGCAGCTTGAGCAGATCTCGCAGTGAGATGGCGGCGCGTTCGTTTACCTGGCGGGCATAGTCCTGATAGGTTTTATAGTCACCGGACTTAACCGCTTTTTGCAGAGTTTGCACCACGTCGGGGTTATAGGCATGGTCTTCGTTGCCATGGATAAATTTTAGCAGGCCGCCCTGATTAATAGACTTGCGGTTGTTCCAGGCCAGCGCATGCAGGCTGCGCTGCTCGGCTTCAAGATCCTCGAAGCGAGCGCCCTGTATGCGGTTGGTGGTGCCCTTGAAGCAGAGTTCGACCACCTCCTGATGCAGACCCACAGACTCAAACAGCTGTGCGCCGCGATAGCTTGAAATAGTGGAAATACCCATTTTAGAGGTGATTTTGTACAGGCCCTTGTTAATGCCTTTGCGGTACTGAGAATCCAGCTTGCAGGCATTTTTTTCGATAATTTCGCCCGAACGAACCAGATCACGAATGACTTCATAGGCCAGGTAGGGATGAATGGCGGTGGCACCGTAGCCAATTAAGGTCGCGAAATGATGCGGGTCGCGGACGCTGCCGGATTCCACCACGATATTGGCATCACAGCGCAGACCTTCGGCAATCAGGCGGTGATGAATCGCGCCGGTGGCGAGCAGGGCATGTACCGGCAGGTTGTCAGTTTTGATATCAATATCGCTGAGTACCAG
>CAZNRP010000033.1:26808-28226 GCA_964575555.1 uncultured Thiohalophilus sp. | reverse complement strand
CAGGCCGCCGATGGCCACAATCTGGAACGTAAGCTGGAAATCGCCGCCGATGCCCTGCGCCTGCCACCCTGGGATGCCGATGTAACCAAGCTCTCCGGTGGTGAGCGCCGCCGTGTGGCCTTGTGTAAATTACTATTATCCGCTCCCGACATGCTGCTGCTGGATGAACCCACCAACCATCTCGATGCCGAATCCGTCGCCTGGCTGGAACGCTTTTTACACGACTTCCCCGGCACCGTGGTGGCCGTCACCCATGATCGCTACTTCCTCGACAATGTCGCCGGCTGGATTCTAGAGCTGGATCGCGGTCACGGCATTCCCTGGGAAGGCAATTATTCTTCCTGGCTGGAGCAAAAAGAACAACGCCTGGAGTTAGAAGAAAAACAGGAAACGGCACGCATGAAGGCCATGAAACAGGAGCTGGAGTGGGTACGCACTAGCCCCAAAGGCCGCCATGCAAAAAGCAAGTCACGACTGGCTCGTTTTGAAGAAATGTCATCGCAGGATTTTCAGAAACGCAATGAAACCCAGGATCTCTACATTCCACCCGGCCCGCGACTGGGTGATCTGGTGATTGAAGCCAGCCATGTCAGCAAGGGTTTTGGCGATCGCGTGCTCTATAGCGATCTCAACTTTAACCTGCCCCGGGGCGGCATCGTGGGTATCATCGGCCCTAATGGCGCGGGTAAAACTACCCTGTTCCGCATGGTTACCGGCGAAGAAAAAGCGGATGGTGGCGAGCTACGTCTGGGCGAATCGGTAAAGATCGCCTGTGTCGATCAAAGCCGCGATGCCCTGGATGACAGCAAAACTGTGTGGGAGGAAATCTCTGACGGTCAGGACATTATCAAGATCGGCAGCTACGAAGTCCCCTCACGCACCTATGTCGGGCGCTTCAATTTCAAGGGTAGCGACCAGCAGAAAAAAGTCGGCAATCTCTCCGGCGGCGAACGCAACCGGGTACATCTGGCCAAACTGCTGAAAAGTGGAGGCAATGTGTTGATGCTTGATGAACCGACAAATGATCTGGATATCGAAACCTTGCGCGCCCTTGAAGAAGCCTTGCTCAGCTTCCCCGGCTGTGCCATCGTAATTTCTCACGATCGCTGGTTCCTGGATCGCATTGCCACCCACATTCTCGCCTTTGAAGGTGATAGTGAGGTGGTCTGGTTTGAGGGTAACTATGCCGATTACGAAGCCGATCGCAAACGCCGTCTGGGCGACGATAGCGACCAGCCTCATCGTATTCGTTATAAAAAGCTGGAACACTGAGTTTAAGTAAACAGCTTGTTGGGCTTCATTTCATTCAGCCCAACAATATATCGACCGATGCCCCAACACAGAAACCAACGGGGAGCTACCCGCCAATGCCAGTAATTGCCGGTTCCTAATGACAGTGTAAATGCACGCGCGCAGAA
>CAZNRP010000033.1:0-26708 GCA_964575555.1 uncultured Thiohalophilus sp. | reverse complement strand
AACGTAGAAATTTATCCGTATTTCTGGTTTGTATGATTAAACCTCACATCACTTTGCCACCACCGTATGCATTCCCACGCATTAGTTTGTTTTTGCTATTAAAATGTCCGGAGCCTTGAATTTCTCTACGTGGACGACGGAAGGACAGAGCCTTTTCGAGTCTCACCGCCAGAGGCGATGGTTTACCCAAATTGAATTAATGTACTTGCATACTATCAGCCGGGGTTGGGCTGGCTTCAATTATTGCAGGAGCAGATTCTGTTTCAGCAGCCGGAACACTCTCAGGCTCAGAGGCAGCCGAGGTATAGCTTAGAACATCTTCTGAAATCACTTCGTTGGCACCATTGAGCACCGAAACCTTCCACTCACCGGTCCAGCCGGGAACAAAGCTTTTACTTGACCAAACGCGCCAGCGTGAGCCACCCACATTAAATTCAACTTCGGCCATGACTTCACCATTAAATTCCCAACGATGCTTGGCAGTTTGCCCGGACATATCCCGCAGCTCGGTATAATAAATGACCTTATCTGAAAGAGTGCTCAACTCTTTAATATTATCCGTTGGTTCACGCTCATCCACCGCAGTGGTAAACACTGAACGCACCACGCTGCCGCGTGAAAAACCACTCTGCTCCATAGCCATGGGTTCCGACATATTAGATTCCGACATGTTTTTTTCCTGCATAGCAGGATCGGCATCACCAGCCGGCTCCATTTTCACCTGCCCAGCCGTTGCATCATGCTCAGTCATATTCTGTGTCATGCCGCTCTCTGCCCATGACTGCACGCTCAGCAGCATAGCCGTCACCATAAGCCAGATTGATTTTTTGTTTAGATTCATTATTCACTCCCTTCCCCAAATGAGGATTAATGCGATTTGAAAACCCACAATCTAGCCCTGTCGCCGGCTATTTACAAACAATATTCTCATTTAATGAGTTAAGTGCAGTCGGCAAAATGTCTACATCGTGATCTCAATCACAAAGCGACAGAGTCAAAATCGGTATCAACCTTATCGATAATCAGGAATAAAATGCCGCTGAAGCTGATTAATAGTTTTCCTCATGCACAGACTCAGGGATAATTGCTTTTTTACTTTGAGGTTTTGTTCATGCGGAAATTTCGTGGCACACCAGACTATGATCACAAACAGACTGACAGGACTGGCATCCTGATAGTCAATCTGGGTACACCCGATGCACCGGATGCAAAATCTATTCGCCGCTATCTGGCTGAGTTTCTCAGCGATCCCCGCGTGATTGAAATGCCGCGCTGGTTATGGAAGCTGATCCTGCACGGAGTCATTCTGCGTTTTCGTCCCGCCCATATTGCCCCCGCCTACCGCTCCATCTGGGGTAAAGATGACTCGCCCCTGCTCAGTATCAGCCGGCAACAGGTCAAGGATTTAAACACGGAAGTCACCGCAAAATTTAATCATCCCATCAAAATTACGCTGGGTATGCGTTACGGCAAGCCCTCTATCGCCCAGGCCCTGCGAGAGCTGCAGGCGGCCAATGTGCAACGCCTGCTGGTGCTGCCGCTCTATCCGCAGTATTCAGCCACCACCACGGCCTCGACCTTTGATGCCATTGCTCATGAACTTATGCACTGGCGTTGGATACCCTCCTTACGCATGTTGAATCAGTATCACGATCACCCGGCCTATATTGAAACTCTGGCGAATAGCGTGAAGATATTCTGGCAGACTCACGCACAACCTGAGCTGTTATTGATCTCTTTTCACGGTCTACCCAAGCGTTATCTGCTCGCCGGTGATCCCTATCATTGCCATTGTCAGAAAACCGCACGCTTACTGGCAGAAAGACTGGGCTTAAATGAAAACCAGTGGCAGATCAGTTTTCAGTCACGGGTGGGCCGTGAAGAATGGCTCAAACCCTATACCGATGAAACCCTTAAAGCCCTACCCGCAAAAGGCACGAAATCCGTGCAGGTGATCTGCCCCGGCTTTCCCACTGACTGTCTGGAAACCCTGGAAGAAATCAAGGTACAGAATCGAGACTGGTTTCTTGAAGCCGGAGGTAAACACTTTGATTATATCCCCGCACTGAATGCCTCTGCCGAGCATATCGGTATGCTTGCTCAAATCATTGAAGAGCAGTGTGGCGACTGGATGAAGATAGTGACGAGTAACGAGGGCCGAGGGCCGGAATGAACCCGGCTACCTGACATTTTTTCTCATCTTTCATATCCTGTGCTTCGAGATGGGGATATATATAATTCAATGTATGTATGGATATCCGGTGCAGGTTCGGCTTCAGTCGAACGGTGGCTACGGCTGAAGCCAAACCTGCAATTATGGTTACGCCAGATGATTTAACACCTCTACCGCCAACGTTATCTGCACCGCAAAACCTGCCAGAAAGCTCAGCACCCGTAATAAGGGTAATGCAAAGGTAAAACTCAGGTAATGAACTAAACGCACAAAGAAGTAGATCATGCATGCCATAGCCGTCAGCTTTGAATTTCCTCCAGTAATCTGAACGAGCAAAACTAATGGCGCAAAAATAACCAGGTTTTCAACTGCATTTATATGCGCCTGCATCATTCGCTTCGCCCAGGGTTTTTCTGTAGCCGTATCACCAAAACGATCCCAGAGTGCCGCAAGTATGCCCTGCTCTAACATTCTATTAGCGATATAGGAGATCCAGAACAGAGACGTCATGATAATAGTTAAACTTAGCCAGTATAATTCCATTGATAATTCTGTATTTAGCATCATTCTCTCCTATACCTTTTTTTGTAAAATAATTGCTTGATAGTCCGCCAATAAGCCGGCCTGATCGATGGAACCATGGTGGTGCAGTTGTTGCCATTGCTGCTTTGTTTTCAGGTAAATTCTGGACGTGCGTATGGCAAGTTTTATTTCAGTCTCATCCAGTTTAAAATATCCTCGCTCACGACCCACCGCACAAAACATGCCTTCGGTTTGATGAATACTGAAATCGTAAAACTCGACAAAGACTTCAGCCGGGCCATTAAATATTTTTTCATATACCGGTTTTATTTCAGACCAGCCTCGTTTAATTCCACCGAGTGGATTTGACATGGAAGCTTCACTACTCTGTAGCCAGCTATTTTCCATTTGCACTAAATCCTGATTATTAAACGCGCGGTAAAATTCGATTAACGCATCTTGCGGATCGGATAACTCAGATATGATTTCTGTTCCATTTATTGCTTCAAATTTTGACATAACATTCTCCATACCTCGATAGTTGTATATACAACTCTCTAGTGAAAAAAAACTACAATTTAGTCCCTAATTTTCGTAACTGTGCGACCAGATCCAGTAAATCAGAACGACCGATACTTTTAATGACTTTCTTATAAAGAAGATCGCCCTGTTCATTCAGTTGATCTTCAAGTTTTTTAGCTGCTACAGTGGGTTGAATAATCTGTTCACGACCCTTTTTGATCCGTTTGAGATAACCCCGCTCCTGCAAATTATCGATGAACCGGGTCACGGTCGATTTTTCAAGCTTCAATTCTTCTGCAATTTCTTTTTGTGAAATAGAAGGCATTTCCAACACCAGCCGTAACAAATACGCATGCGCCGGTGAGAAACCCAGCTCAGCAAAGGCCTGATCCCATATTTTATTCACCTTACGGGTCAGGGCATTGATATTAAAATACAGACATCGCTCAAACATGGTTTAAGATTAGCAGCAAACAGTTGTACGTGCAACTGTTTGCTGCCATGAAATTAATTCAGTCTCAATTCAATTAAACTAAGTGATTATTAAATAGAAGTAGGTTGGTGCTGAATGAAATAAAGCCCAACAGCTATACGACCGTTGGGCTTCACCATTGAGATCATAGCTCAGCACCCACAACCTACATTGATTCAGGCAATCCCGGGATTATTCTTTACGTTAAGAATTTTCGGCGTGTTCAGCTTGTTGATTTTTGCAACTTTCTCTTCACGCAAATATTCCGCCACCACATCCCAAATAGGTTTGCCCGGTGCTTTACTGCCTACTGTTGCCCAACCAGCAACGGTGTATTTTTTTTCAGCTTCAATTCGGGTTCCATCATCTAGTTGCATATCGGTGATGCGCGTCCCCATGCTCTTTTTAGGATCGATGCTATAGTCCAGTCCTCCGAGGCGCACCATATCCCCTCCCTGTTGATAATAGGGATCGGGATTAAATAAATTATCGGCGACATCCTCGAGTATGTCTTTGATATCCTGTCCACGCATTTCACGCACATAAGTTTCAGGGTAAGTAATAGCAGTCTGATCCATGACATTTTCCATGGTGATCGTCTGCCCCGGAAGAATAGATGTGCCCCAGCGGAAGCCAGGTGAAAGTGCAATTTGTGCACCGCCCACTTCACGCAACGCATCACAGATCACCTGATCAAAGGTGCCATTGAAATTTCCCCGGCGGTATAACAGACTATCGGTTACGGCGAGTTCTTCGCGCAGAGTCTTGAGGTAAGGCTTACGCATTTCCTCAATGTAATTTGCCATTTCAACATCTGGTTCCAGCAAATTCGAAAACACGGGTAGTAACTTGTAGTCAAAGCCCTGAACCTTGCCATTACGAACATCAAACTGCATCACACCAAGAAACTTGCCATTCGAGCCAGCATTGGTAACCAGGGTTTTACCACCCTTATTATTAACAATGGTCGGGGCTGGAACACCATCATGGGTATGACCACCAAAAATGGCATCAATGCCACTGACTCGCGAGGCCATTTTCAAATCCACGTCCATGCCATTGTGCGAGAGCACCACCACAACATCCGGTTTTTCTTTCGCCCGAAGATCATCGACCACTGACTGCATAGCGTCATCGTTAATGCCAAAAGTCCAGTCAGGAATAAAACGGCCTGGATTGGCAATCGGAGTATAGGGGAAGGCCTGTCCAACAATCGCAACACGAATGCCGCCCGCCATTTCCTTAATGGTATAAGGTTTAAAGGCGCGCTGGGAATCTTCATCAAAGCCGGCATAGTCGGCAAACTTGTAATCGAAAGCGGCGTCATCTTTAACGAAAATATTCTGTCCAATAAAGTCGCCTTTGAAGTCACGGATATTATCCATCACTTCGGTATCTTTATAGGTGAATTCCCAGTGGCCGGTCATCACATCCACGCCGAGCAGATTACAGGCGCGAACCATGTCTTTACCGCGAGTCCAGTATGCGGTACCGGAACCCTGCCAGGTATCCCCACCATCCATGAGCACGGTGTTATCAGCACCCAAATCAGCACGCAGACGTTTTACCAGAGTGCGTAAATGCGCAAAGCCACCAACTTTTCCATAGGTCTTTGCCGCTTCGGCATAATCGAGGTAGGTAAAAGCATGAGCACCCAGGGTGCCGGGTTTGATGCCAAAATGCTTAAGAAATTTATCACCCACCAGATGAGGCGGCTGAGCCAGTGCCTTGTTCAATCCAAGATTGACACTGGGTTCGCGGAAATAAATAGGCAGCAACTGTGCATGACAATCAGTCATGTGCATCAGGGTCACGTTACCAAATTTAGGCACGTGGTAGGTATCACGGGGGGCCTTTGTGGTGGCGGTACTCACACTACCGCTCTGTTTGCTTTCACAACCGGGTAACATGCCGGCGGCGGCGGCCATTCCCATCACCTGTATGAATTCACGGCGATTAATTGACATTCAATTCTCCTCTGTACTGCGCTATCTATATGTTATGAAAGATTTTTTCATCCTGCCATCCGGTTCGGACTGAAACAATAGACGCAATCATAACAAAACCACCAGATCTTTCAGACCTCAGTAGCATTATTTCTGAAATATTCACGATTTTTAAGATTAAAAATGCGAACGCTAGCCCGTATTACCGTACGGGCACACTAATTTATGTTCTCTGCAATAGACGGAACAACGACCATTTTATTCCCTTTTCCCTATTAATATTCTGTCGAATACGATAGCCCAGGAGTAAGAAGAGAATTCCCGCATAGAGAGTAGGCTCAAATAGATCCGCCTTTACCAGTAACAGAAAATGCAGCACCCCGAGTACCGCGATCAAATAGATCAGCCGGTGCAATTTTTTCCAGTTTCGCCCCAATCTTCGCATCATTCCTTTAGTCGAGGTTATCGCCAGAGGCAGTAGCAGGAAGAAGGCCAGCATACCCAGGGTAATAAAAGGCCGCTTGATGATATCGAGTACGATTTCTTCCCAGTCAAAAAATTGATCAAACCAGATGTAGGTCAGCAAATGCATACTGGCGTAG
Organism: uncultured Thiohalophilus sp.; assembly: GCA_964575555.1. Classification (GTDB taxonomy): domain Bacteria; phylum Pseudomonadota; class Gammaproteobacteria; order UBA6429; family Thiohalophilaceae; genus JAADGZ01. Next base: position 20,471 of record CAZNRP010000033.1, on the reverse strand, counting down.
AAAAAGGTATATAAACCCAGCATACGCCGATAAGCCAGTGGCCAGCCCTGTCCCAGTATTTCCCGAAGGGGGGACATCAGCAGTGTCAAAAGCAGAAAACGTAACGTCCACTCGCCACTGTCCCGGGTCAGGACTTCAAAGGGATTTGCACCCAGATCATCGTTAATAAAACGATAGGCTAGCAGGGCCAGAGGCAATAAGCAGGCTAAGAAAATCAGGGGTTTAAGTTTTATAAAAACTTTTGTTTGAGTCACAGATAAAGTACATCCATAATAATAAAAAATTCACTGCTATTAGCCGGTGGCTTCGGGTTACGGCCATAAGGCCGGTTACTCCCTCTCCTGGTCTGGAAGAAAGAGCAAAAAATATTTACCGCAAAGGACGCAAAGGTACGCAGAGAAAAGATTATTTTTCTCGTTTTCACGCTCCTGCGTGGAAATGCATACGCAGGCCATCCAAAGTAGGGTCTCGGTTACGGCCGTAATATTGGCGGCAGTCAGAAATATTTTTTTAAATCCATACCACCATAAAGCGAAGCCACTTCATCTGCATAACCATTAAACATCAGGGTTTTACGTTTGAGAAAATCACCAATGCGCCGCTCGCGTTTCTGACTCCAGCGCGGATGGGCGACAGTAGGATTAACATTGGAATAAAAACCATACTCCTTTTCATTGGCGCGAGTCCATGAACTCACTGGCTCCTGTTCGGTAAAGCGAATTTTGACGATAGACTTGATGCTTTTAAAACCATATTTCCAGGGTACAACGAGACGCAAAGGCGCTCCGTTTTGGTTGGGCAGGGTTTCACCGTACAGACCCACAGCCAACAGCGTTAATGGATGCATGGCCTCATCCATTCGCAGGCCCTCTACGTAGGGCCAGTCCAGCACCGGCCGGCTCAGACCCGGCATCTCAGAGGGACGAGCTAAGGTAGTAAATTCAACATATTTTGCTTTTGATGTGGGTGCAAACTCTTTGAGTAGATCTGCCAGTGAAAAACCCACCCAGGGAATCACCATCGACCAGCCTTCAACACAGCGCAACCGATAAATCCGCTCTTCCAATGGTCGATTTTTTAAAATATCTTCGAGATTGAATACCCCGGTTTTCTCCGCTTCACCCTCTACGGTGACCGACCAGAGTTGCGTGGTCAGCTGATGCGCCAGTTTCGCCGGAGAATATTTATCCGTGCCAAATTCATAGTAATTATTATAAGCCGTAATTTTGCCAAGCTCGGTTAATTCTTCCTGGGTCGAATATGCCCTGTTTTTATTAAAAACCAGTTTCCCCTGATTTTTGGCAAAAGCTAAGCCCGGTAGAGAGATCGCTGCTCCCACCCCCAGCAGCCCAGCCCCTTCGATAAATTTTCGACGTTGAAGGTAAACAGATTTATCCGTAATTTCAGAAGTTTTAATTCTACTCGATTCTTTAATTAACATGCTGGACTCCAGTTATACCCCTGATATTAGAATTCTTCTAAGATGCATTGCTAATGCTGTGACTCATTCATTGCTCAAGAGTTCCCGGAAAATATATAGCTGAAACCATACCTGCAAGCTACGCGCAGTATTTGGGCTGAACGGTGATTTTTAAAATTTATTAATATCAGCCGCCTTATAAGGCGGCTCCAATCCCACTCGATGTATTTTCATTAAATTTACTCCCCCCCTTACATTCCCTATTTTTTGCGGTATGATTTGTGCACTAAAAATCAAACGGTTAAAGCCAACACTTAATGCAAGCTCCGTCTACCGAAAAAATTATCAACCGCAAACTGGTACAAAAAACCAATAGCAATGGTGAAGTTCGCTGTTTTGAAATTTTCGATGATCACTATATTCGTGCAAAAAAAACCAATCTACTAGGCGAGCAAGCCTATACCCTGAAAATAAATATGTTCCAGCCCTGGCCAGTGCACCATCGTCAATTTTCCTGGCGCTGGATAATGAGCCTGATTTATTTTGTTACCACCTTACTCATTTATACCGGCTTTATGTTTTTTCACCCTGATGGAGAAATGCTGCAACGACTCCTGCCCTTTGTCATTGTTTTACTCCTGCTATCTCTTGGCTCGCTGCTTATGTTTATCTATCGTTCACCCAATGTGATGGAATTTCGCAGCCGCTACGGCAACTGCACCTTATTACACATCCTGCACAACAAACCGAATAAAAAAGAATGCCGTCAATTTACCGATGAATTAAAAACCCGAGTTCTACTCACATCACAAGATGTCAATCTGGATAAAGTGCAAATGATGGGATTTGAAAGAAAGGAATTAACCCGCCTGTTTGAAGATGGGGTAATAGAAAAAGAAGATTATGCTACTGCAATTAGTCGCATCGACAGTATCAATATTTAACCATTGGTAGGTTGGGCTAAGCAACCGCGAAGCCCAACCTACCTGCTACTTCACGCGGCACTAGCGCGGCGCGATGATTTACTGAAGCGAAAACCGTCACTGTCGGCATCGATAACGATGACATCACCAGCAAGAAATTTTCCTGCCAGGATTTCCTGTGCCAGACTATTTTCGATCTCCTGTTGAATCGCACGCTTCAGGGGCCGTGCACCATAGACAGGATCAAATCCGGCATCGGCAATTCTATCCAGTGCCGCCTCAGTGATTTCAATATCCATCTGCCGCTCACGTAATCGTGCCTGTAGAAAGTCGAATTGAATCGAGGCAATCAAACGAATTTGTTCTTTATCCAGTGGATGGAAAACGACTAACTCATCTACCCGATTAATGAATTCAGGCCGAAAATGCTGGCCGACAATCTCCATCACTGCAGACTTCATAGCCTCATAATTATCTTCACCACTCATTTCCTGAATCTGTTGTGAACCGAGATTCGAGGTCATCACAATTACGGTGTTGCGAAAATCAACGGTACGTCCCTGTCCATCCGTCAAACGACCGTCATCGAGTACCTGCAATAAAATATTAAAAACATCGGGATGTGCTTTTTCCACTTCATCAAGCAGAATCACCGAGTAAGGTTTACGCCGTACGGCTTCTGTTAAATAGCCACCTTCCTCGTACCCGACATAACCGGGAGGTGCGCCAACTAAACGGGCAACCGAATGTTTTTCCATGAACTCAGACATGTCGATACGCACCATCGCATCTTCAGTATCAAACAGGAACTCAGCCAATGCCTTGGTTAATTCGGTTTTACCTACGCCGGTTGGTCCGAGAAACAGGAACGAGCCATTGGGACGGCTGGGATCAGACAATCCCGCCCGTGAACGACGAATTGCATTCGAAACGGCTTTAACAGATTCATCCTGTCCGACCACACGCGTATGCAAAGCATCTTCCATACGCATTAATTTATCCCGCTCACCTTCAAGCATTTTTGAAACAGGAATGCCGGTCCACTTCGACACCACCTCGGCAATTTCTTCTTCGCCAACTGCACTGCGTAATAAGGTGGTTTCCTGCATTTCCGCCTGTGCGGCCATGTCTAACTGTTTTTCCAGATCAGGGATCCGGCCATATTGCAGTTCTGACATGCGTGCAAGATCACCGGCACGGCGTGAGGTTTCCAGCTCCAGACGTGCCCGTTCCAGTTCTTCTTTAATGTGCTGACTGCCCTGCACTGCCGCTTTTTCAGTATTCCATATTTCTTCAAGTTCGCTATACTCGCGCTCCATCGTAGCGATTTCTTCTTTCAGTTTTTTCAAGCGTTGTTGTGAAGCTTTATCGCTCTCTTTTTTAAGTGCTTCACATTCGATTTTTAACTGAATTAATTTTCTGTCCAGTTTATCCATTGATTCCGGTTTAGAATCAATTTCCATACGAATCCGTGAAGCCGCTTCGTCGATCAAGTCAATCGCCTTATCCGGCAACTGTCGATCAGAAATATAACGGTGCGATAGCGTTGCAGCTGAAACAATTGCCGGATCGGTGATATCCACGCCATGATGAACTTCGTATTTTCCTTTCAAACCACGCAGAATGGCAATGGTATCTTCCACGCTCGGCTCTGTTACCAGCACTTTCTGAAAACGCCGCTCCAGTGCCGCATCCTTTTCGATGTACTGTCGATACTCATCCAGCGTGGTCGCACCGATGCAATGCAGTTCACCCCGAGCTAATGCCGGTTTAAGCATATTGCCGGCATCCATTGCACCTTCAGCCTTGCCCGCACCGACCATGGTATGAATTTCGTCGATGAATAAAATAACCTGGCCTTCCTGTTTGGAAAGATCAGTCAACACGGCTTTTAAACGCTCTTCAAAATCACCACGATACTTGGCACCGGCGAGCAATGACCCCATATCCAGCGACAACACCCGTTTATGCTTCATGCCTTCGGGCACTTCGCCATTAATAATACGCTGCGCCAGACCTTCAATAATAGCGGTCTTACCCACGCCCGGCTCACCAATCAACACCGGATTATTTTTAGTCCGCCGTTGCAGTACCTGAATCGCACGACGAATTTCATCATCACGACCGATTACCGGATCAAGTTTTCCTTGCTCGGCACGTTCAGTTAGATCAATGGTGTATTTTTCCAGAGCCTGTCGTTGTTCTTCGGCATTGGCATCATTAACATTCTGCCCGCCACGAATATTTTCAATGGCTTTTTCAATCGCAGTTTTTATTGCACCGGCTTTACGCAAAATATCACCCAGCGTGCCTTTGTCATCCATTGCCGCAAGTACAAATAGTTCACTGGAAATAAACTGATCGTTGCGCGTCTGCGCTAACTTGTCCGCCAGATTCAGCAACCGAGAAAGATCATTCGAAATATGCACATCACCGGTGGCTTCACCAATCTGTGGCAAACGCTCTAATGCCTCGCCCAATTGTGAGCGTAGTAAGTTGAGATTGACATCCGACTGGGTCAACAAATGATAAATACTGCTGCCTTCCTGATCCAGCATGGCGCTCATTAAATGCAGCGGCTCAATCAGCGAGTGATCACGACCCACGGCAAGGCTCTGAGCGTCAGCAATGGCCAGTTGAAATTTGCTAGTAAGTTTATCCATTCTCATAATGGGTTCCCCTGAAGATAAGTCTAAATTCTATAAACTAAATGGGGGCTTTATATGTGGATTCAAGGTACTAAACTAGCATTGATCTGCCGCGTGCCTCGATAAGGATAAAGTTGATCCAGTGCCACACTGTAACCGGCTTTTTGCACAATGCGGATATGTTCACGACGAAATTCATGCGCATTGTGAAGCCCGCAGGAATGCGCCAACACATTAACTTCATGGTTGACCCAGTGGGCATACGCCGCCACCCGCTTCGCTTTTACCGGAACCACCAGTCCCCGCTGCCGCCATTTATTATGCGTGGTGATTCCCGTTGGACAGGTATCTTTATGGCATTGCTGAGATTGCACGCATCCAAGTGCAAACATAAAACCACGTGCGCTGACCACAAAATCTGCGCCCACACACAGGGCCCAGGCGACCTTGGCGGAATGCACCAGCTGCCCGGAGGCAATCACACGAATGCGCTCTTTCAATCCATAGGCCATTAAGGCATCCACTAAAATGGGCAGGGCTTCACTAATCGGCAGGCCCACATGATCGGCAAGCAGCTGCGGCGCGGCACCGGTGCCCCCTTCCCCCCCGTCCACGGTAATAAAGTCCGGTGCACATTCAAGGCCCCGGCGTAAAATTGTTTCACACAGATTTTCAGGAAATGATTCTGAACCTATGACCGTTTTAATACCCACCGGACGACCGGTGACTTCCCGTATACGGATGATCATATCCAGTAAATCATCTGAATTTTTTATTTCTTTATGCCGGTTCGGGCTACTCGAAGTGATGCCAACGGGGATGCCTCGAATTTTAGAAATTTCTTCTGTCACCTTGCTTGAGGGTAGTACTCCACCTCGACCGGGCTTGGCACCCTGAGAAAGTTTAATTTCAAACGCTTTCACATAGGGTGCAACTTCCTGCAATTTTTCATCACTAAGGTTACCCTCAGCATCACGCACCCCATATTTCGCCGTACCAATCTGATAAATAAGATCACAACCACTATCACGGTGCCAGGGTGACATGCCTCCCTCACCGGTATTCATCCAGATCCCGGCCAGTTTGGCACCCTTTGCTAATGCCTGCACCGCCGGGCGCGACAGTGCGCCATAGCTCATACCTGAAATATTGAACAGGGAACGGGCGTGAAAGGGCTTTTCACAATCGGCTCCGATAATTATCGAAGGGGAATCGGTAAATTCTTCCTCCAGTAACGGGTAGGAAGCATTCACAAACAGGATCGAACCGGTCTGTCTTAAATCATTGGTAGAACCAAAACCCAGCAGGCCACCCAGCCCCTTTGCGGTTTTATAGACCCAGGCTCGGGTGGCGCGATTAAAGGGCAGTTCCTCACGATCATTGGCAAAGAAATACTGACGGAAATATCCACCCAGCGTTTCGAACTGGTAGCGCAGGCGGCCAATCAGAGGATAGTTGTGACGAATAGCATGGGTTTTCTGAGTCAGATCCTGAATCAGCATCCCCAGTAACAATAGGAATATTCCACCACCGATTATCCAGAGGGCAGCGTGTTCCTGAAACTCCATCATGCCTATCTCCTTTTTAGTTTAACTATCCGACTCTCACCTATTATCATTCTATATCGTCATCTAGTAAATTTTATTTAATAAAATCAGTATTGTAGATAATTTAAGCACAGATATTTTAGTCTTGGCTGAACAGCTTCTGAATCATTGCTGTTTCGTTTATTCACCCTGACTCCCTTTTCTCCAAAGTGCGGCCAGTTGCTCAAGGCAGGCGGGCTGTCCCAGTAGCGCGCAATCCATCGCAGGAAAAGTCTGCAGCTGTGCATGGGCACGTTTTATAACTGCGGTGATGACATGCCCCTCTGCTGCTGTGCCACTAACTTTAACCGGGTACACCGGCGTCTGACTCAGCTCGGCCAGTACCGCTACACCGCGTTTCAATCGTTTTGGCGGATGACTGGAAAGATGTATACCACCTTCAGGAAAAATCCCCACCACCTCACCTTGATGTAAGGCCGCTAAAGCCGCACGAAAAGCCTTTTCCGGTTTACCGCTGCGTTCAACCGGGATACAACCACCGGCACGAAACAGCCAGCGTAGACCAAAACGTTCATACTCTTCCCGTGCAATCATGAAGCGCACCGGACGCTGACAGGCCGCGATCAGCATCAGAGGATCCAACCCCGAAACATGATTGCCCACTAACAGAGCTCCTCCCTGTTCGGGAAGATCAACCGGCATGTGCTGATATCGATGATAGTATTTAAGAAACAGACGCAGCCAGCCGTCAATCATATTCACCCAGGGCTTACCCCAGTCAGCCTCGTTGGCGCGCAAACCCAACCAGACCAAAAAGGAAAAAATAATGCTAACCGTTATTATTGATAACACCATGTTAAGGACTCAGTAAGAAGATTTGCACCACAGAGAACACGGAGGTCACAGAGAAAAAATAAAATTATTGAAGCCAAAATATACATTTTTTACCTTAAAATTAATCGTTGCATAAATACTCGCCTGTATTTATGCAACACTTAATATCTTTTCCTCTGTGACCTCCGTGTCCTCTGTGGTGCAAATCTTTTTTAATTATCAGGCCTTTCTCTACCGTTAAACGTTTTTTCAAGCACTTATTCATAAACCTTGCGCGCAAATAAATCATTACGCCGACTCACCAGCCGATCCAGAAACAACAGGCCGTCGAGGTGATCAATTTCGTGTTGTACCGCCCGTGCTTCAAAACCTTCCATGTCATACTCATGCACATCGCCCTTCTCATCCTGCGCCTGTAGTTTAATATTTTTCGCACGAATCACGGCGCCAGTAAAGTCTGGCACCGACATACAGCCTTCACGGCCTTTGGCCATGCCTTCCCATTCCAGTATTTCGGGATTAATTAATACCAGCCGACCGTGTTGTTTAATTTTTGGTTTACTGGAAACATCAACAATGACAATGCGTTGCAAGCAACCAACCTGCGGTGCGGCAATACCCACGCCACCAGGACCAGCGCGCATTGTTTCTTCCAGATCCGCAATAAAGTCCTGTAAGGCCGCATCAAACACATTCACATCAAGTGCAATTTCTTTCAGGCCAGCTGAAGGGTATTTTAATATTTCCAGTGCCGCCATTGCTCAGCCAACCATGATTTCAATAGCTTCAAGGTTTGTCTCAATGCCATCCTGCTTAACAATTTCCAGTGCAGATTCCAATGCGGGTATCCCTTCCTCTGCATGGCCTTCAATCGTCATAATATAAACAGGTTCGGCTTCGGTGCCGGCCACATCGGACTCTAAATCAAGAATATGCAAACCAGCTTCAGCCAGTACCCCGGTCACTTTGGCTACGATCCCGGCACGATCGGCACCATAGACACTAATCCGCACATCCGGCTGACGATGATCATGTAACTTGCCCTGTATATGATCGAGATGTACATGTAACGACAATGACTCGGCCACCCCATCAACCAGCTCATGCAGAGCATGCAGGCTACCGGAAAATTGCACCATTAACATGGTGCTAAAATTCCCCCCTAGACGCATCATTGAGGCTTCACCCAGGTTTGCACCGCCTTCAAACAATGCCGAGGTAATATGCGCCACGATACCCGGACGATCTTTACCTACCAGAGTCAGCATATACCAGTGACTTTTGTTGCTCATGTCTGTCTCCATATCACTCTTCAATACAATTTCTATCTATAATTAATGACGTAGGTTGGTGCTGAGCCATGTTCTTTATGGGGAAGCCCAACAATAGTTCAAATCAGCCTGTTGAGCTTCATTTCATTCAACCCAACCTACAAAAAAGTATTGAATAGTTACACCACCGTCATTAATGCAGGGTTGAATGTGCCCAGTAGATCACCATAACCCCCAGCAGGATTAAACTTAACTGCTGAATGGTGGCAGAAAAATGTGTCCGCTTATGCAGTCCAGGTATCAAATCAGCCACCGCAACATAGATAAAACTGGATGCGGCAATAGCTAGTACATAGGGCAGTAAAAACTGTGCGTCTTCAAAACTATAATAAGCCACCACCGCTCCGACTATCGTGGCCAGACTGGAAATAATATTAAATATCAGTGCCCGTCTTCGAGAAAAACCACTGTGCAACAGCACCGCAAAATCACCGACCTCCTGTGGAATTTCGTGTGCTGCCACCGCTAAACTGGTGACCACACCCAGATGAAAATCAGTCAAAAATGCCGAGGCGATTAATACCCCATCGACCAGGTTATGTAAGCCATCACCCACCAGAATCAAAATTCCGGGAGCCATCTCAGTTTTTGAAGCCTCATTAGGGCCATGAGCTTCACAATCATGAGCATGACAATGCCGCCAGAGCACCAGCTTTTCCAGGGTAAAAAAGCTGAGAATACCCAGCAGCACAGTCAAACCCAAACTATGCAGATCCTCCCCCAGATTCATCGCATGCGGCAATAAAGCTAGAAAAGCAGCACCCAGCAACGCGCCAATCGCAAAACTCACCAGATGCGGCAACAGGCGCTGACGCGGGGAATCCGGCAATAGCAAATATACCGAAGCGGCCAGCACACTCAACACACCGCCAAGCAGGCTGAAGATAATGATCCAGACAAGTAAACTCATAAATTAAAGATGCTCATATATTTTTATATTACCGCAAAGGACGCAAAGGACGCAGAGGACGCAGAGGAACAATAAAAAATATCCTGGTTACCAGGCTCCTGCGTGGTTACCAGGATTATCTGGCTTCCTTCGACTTCACTCAGGACGAACGGTGTGTTTTTTGAACGGTTTACCATCATATCCGTTCGCCCTGAGCGAAGTCGAAGGGTTGTATTTCTGGTTTGTACGTAAAAACCAGATGCCTATTTTTTAACATAACAGGCTTTTCTCTGCGAACCTTTGCGTCCTCTGCGGTAAAAAATCTTTTTTCAAAACGCTATTCGATCCCCAGTTTCTTGATTCGATAACGCAACGCGCGAAAAGAAATCCCCAGCAACTTTGCCGCCGCCGTCTTGTTATAGCGGGTCTGCTCCAGTGCCTTCATAATGGCATCCCGCTCCTGATCATTGAGGGCGGGATCAAGCCCCTGTTTTAAATTATGCAGACTATCAGACTGTTCGATCACCACGGTGTCACTAAAATCCAAATTCGGTTTGGGTAACTGTAATTCATCAACCTGAATGAGTTTACCATCACACAGGGTCACCGCCCGCTCCAGGATATTTTCCAGCTCACGTACATTACCGGGGAAGCGATACGCCTGCAAAGCCTGTAATGCGGGCTTGCTAATTCGCAGCGGTGCGCTATCCCAATTGCTGGCAATTTTACGCAAAAGATGTTCCACCAGAAGTGGAATATCCTCACTACGTTGGTACAGCCAGGGCATGGGTAGCTCAATCACATTGATGCGGTAATAGAGATCCTGGCGAAAACCACCAGACTCGACCATCTGCGCAAGATCCTTATGGGTGGCACTAAGAATCCGGACATTAACCGATACTTCTGCTGACATTCCCACCGGACGCACCGCCATTTCCTGAATCGCCCGCAGTAATTTAACCTGCATATTCAAGGGTAGATCCGCCACTTCATCGAGAAACAGCGTGCCGCCATCTGCGGCCTGAAACAGACCCTTTTTGTCGCTGGCCGCACCGGTAAAACTGCCTTTCTTGTGGCCGAAAAATTCACTTTCCATCAGCTCAGGAGGGATCGCGCCACAATTCACCGGAACGAAGGCCTGCTCAGCTCGCGGCCCCTGCTCATGAATTAAACGAGCCGCCAACTCCTTGCCCGCCCCCGAGGGGCCGCTGATGTAAACCGGCGCCTGGGAGCGAGCTAACTTACTAATGGTTTTCCGGGTTTTGTCCATCAAGACTGAATTCCCAAGCAAAATAGACTGAACAGCTCCCTGTACCGGCTTGGGTTTTTCTGCCAGCTTCAGCGCACTGTTCACCAGTGAGCGTAAAATTTTTAAATCAACCGGCTTGGAAATAAAGTCAAATGCACCGGCCTTGAGGGCTTCAATCGCCGTTTCCATATTGCCGTGCGCAGTAATCATCGCCACCGGCACCTGCGGCGCAACCTCATGAATATGACGCACAAAGTCAATCCCATCGCCATCCGGAAGACGCATATCCGAAAGACAAAGATTGAAATCCTCAGCCGCCAATAATTTGCGTGCCTCATTCAAGTTTTCCGCGCAGCGACAATTTACGCCCATACGTGAGAGCGTGATCTCCAATAACTCAATAATGTCAGGCTCATCATCAATAATTAAAGCCAGATAATCTTTACTCAAGATGGAATCCTATTAATTTTTACTTAACTCATATGTCGGCGCGGATCCTGAAAACTGATGCGAAAACAGCTGCCCCCAGTTGCCACCGGTATATATTTCACATTGGCCTGATTGCACTCCGCCAGTTCACGGGAAATATACAGCCCCAGTCCGGAGCCTGTATTCGAGGTGGTATAAAAAGGTTCAAAAATATGCTCAAGTGTATCGGCAGGAATGCCCGTACCATGATCAATCACATCCAGAAACGAACGCTGCCGATCATGCACCATGCCTCCACGTAATTCCACCCGCGGGCTACCCCGATAAGCCTGACTGTGACGTAAACCGTTTTCACACAGGTTGGTCAGGATCTGCTGCAAATGTGTAGTATCAAAGCGTATTTCAATATCCGCCGGATGCACTTCAATTTTCACCTGATCCTTCTCATCCGCATGGGCAATCATAAAATCCTGCAAAAAACGTTGCAGAAAATCCTGTAACTTAAACACTTCGGGGTGGGAATTATCCCGCCGCCCCAGTTGCATGATGCTTTCAATAATAGTGTTCATGCGCTGCGACTGATCGCTGATGATCCGGGTCAGACGTAGATCATGTTCATCAAGATTGGGGGACTCATCCAACAACTGGCCGGCATGACTGATCGCCCCCAGCGGATTGCGAATTTCATGGGCGATACTTGCGGTGAGCCGTCCCAGCGAAGCCAGCTGTAATTGCTGCGCCCGCTGCGCCACCGAAGAGGCATCTTCAAGAAATATCAGCACCCCGCTATTTTTATCCTGACCGATACGGGCAAAGCGCGGCACGATATGATGGTATTCCGTGCTCGGTGAAAATCCCTCAATTTTTATCTCCGGATGCGCCAGCCATTTATGAAATACCTCGGCCAGCGAAAAGGAAATTGTATCCAGTGCCGGATCGCGAGCAACCGAGGGCATACCGAACATATGCCAGGCTGACTCATTCATCAGCCGTACCTGCTCACTATAATCAATCACCACAATTCCCGTCTGCATGCGCTGAATCACATGCTCGGTCAGCTCTGCCATATTCGCCAGATCCACACTGCGCCGGGTGGCCAGTGCTTCACTTTCACGAATACGTGTTGCAAAGACATGGGCAACAATTGCCGTGGTAAATAAAGTCAGCCCCAGAATACCGGCCTGGGTGTAACTATTATTCTGCATGCTTTCCACAACCCGCCCGTAAGCGACTTCAAACAGAATCAGCAGCGAAGCTATCGAGGCTAAAAATAATGCCTGTCGTCGCCCCCCCACCAGAATACTGCCGCCCGCAATCACGATGATCAGCAAGGTGCCAAGACCACTGCTGACCCCGCCACTGGCATGCATCAGAATCACCGTAGCAAAAATATCAATGCTGATATGCAGATAAATTTGAGTATGAAAACCCGGCCATTGCCAACGGAGTAATAAAATGAAAATCCCGGAAAAAAACAGATAGCCCAGTGAGGTAACAAAAAATAATTTAGGATCGTGACTGGCAAGAGGATGAAATTGCAGGCCAAAAATAAGGGTAAGCGTGAAAAAGGTGGAAATCAGCAAGCGGTACTTATTCAGAAATTCCAGTGGCCGCCAGGTATATTCCAGGCTCCCTTTGCCCACACTGGGTTTGAGCTGATTAAGTGGATTAGCCATACTCAGCCCGGTGGGTTATGAAGGTTATAAAGATTCTGCAAGTTTTTTATGTTTATCTGAACAATAATATTTATCTTGCGCCTGTATGGCTTCCTGCTGCGGAATATGCAAACCACAATGAGCACAACTCACCATGGTCTCGATGCGTGAGGATCCGGCCTGTTTTTTAGCATTCTTTTTTTGATCCAGGGTGGCCAGCCAGCGACGAGTCAGACTATAAACCAACCAGACGATAACAAGAATAACAACGAGACGAATCAGACCCATAGATTTTTTCCAAAAAATTTAATATTTAAGGACATAGCAGTCCCCTCTCCCCAACCCTCTCCCCGCTGGGGAGAGGGAGTTAACGATACAGCAGTCATATAAGGAGAAAGATACAAGAAGCCGTGACAAAGATACAGGGCTAAAAAATTTTGTATCTTTCCTCTTCCCCTTTTTTACTCCACAATACAGCCATTCCAGCAAACTGAATCTGACATCACCAACATCCGGTCACGAAAATGAACCTACACGAATATCAGTCACAACAGTTATTCCAGGATTACGGCATCCCTGTTCCCGAAAGCCGGATCGCGGCCAGTGCCGATGAAGCCGTTACCGCCGCAAGCGCATTGGGCAGTACCCGCTGGGTAGTCAAGGCACAGGTTCACGCCGGTGGTCGTGGCAAAGGTGGGGGGGTGAAAATGCTGAATAACATAGATGAATTGCATGATTACGCCAACAGCCTGCTCGGTTCACGACTGGTCACGCCGCAAACCGATGCCAAAGGGCAGCCCGTTAATCATGTGATGATCGTTTCTCCCTGCGAGATCGAGCGGGAGCTGTATCTGGGCATGCTGGTGGATCGCGCTCATTCACGCATTGTTTTCATGGCTTCCACCGAAGGCGGCATGGATATCGAAGAGGTGGCCCGTAATCAACCGGAAAAAATCCACACGGTTTTTATCCATCCTGCCGTTGGCCTGATGCCTTACCAGTCCCGCCGTCTGGCCTTTGCTCTGGATCTTGGCGCACAGGCGAAAGCCTTTCATCAAATCATGTCCGGACTCTATCGCCTGTTTACCGATAAAGATCTGAGCCTGCTGGAAATCAATCCGCTGGTACTAAACAAGCAGGGCGAACTGCTGGCACTGGATGCCAAAATTAATATTGATGATACTGCCCTCTACCGGCATGCCGATCTCACCGCCATGCGCGATATTTCACAGGAAGATGAAAAGGAAGCCCGCGCAGCAGAACACGGATTGAACTACGTCAGTCTTAAGGGCAACATCGGCTGCATGGTCAATGGTGCAGGACTGGCCATGGCAACTATGGACTTAATTAAACTGCGCGGCGGCCAACCGGCCAACTTCCTCGATGTCGGCGGTGGCACCACGACAGAAAAAGTCGCCGAAGCCTTTAAAATAATAATTTCTGATCCCCAGGTAAATGGCATTTTGGTCAACATCTTCGGCGGCATCGTGCGCTGTGATCTGATTGCCGAGGGTATTATTCAGGCGGTAAAAGAAGTCCAGCTTGCGATTCCCGTGGTGGTTCGACTCGAAGGCACTAACGCCGAAGCCGGACTTAAATTACTGGCGCAAAGCGGGCTTGCCATTAGCGCAGCAGAAAGCCTCGATGATGCCGCACGCAAAATTATAGCGGCGGCGGACGACGTGCAGAAGGAGAAAAACTAATGGCTATTCTGGTAAATAAAAACACTAAGGTCATCTGCCAGGGTTTCACCGGCAAGCAGGGTAGCTTTCACTCTGAGCAAGCCATCGCCTACGGCACCCAATTCGTCGGCGGCGTGACTCCCGGTAAAGGTGGGCAGATCCATCTTGAGCGGCCAGTATTCAATACCGTGGCCGAGGCCGTGACCGAAACCGCCGCCGATGCCAGCATGATCTATGTACCCGCCGCCTTTGCGGCCGATGCCATTCTCGAAGCCGCCGATGCCGGTATCAAACTCATCGCCTGCATCACCGAAGGTATTCCGGTACAGGATATGCTCAAGGTAAAAGCCGCACTGGCGAACAGCGATGTCCATCTCATCGGCCCTAACTGTCCCGGCATCATCACCCCCGGTGAATGCAAAATCGGCATCATGCCCGGTAGTATTCATCAGCCCGGCCGCATCGGTATCGTTTCCCGCTCGGGTACGCTGACCTATGAGGCAGTGCATCAAACCACCATCACCGGACTCGGACAAAGCACCTGCATCGGCATCGGTGGTGATCCCATTCATGGACTGGAATTTATCGACTGCCTGCGCCTGTTTGAAGCCGATCCACAAACCCAGGGCATTATTATGGTCGGCGAGATCGGCGGCAGCGCCGAAGAAGAAGCGGCTGAGTTCATCCACAACGAAGTCAGCAAGCCGGTAGTGGCCTATATCGCTGGAGTGACGGCACCTGCCGGTAAACGCATGGGTCACGCCGGTGCGATTATTGCCGGAGGCAAAGGCACTGCGGAAAGCAAATTCACCGCCCTCGAAGCCGCTGGCGTCAGCGTCACCCGCTCACCGGCTGAAATGGGCAGTACCTTGCAGGCATTGCTGGACAATTAAATTACTTAATAAACAAGATTTTTCACCACAGAGGACACGGAGGTCACAGAGAAAAACAGGTTAATTTGCTCTGCCAAACCAGGTAGATAACATTACAGATATTACACATATACCCTCTGTGTCCTCCGTGTCCTCTGTGGTAAAAAAATAAATAATGAATTCAATGAACCCTCCTTTATGCATCGCCATTGCTCAGCTTAATCTGCTGGTGGGTGATATCGATGGCAATACTGCCGCCATTATTGATGCGGCGATTGAGGCTCGGGATGAGCTCGGGGCGCAGGCTATCATCTTTCCGGAACTGGCACTGTGCGGTTATCCGCCGGAAGATCTGCTCCTGCGTCCGGGCATGTATGAGCGCGTTGATGCCGCATTAAAGCGTCTGCAAACTGAGGTTCATGGCATTCATCTCATCGTCGGTTTTCCTGAAAAAACTTCGATGGGAATTTTCAATGCCGCCGCCGTTATCGCCGATGGAAAAATCATTAAAATCGCGCGCAAACAGCATTTACCGAACTATAGCGTGTTTGATGAAAAGCGTTATTTCACTTCGGCAAATGAACCCTGTGTGGTCAATATTCAGGGTATTAGCATCGGTATCAGTATTTGCGAAGACGTCTGGTATCCCGAACCAGCTGCGCAATTACATCGCAATGACGCACAGTTAATCATCAATATTAATGCCTCCCCCTTCTATAAAGGTAAGGCTCAGGAACGTCAGCATATTATTCGTCAGCGCATCAGTGAAAATAATATTCCAGTTATTTATGCCAATCTGGTTGGCGGTCAGGATGAACTGATCTTCGATGGTGCCTCCTTTGTTATGGCCGCAGATGGCCGGCTCTGTCAACAGATGCCCGCCTTTACAGCCGGTATTTTTGCACAGATATTTGAGTTTGATGGCAACGGTCTTATTCCCTGTACTGTTCCCGAAAGCCTGGAGAATGAACCGCAACCCAAAGCCCTGATCTATCAAGCACTGGTATTGGGCGTGCATGACTTTGTCCGTAAAAATGGATTTCGTCAGGTCATCATCGGTCTTTCCGGGGGCATAGACTCGGCTCTGACTCTGGCCATTGCCGTGGACGCATTGGGTGCGGAAAATGTCGAAGTGGTAATGATGCCCTCACGCTATACCGCCGACATGAGTGTTGAAGATGCGGCCGAACAGGCGCGAAGCATGAAGGTCAAACACAACGTGTTACCGATTGAGCCAGCCTTCAATACCTTTCTCGACATCCTGAAAGACGAGTTCGCGGATCGCCCACGAGATACCACCGAAGAAAATATTCAGGCGCGCTGTCGCGGTGTTCTACTCATGGCCATTTCCAATAAAAAGGGCAAAATGCTGCTCACCACCGGAAATAAAAGCGAAATGGCGGTGGGCTATGCCACCCTCTACGGGGATATGGCTGGCGGCTATGACGTGCTCAAAGACGTGCCTAAAACCCTGGTTTATCAACTGTCCCGCTACCGCAATCAACTCAGCCCGGTAATTCCGCAACGCGTCATTGACCGTCCGCCCTCGGCCGAGCTGGCCCCGGATCAGAAAGACAGTGACAGCCTGCCCGACTACGCTATTCTCGATGCTATTCTTGAGCGTTATGTCGAGCTGGATCAGGGGCTGGAAGATATTGTAGCCGCTGGCTTTGAGCGGGAAACGGTGGTGCGGGTGCTGCACCTGGTGGATCTGAATGAGTACAAGCGCCGTCAGGCTGCACCGGGAATTCGCATCAGTCCACGTGCCTTTGGCCGTGACCGCCGCTACCCGATCACTTCCGGCTATGGCCGCAACCGCACATAATCACAGGATCTTGTTGAAAATTAACAAAAAATAGACAATCATGACGCAGCTAAGCAATGCACACATAAAAATAGAAGGATGAGCAAATGAAAAAAATTGAGGCGATCATCAAACCTTTCCGGCTGGACGACGTACGTCAGGCGCTCTCCGGCATTGGCATCACCGGCATGACCGCAAGTGAAGTCAAAGGTTTTGGTCGGCAAAAAGGGCATACTGAACTCTATCGCGGTGCCGAATATGTCATCGACTTTTTACCCAAGGTGAAAGTGGAAATCGTGGTTGCCGCCAGCATGGTTGATCAATGTATCGAAGCCATCACCACTGCGGCTCGTACGGGCAAAATTGGTGACGGCAAAATTTTTGTCAGCACGGTAGAGCGCATCGTCCGCATTCGCACCGGTGAAGAAGGCGAAGAAGCGATTTAAGGTAAGTAGGTTGGTGCTGAATGAAATGAAGCCCAACAACGGGGTCTGATATTCCGTTGGGCTTCATTTCATTCAGCACCAACCTACGCTAACGATGAAATAATATTATCTTTCACGTCCCTGATAATCCGGATAATTCATATCCAGCACCCGCTGCGAATCATCGGCCAACTGGTGCAGACCCAGCTTCGTATACGAATCCACCATAATCGACAGGGCCTCGGCCACCACCGGTGTACCCTGGTAATGTTTCACCACATGTTGAGCACGATTGGCGGCAGCAACAAAGGCATAACGTCGAACATAATAATTCGCCACGTGTATTTCATATTGGGCCAGACTCTCACGCAGCCGGTGCATACGATGAATGGCGTCTCGGGTATAACGACTATCCGGAAAACGGCTCACCAGTTCGGAAAAATAACGAAAAGCTTCACGCATGGACTTGGGATCACGCTCGGTTAAATCCTGGCTAAACCAGCGTGCCATAAAGGATTGTTCACCATCAAAACGCGCCAGCCCACGCAAATAATAGGCATAATCGGCACTGCGGTGATCCGGGTGCAGTTTGATAAACCGTTCCGCCGCTAGAATCGCCGATTCGTATTCCTGTGATTTATAATAGGTGTAGGCTACTTCCAGCTGCGCCTGCTCTGCATAGGGGCCATAGGGAAAACGCGACTCCAGTCGCTCGTAATACTCGATGGCGGTCTCGTATTCACCTTCATCCAGATATTCGCGGGCATCGCGGTAGACTTCTTCCGCCGTCAGTCCTTCAGTGGGATCTTCGTCGTCCACGGTGGCACAGGCAGATAGAAACAGAAAAAATACAAAAACGGGGAAAAGACGTAACATGGAATTCCAGAGGCTGTAATAAATGAAAAGCGGAGTAAATTGAGAGTATACCGCCGATAGCCGCTATAATGAACGTTTGTAACAAACTGTCCGAGAAAAAATCATCCGTATGAGCGAATCCATATCCCTGAAAACCACTATTCCTGAAGCCCTACTAGGCAAACGTCTGGATCAGGCCCTGGCCGATCTGTTTCCCGATTACTCCCGCTCACGCCTGCAAAAATGGCTAAAAGAGGGACAAATCACCCTCAATGGCGAGCATGCCCGCGCCCGAGAAAAAGTCTACGGCGGTGAAGAAATCATTATTCAGGCTCAACTTGAAGAAGAAGGAGACTGGGAGGCCGAGGCTATCCCGCTGGATATCGTTTTCGAAGATGAACATATTCTGGTCATTAACAAACCCTCCGGACTGGTAGTGCATCCGGCCGCCGGTAACCGAGGCGGCACCATGCTCAATGCCTTGCTCCACCATGCACCGGAGCTAGCCCAGGTTCCCCGCGCCGGTATTGTCCACCGGCTGGACAAGGACACCAGCGGCCTGCTGGTGGTCGCCCGTACTCTGCCAGCACAGAAATACCTGGTCGAACAATTACAGGCGCGCGCCTTTTTGCGCGAATATCTGGCTGTCATCAACGGCTCACTGGTCGGTGGAGGCCATGTTGATGCGCCCATCGGCCGTCACCCCGTTCAGCGCAAACGCATGGCCGTGGTGGAAACCGGCAGTGGCAAAGAGGCCATCACCCACTACCGCATTGAGGAACGCTTCCGTCACCACAACCTGCTCAAGCTACGTCTGCAAACTGGGCGTACGCACCAGATTCGCGTGCACATGGCGCATATTCAGCACCCGTTGCTCGGCGATCCCGTTTATGGTGGTCGCCTGAAGCTACCGCCAAAATGTAGCGACCGACTGGCACAAACCTTACGCCAGTTTCGCCGACAGGCTCTACATGCTGCCCGCCTCGGACTGCAACACCCCGCCAGCGGAGAGCCGCTGGAATGGGAAGCCCCCATGCCAACCGATATGGAACGCTTATTAAATGTCCTGCGTGAAGATAGCGAACAAACAGACGATTTCTAGCTTCGTCTTCAGCCGCACAGACAAACCCCGTAGGTTAGGCTGAACGAGAGTAAAGCCCAACAAAACCAGCACCTGAAATGTTGGGCTTCGCTTTGCTCTGCCCAACCTACAAAACACAAATCAAAAAATAATTATCATGACCGCATTCACTTTCAACCCCGACCACTGGCTCCTCCCCGACTGGCCTGCACCTGCGAATATCCACGCAGCTACCAGCCTGCGCCACGGCGGAGTCAGCCAACCACCCTATGATTCACTTAATCTGGGCGATCATGTGGGCGATGACCCCACGGCAGTAGCTGAAAATCGCCGACGTTTGCAGTTGCCCAGCAAACCCGTCTGGCTCACTCAAACCCACAGCACCCGCATTATTGATGCGACCCAACACAAAACCGGGCGAATTGAAGCCGATGGCAGCACCAGCACCCAGGCCGGTATTATCTGTGCCGTGCTCACCGCTGACTGCCTGCCGGTGTTGATCTGCAACTCTCAGGGAAGCCAGGTTGCCGCCATCCATGCGGGCTGGCGCGGTCTTGCCGCCGGCATCCTCGAAGCTGCAATCGAAAAATTTAAGGTTAATAATAAGGAACTACTGGTCTGGCTCGGCCCCGCCATCGGCCCGGAAGCCTATGAAGTCGGGGATGAAGTACGGGAAATTTTTCTCGCCCACGATGCCACCGCAAAACCCGCTTTCCTCGCCAGACAGGGGAAATGGCAAATGGACATCTATCAGCTTGCCCACCAGCGGTTACAGACACTAGGCATTAGTGCCATCTATGGCGGCGAGCACTGCAGCTACACAGAAG
>CAZNRP010000032.1:0-28605 GCA_964575555.1 uncultured Thiohalophilus sp. | reverse complement strand
CCTTCGACAGGCTCAGGACGAACGGGGTGTTCATTGAACGGGGTGTCTTTATGGCAAGCGGTGTGTATTATAGTTTTCATTGTACAGGATAAAATAATTTGACCACTATTACCAAAACGGCACTGGTAGAATACAGCACCGAGCAAATGTATCGGCTGGTGGATGATATTCCCCGCTATGCCGAGTTTCTGCCCTGGTGCCGAGAGGCAAAAGAAATCGCACGAACCGAGAATGAGGTTAACGCCAGCCTGGAGATTGCCCATAGCGGACTGCATAAGTCCTTTACCACGCGTAACCAGCTGGTAAAAAATCAGAGCATCGAAATTCATCTGGTGAAAGGGCCGTTCAGACATTTATACGGTATCTGGCGTTTTCAGCCGTTGGGTGATGGGCAGGCCAGTAAGGTTATGCTGGAGATGGATTTTGAATTTTCCAGTAAAATCCTTTCCATGACCTTTGGCAAAGTGTTTACCTTCATCGCCTCGACCCTGGTCGATGCCTTCGTAAAACGGGCGAAAGAAATTTATGGCTGATTCCAGTACCGAAATGCTGCAGGTTGAAGTGGCTTATGCCGAGGAAAATACTCAGATCATTCTCAGTCTGGAAGTCCCTCCTGAAACAAACCTGCTGCAGGCAGTGGAGCAATCCGGCATTCTGGAACAGTTTCCAGAAATTGACCTGGAGAAAAACAAGCTGGGAATTTTCGGTAAGATCAGTAAACGTGAGGCGATATTGCGTGACCATGATCGGGTTGAGATTTACCGGCCGCTAATTGCCGATCCCAAAGCTTCACGCCGCAAGCGCGCAGAAAAAAAGAATCAGGCCAGCGTAGAGAAATAATTAGGCAGACGCAATTTATATAGAACAGATGCCGCAGAATCAGGTAAAATAGTCGACTTTATGGTGGCTTATATCGGTTCCCCCGCAACGATAGGCTGTGAACTCCGCCAGGCCTGGAAGGGAGCAACGGTAATGGTTGATTCGGGTGCCGGGGTGTAGCTGGTATGAGCCGCCTCCCAATTTCAAGGGACAAGTGGCGAGGGATGAGTGACGAGGATCTAAAGCAGGTTTTCCTTGTCACTCGTCCCTTGTTACTCGTCCCTTATCTCGGCGAGACACATGAGCTATCAGGTACTGGCACGCAAGTGGCGGCCACGGACATTTGAACAACTGGTCGGTCAGGAGCATGTGCTACGCGCCCTGATTCATGCGCTGGATGAAGATCGTCTGCATCATGCTTTTCTGTTTACCGGTACGCGCGGCGTGGGCAAAACCACCATCGCGCGTATTCTGGCTAAATCGCTCAATTGTGAACAAGGTGTCAGCAGCCATCCCTGTGGTGAATGTTCGGCCTGTCGGGAAATTGATGAAGGTCGCTTTGTTGATCTGATTGAAGTGGATGCGGCATCGCGCACCAAGGTCGATGAAACCCGTGATCTGCTCGATAACGTGCAATATGCGCCGACTCGCGGTCGTTACAAAGTTTATCTCATTGATGAAGTCCACATGTTCTCCAACCACAGTTTCAACGCCCTGTTGAAAACCCTGGAAGAACCGCCACCACATGTAAAATTCCTGCTCGCAACGACTGATCCGCAAAAATTGCCGGTCACTATTTTGTCCCGCTGCCTGCAGTTTAATTTGCGTCGTTTAGATCCAGAATGGATCCAGGATTATCTGGCAAAAGTTCTCACCCAGGAAGCCATCGAGGCCGAAGCCCCCGCGTTAAAACAACTGGCGCGTGCGGCGGATGGCAGCATGCGTGATGCCCTGAGTTTACTGGATCAGGCCATTGCTTTTGGTGGCGGCAAAGTTGGCGATATCGATGTGCGCGCCATGTTGGGCACCATTGATAGTCAGCATGTGTACCGGATTTTGCAGGCACTGGCCGAGCAGGATGCGCCTGCGGTGATGGCCGAAGTGAAATTATTAGCCGAGCAGGCTCCTGATTTCATCGGGGTGCTGGCGGAATTAATCACGACTTTACAGCATGTGGCTTTACTGCAGCAGATCCCGGAAGCCTGGGATGAAAGCATGGGTGAGCAGGGTCTGTTACAGACACTGGCTGATAATTTAAGCCCGGAAGATGTGCAGTTGTTTTATCAGATCGCGCTGCTGGGTCGTCGGGATCTACCCTTGTCACCAGAGCCGAAAGCGGGACTGGAAATGCTATTGCTGCGGATGCTGGCCTTTCGTCCTGCCGGCGATCCGGCGGCGCTGAGAACATCTACTCCATCAGGTTCATCCCAACAGCCTGCCATTACGACGGCTGTTTCTTCTCCGGCTTCCCGGCCGGTAGTTGAATCAAAACAGGTGGTTGAGCCTCGCCGTGAAATCAGCCCCGCGCCAGCTTCTTCGCCAGATGAGCGTGTTGCTACCGCGCCGATATCGAATCCAGATGCAAGCGACTGGCACCAGATTGTTGAGGGTTTAAAACTCAACGGGATCTTGCAGCAGCTGGCGGCGCATTGCGCCATGAGCCATCAGGATGCCGATTCGATTTGTCTGTGTCTGGATAACATCGGCGCACCCATGTTAAATCCCGAGCGGGAAAAACAGCTACAGGAAATGCTGAATAATTATTTAGGACGTTCCGTGACCCTGCGTATTGAAGTCAAAGCCTCGGATGTTGAGAACCCGGCGCAGCGTCAACAACGTTTACAGGATGAACGTCAGCGGCAAGCAGAGAACGTAATTGAAAATGACGAGAACGTGCGTTCATTAATAGATGCTTTCGGGGCGAGCGTTAATCCCGATAGCATCCAGCCCGATTAAATATCATTGGTAGAGGCGGCTTTAGCTGTACAGCTGTGGCCGAAGTCAAACATGGTAGGTTGGGCTGAATAAAATGAAGCCCAACAAATTTATGCTGTAGATACGGTTTCAAGCATACAGCTACAGTCCAGGCCGTATCTATAGGGCAGGGCAGTTAATTTATTTTTTTGAAAGAGGATACGATGATGAAAGGCGGAATTGGTAATTTAATGAAACAGGCCCAGCAGATGCAGGCCAATATGGAAAAAGCCCAGGAAGAAATGGCTAACATCGAAGTCACCGGCAAATCCGGTGGTGGCCTGGTTAGCGTTATTATGACCTGTCGTCATGATGTTAAACGGGTTGAGATCGATGATAGCGTGATGGACGATAAAGAGATGCTGGAAGATTTATTTGCCGCTGCGGTTAATGATGCCGTGCGTCAGGTTGAAAAAACCACCCAGGAAAGATTTTCCGGTATGACCGCGGGTATGAATTTACCCGGTGGATTAAAGCTGCCGTTTTAATTCATGTCATTCAGTCCACTTATCGGTCAGTTGATCGATGCTCTGTGTTGTTTGCCTGGAGTCGGTCCGAAGTCTGCACAACGCATGGCTTTCCAATTATTGCAACGGGATCGCGAAGCGGCAAAGCGTCTGGCGACAACGCTATTGGAGTCGGTTGAACGCATCGGTCATTGCAGTCAGTGTCGCACCCTGAGTGAGCAAAGCCTGTGCGGGCTTTGTGTCAGCCATAAACGTGATCGCAGTTTGCTCTGTGTCGTAGAGTCCCCCGTTGATGTGCAGGCGGTGTTACAGGCGGCTGATTATCAGGGTATGTTCTTCGTTTTGATGGGACATCTGTCACCGTTGGATGGCATTGGACCGATGGATATAGGTCTGGATAAACTGACTGCAAGACTGGATGAAAATGAAATAAAAGAAGTGATCCTGGCCACGAATCCAACCGCAGAAGGTGAAGCCACAGCGCATTATATTGCCGGGATTATTGAATCACGTCCGGGCATTGTCGCCACCCGTATTGCCCACGGCGTTCCGGTTGGTGGTGAACTTGAATTTGTTAATAGCAGTACCTTATCCCGAGCCTTCAATGCACGCACTGAAGTTTGATAAATCAGGGATGACTAAAATCGAGTTTAGGTAAACGTTGCAGAGCCTGGCAGGCATGCTTGCAGGTGGTTTTAAAATAATTATATCCACGTTCATCAATTTGGCAGGCGCTATTGCGCCGATCGGCATAAATAATCCCTATTGGTTGTTCCTTGATAAAAATCGACATGGCGATGAAAGAATTAGTGTTGATTAACTTTTGAAATTCTTTTGGCACCAGCGGCCAGAATTTTGTCCGATTTTGATCATTGATTAATACCGCCTGAGACTTTTCCATTAAGCGGCTAAACAGGTGCGGAGTTGAAAGATTAATTTCAAAGCGGCTGAACTGGGGATCATTATCTACGCCAATAATTTTTTCAGCTTTGAGTTTTTTTGCTTCTGCATCCAGTCGCGCAAAGACTACCCGATTGAGTCCAATACCATCATGCAGACCCTTGAGAATATGGCTGATTAATTCATAGGTATTATCGGTGGGTAATTTTTTCTGGGACAATACTCCGAGTAATAATTTTAGTGATTGCAACTGCGGCATGAGACAAATTTCAGCGTGGTTATCTTCGCTTGTTTCTTCCTCCGAACGTTCATTTTTTCCCACCGACTGTGGGGGAATAAACGTCAGTCCGAGTACCGATGGGGGGACGCCATAGAGGGCGGTTTCATGAGCGACATCCACAGCCAGTATATGGGTTCCCGTTATCAACTGACTTAAGTCTATTTCCAGCCATTCAGCCGCCTGTTCCTGAATCTTGCAGGTTTTATCTCCATACCAGTCAAGAGCCGAACCACGGGCTAGTTGTACGGCTAACATAATCCCAAGGGCGCGGGGAAATTTCGCATTTTCTGGATGCAGGGCTTCAAGCAGAAGATCGGGTAATTTCCATAGCCGAGCCAGTTTTGCGGTGAGTTGATCCAGGGTAAAACCCAGCACAATAAACTGGGCTTCTTCAGAGGCAATATTTTTTTCGCTGCGCATGTGATCTACTTTATCTAGCAAATCAGGGGCGTACATGGCGACAAACATTTCACCGAGAAAATGTAACTGGGTGGCCGCAAAGACTTCTTCGGGGGTCATGTCCCGGCGTTGAACTGCCCATCGCGTTGACTGGCGTGCAGCATGATAGGCGCGGGCAAATGTTTTCAGTAGGCGGATTCTGGGCGCATCTTTTAATGTTTTTTCAATACTTGGTAGACGCTGCGGCAGTTCATTGACCTGCACGACACCTAAAATCATCAGTGCCTGGGAGATCGTTGTAATGTCAGTTTTCAGTGAGCCGGAAGTTTTTGCATTGCCTAATCTTAGTAAGTGAATGACCAGTCCAGGATCTAGTTCAACGGTTTCTTCCAGCTCCGAGACCGATGCATTTTCCTGTGCACAATACTGACGCAAGGCACTGATAGTGGCTTCAAGAACCGGCACGGGCTTATGACCAATGCGTTTTACCCATTCGTCCAGACTGAGATTCATACCAGTGTATCCTGATAAATAAGGTGGTGGGGGCAATTCAATAAATAATTCATCACCTTTAATATCGGTTGCTGCTGCATTGTCTTTAGGCTGGCTGATCTATTTATAGCTGCGGCTTTAGCCGTGGAAAAATTTTTACAGATGGGCTTAAGTTTTATGTTATAGCCGTCGATAAGAATATTGAATAAATGCGGGTACTGTTAAACCGAATATACCTGCTGATAAATAGACACACATATCAAGGACATGTAATTCTGCAATGAAATTATTGATTGGTCTTATAATGGTATTGGGTGCCGTATTTGGCGGCTATGTACTCTCGCACGGTAATCTGGCCTCACTTTACCAGCCCTTTGAACTGTTGATTATTCTGGGCGGCGCGATGGGGGCTTTTGTTATTGCGAACCCGCCTAAAGTCATTTTCGCGGCGCTCAAGAGTTTGGGGCGTCTGTTCAAAGGAAGCCTCTATAAAAAACAGACGTTTATGGAATTGCTTTCGCTGATGTTTGCCTTGTTCGGCAAGGCACGAAAGGAGGGTCTGATGGCGCTGGAAGCGGATATTGACGAACCGCAAGAGAGTGAAATTTTCAAGGAATATCCTGGCATATTGAAAAATCATCACCTGATTGACTTCATCTGTGATTATTTACGTCTGATGGTCGGCGGTAATATGAATGCCTTTGAGCTGGAAAATCTCATGGATATAGAGATGGAAACTCATCACCACGAACTGGCAGAGTCTAGCCATGCGGTTACCATTATGTCGGATGGCCTACCGGCCTTTGGTATTGTTGCGGCGGTGATGGGAGTGGTTATTACCATGGGCTTCATCAGTGAACCCCCGGAAGTGCTCGGTGCCCATGTGGGTGCGGCTCTGGTCGGTACCTTTTTGGGTATTTTGTTGGCCTATGGCATCGTCGGTCCCATGGGTAATGCAATGGCGGCGCAGGAAGCAGAAGAAGGTAAATTATTTGAATGTGCCAAAATTTGTATCATGGCGACGCTCAATGGTTATACGCCACAGATAGCGGTAGAGTTTGGCCGTAAGGCTTTGAGTAGTGATATGCGTCCCGGCTTCCTCGAGCTTGAGGAACATATCAAAAGTCTGAAGAAATGATCCACCGGAAAGGATTAAATACCAGTGGCAGGTGATGATAAAAAACAACCGATAGTCATAAAGAAAATCATCCAGGGTGGTGGTGGTCATCATGGCGGCTCGTGGAAAGTGGCTTATGCCGATTTCGTTACCGCGATGATGGCTTTTTTCCTGTTGCTCTGGCTGCTTGGGATTACCGATGAAATGCAGCGTGAAGGTATTTCTGACTGGTTCAATAATCCATCGGGTATTAAAGGCCCTGGTGGAGCCAGTACCAGTATGATCAAGCTGGGCGGTACCAAGGATATTCCTAAGGGCGATGGCTATAAATCGGAACAGCATGCGCCGACCACCGAGCCGGAAGCTGAAAAATCACAGGAAGAAAAAGTTAAGGAAGTTGAGAAAAAAGAAGACAAGAAACGACTTGATAAATTATTAAAAAAGCTCAAGGCGGCAATAGAAAGTAGTAAGGAATTAAAAAACTTCAAGGATCAGCTGTTGCTTGAAATTACTCCGGATGGCCTGCGGGTGCAAATTATCGACAAGAAAAATCGGCCCATGTTCGCACTGGGCAAAGCCGATCTAAAACCGTATACCAAGGTTATTCTGCGTAAAATTTCTAAAATTATCGTCCAGGAAGTGCCCAATCTGGTAAGCATTACCGGCCATACCGATGCCACACCATTTCCCAAGGGTTATATAGAATATGAAGATCGTTACGGTAATGACTATCGCAAGCCTTATACTAATTGGGAGCTGTCGGCGGATCGCGCCAACACCGCTCGACGTGAATTATTAAAAGGCGGGCTACCCAGCGATCAGCTAGGCCGGATTGTGGGCCTGTCTTCATCAGTGTTGCTGGATAAGAAAAATCCGCGCAGTGCCAAAAACCGGCGTATCAGTATTTTAATTATGAATAAGGATGCAGAAGAGTCTATGGGGCGGGTTGAAGGTACAGTGGAAAAAAAGGCGATAACCGCCCCGGCACCGGTGGCAGATGGCTGAGACTAAACGGATAGCCATGTGCATCTGTAGTGGTTACGATCTTCGTTTTGGGTAAGGGTTTTCATATTTAATCACTGAGGGTTTAATTCCCCGCTACTTGCAGTGAAAAAATGGTAGGTTGGGCAGAGCAACGCGAAGCCCAACCTACACCGCAAGGTTCGACTTCAGTCGAACAGGTCGAAGCCACCCTGGCCGATTTATTCACCTCTGTTCGGCCGCAAGCCGAGTAGACAAAAAAATGCCCGCATTATGCGGGCATTTTTTCGGGGATCCGAAGTGCTTAAAGCTTGTCGGCTTCTTCGGCTAGATAACTGGCAACACCATCTGGAGTCGGCTGCATACCTTTATCACCTTCGGTCCAACCTGCTGGGCAAACTTCGCCATGCTCTTCGGTGAATTGCAGGGCATCGATCATACGCAGCATTTCGTCGATGTTGCGACCTAAAGGCAGATCATTGACCACCTGATGGCGTACCTGACCTTCTGTATCAATCAGGAATGAGCCACGGAAAGCGACACTGGCTTGCGGATGCTCAACATCATAGGCCTGACAAATGGCATGGTTTACATCCGCAATCAGGGGATATTTGACCGGGCCGATACCACCTTCATTAATGGGAGTGTTGCGCCAGGCATTGTGAGTGAATTGTGAATCGATGGAAACACCGATCACCTCAACGCCACGCTTACTGAATTCACCTAAACGATGATCAAAGGCAATTAGCTCAGATGGACAAACAAAAGTAAAATCAAGAGGATAGAAGAAAATAACGGCATATTTCCCTTTGGTTTCTTTTTTGAAATTATAGTCCTCAACAATTTCTCCATTACCCAGCACTGCCGCAGCAGTAAAATCCGGGGCTTCACGACCGACTAATACACCCATAAAATTCTCCTTTAATTTAAAATGATTCTAATCTTTAAGATTGCGCGTATCTTATGCCGCTTAGGTTGCAGTATCAAGTCTGTTTTTCAGGTTTATTTGCTGCCAATTTTGAGCGCACAGATGCTACCCGCTGGCTGCTCTAAACAGGTATAATGAGACTATTTGAGCCATACAATTGCCTGTCATCTCCACACAGGATAGAATCCGCCTTTGTGAAAAACACTCATAAGCCTGTGTTTTAACGCCTGTTTTGCTCTGAATTCAAATATCCGATACGACCGAGATTAAATGTTGACCACTGATAAGAAAGTAAACCTGCTGGACTTTGACTTGCCCGCGCTGCAGGACTGGTTTTCCGGGCAGGGTGAAAAACCTTTTCGCGCGACCCAGGTGATCAAATGGATTTACCAGTTTGGTGTAGATGACATCAATGCCATGAACAACCTGGGCAAGGTTTTGCGTGAAAAACTGGGCTTGCTGGCAGAAATTCGCGCGCCAGAGATCGTCAGTGAACAGCGTGCCAGTGATGGCGTGGTGAAATGGTTATTGCAGGTGGATGGCGGCAATTGTGTTGAGACCGTTTATATTCCTGAGGATGGCCGTGGCACCTTATGTGTTTCTTCTCAGGTGGGTTGTGCGCTGGACTGTAGTTTCTGCTCCACCGCGCAACAGGGCTTTAACCGCAATCTGTCTGCTGCCGAGATCATCGGTCAGCTCTGGCGAGCTAATCAGGCACTGGAATGCCTGCCGCGTGAACAACGGGTGATCAGTAATGTGGTGATGATGGGCATGGGTGAGCCCTTGTTGAATTTTGATAATGTTGTCACCGCGATGAACCTGATGATCGAAGACAATGCCTATGGCCTCTCAAAACGACGAGTTACGTTGAGCACCTCGGGTATTGTCCCGGCACTGGATAGATTGAAGGCAGTGAGCGATGTCAGTCTTGCGGTGTCATTGCATGCTGCGGAAGATGCGCTGCGGGATCAGCTGGTTCCTATCAATCGTAAATATCCGATTAAAGAGTTGTTGGCGGCCTGCTTGCGTTATATTGAAGGTGAAACAAAGCGTAAGGTGACCTTTGAATATGTCATGCTGGACGGTATTAATGACAGTCCGGCTCAGGCACGGGCATTAGTAAAGTTATTGAAGGGCATTCCCTCAAAAATCAATTTAATTCCTTTTAATCCGTTTCCTGGTAGCCAATATCGTGTGTCGAAACCGGAAGTCATCAATCGTTTTCGGGATATTCTGGTAAAAGCCGGTTTGATCACCATTACTCGTAAAACCCGAGGCGAAGATATTGATGCCGCTTGCGGGCAGCTTGCCGGTAAAGTCATCGATCGCAGCAAGCGGAAGTTAAAGCATTTAAAAGAAGCGCCAATCACAAGGGCTATATAAATATGCGGTTTATTATTTTGGGTTTGTCTATTAGTTTGCTAGCGGCCTGTGCCACGCAAACGGATCTGGAGAAAGGTAATAAATACAAGGCGGCCGAGGCGAATGCCAAATTAGGGCTGGCTTATATGCAGCAGGGGCGTTATGAAATAGCATTAGGCAAGTTAAATAAATCAATTACGCAGAATCCGAATAATCCCGATGCTCATCAATATTTGGCCGTGTTATATGATCGCCTCGATCGACCAGTGGACGCGGATCTTCATTTTAAGATGGCACTTGAAAACATGCCGGACAGTAGCCTGTCGTCAAAGGTTGCGGCGGTACGAAATAACTATGCAGTGTTTTTATGCAAACAAAAACGCTATACAGAAGCAGATCAGTTTTTTGAAATGGTCACCCAGGATCCTTTGTATCAGTCTCGGGATCGGCTGTACGAAAACATGGCACAGTGTGAGCTGAACAAGGGAAATTTGCAGCAGGCTGAACGTTTGTTTGGTACTACACTCAAACTGAATCCCCGCTCACGCAAAAGCTTACTGGGTATGGCTCAAATCAATTATGATAAAGGCCTGAGTAATCAGGCTCAGGCGTACCTGAATAAATTATTGAAATACAGTACACACAATGCCGAAAGTTTGTGGCTGGCAGTTTTGATTGAGCACAAACGCGGCAATGCCGAGCGAGTTGCAAATTATTCGATACGTTTGAAAAGTAAATATCCCAATTCGAAAGAAACACAATTATTAAAACAGTTTGAAATGCAAGGTTCTCGATGAATAACGAAAAGAAAGAAGTTAATGAAGAAGAAAAGGCAAGTGAGATATCTAAAGGTACGCGGCTGCGGCTTGCTCGTGAAGCTAAAGGTTGGGAAGTATCGGAAGCAGCAGTAAAGCTGTATTTCGAAACACGTTTTATTATAGCGCTGGAGAATGATGATTACAGCATCTTTGCCGGTTCGGCTTATTTATATGGCTATATGCGTGCCTATGTGAAATTGTTGGGGTTATCTCTGGATGAATTTGTTTCTGATCTTGAGAATATCGAAGATGAAAATGAAACACACTTCGAAAAGATCCTCTATGAACCCTCGGTAAAACAAAAATCCAGAAAATGGATATTACCTGCGCTGGCGGGGGTTATTATTGCAATTATCATGGCTGCAGTTTTTCTGCTTTATAATGGTGATTCGGCAGAGCCAGATACGCTTACATTTTTAAGCAATGAAGGCGAGCAGTCTGGTCAGGCATCGCATCAAATATCCATTCCGCTAAGCGGGGAAGATACCGGGCAGCCGGTAGTGATGGATGAGAAAACTACATCAGGTGGTACTACTCAGAAATTGGCCCTAAGTCCGAATGCTGCAAGCAAGCCTGCTGACCCACGTTTGTTGCTGGAGTATAAATCTGATTCCTGGACGGATATTCGTGATGCCAAGGGTAAACGGCTGGTCTATCGTATGGTTGAGAAAGGTCATCGCCTGGAGCTTGATTCCAGTCCCAGTTATTCGATTTTGCTGGGGTATTCGCCAGGCGTCGAAATATCATGGAATGATCAGCCCTTTAGTCTGGCCAAATATGAAAGCGATAATACTGCTTATTTTGTGGTTGGTAAGGGAAGCAAAACAGGTTCAGGCAGCCATTAGTAGCGAATAAGTTTTTTGCTTCTCGCGGATTGCAGCGAAAAAATAGTAGGTTGGGCTTCGTTTCACTCAGCTCAAGCTACAAATTAATACCCCGTCCGCTTGTGGCGGGGTAGTTTATTAACAGGAAATAGTGTGTCCAAGTTGATCCAGGCCATCCGTGGCATGAATGATATTCTGCCCGATGAAACACCCAAATGGCAGTTTGTTGAAAAACAATTTCGCAAGCTGATGGCGGCGTATGGCTATAATGAAATTCGTTTTCCCATCGTTGAGAAAACCGAATTATTTAAACGCTCGATCGGTGAAGTCACCGATATTGTTGAAAAAGAAATGTACACCTTTGAAGATCGCAATGGTGACAGTTTAACCTTGCGCCCAGAAGGCACGGCAGCCTGTGTGCGTGCCTGTATGCAACATGGCCTGTTGCATAATCAGACTCAGCGGCTTTGGTATTTAGGGCCGATGTTCCGGCATGAACGGCCACAAAAAGGACGCTATCGCCAGTTTTTTCAGCTTGGGGTAGAAGCTTTTGGTTTTTCCGGCCCCGATGTTGATGCTGAAATGATCATGATGACAGCGCGGCTCTGGAAGCAGTTAGGCATTGCCGATTCAGTCACCCTGGAGCTGAATTCACTGGGGTCGAGTGAATCACGTCAGGCCTACCGTGAAATTCTGCTTGCGTATTTGAATGAGCATCGGGAACAACTGGATGCCGATAGTTTGCGGCGCATGGAATCGAACCCACTGCGCATTCTGGATAGTAAAAATCCCGAGATGCAGGCACTGATTGAAGCGGCACCAAAATTAAATGCACATCTGGACGAGGCATCACGCGAGCATTTTGTTAAACTGTGCGCCCTGCTGGATACTGCGGGTATTCAATATAAGGTGAACTCGCGTCTGGTTCGCGGTTTGGATTATTATTCAAAAACCGTGTTTGAATGGGTCACCGATAAACTCGGAGCACAGGGAACGGTCTGCGCCGGAGGCCGTTTCGATGGTCTGGTGCAGCAATTGGGTGGACGAGCCACCACCGCAATGGGCTTTGCAATGGGCATGGAACGGTTGGTTTCGTTGCTTGATGAGAACAAGTTTGCAAAGCAGGGTGGTAGGCCGTTGGCCTATTTTCTTGCTCTTGGTGATATCGCTGAATTGCGGGCGACAGTGCTGGCTGAACAGTGCCGTGATGAATTACCGGAGTCAGGCTTATTGCTAAATTGTGGTGCGGGCAGTATGAAAAGTCAGATGAAAAAAGCTGACAAAAGTGGCGCTCGTTTTGCGCTTATTCTGGGTGAAGATGAACTGGAAAAAAATGAAATCACAATTAAGGATTTAAGCGGTGAGCAGGATCAACAAATTATTGCACAGGCAGTATTAACGAAGTTTTTGAAAACCAGTCTGGAAGTATAAAAGACAAAATAAATGCCCCTATAAACATCGGTTGAGTTCAGACTGAAGTAGCGGGCCGGGCAAATAATCACTATAGCGGAGAATGATGTGAGCTTGGATCAAACAGAAGAAGAACAGGTTGAGGCCCTCAAGGCCTGGTTTAAAAAGAATGGCAGTGCTCTGGTTTTTGGATTGGCGATAGGACTGGCTGCAATTGGCGGTTACCGTTTCTGGATTGACTATCAAATTGGACAGTCTCAAAAGGCATCACTGGTTTACTCTGGCTTGCAGAATCACCTGATTACCAATGATTCAGTCAAGGTTTTTGCTGCTGGTGAACAGTTAGTTAAACAGTTTCCTGGGACCCCGTTTGCAGCATTGGCCGCACTGGGTATGGCGCGGATGAGTGTAGAGAGTGACTCACTGGATGCTGCTGTCGTACATTTGCGTTGGGTGATTGATAATGCAAAGCAGGATGGCATGAAACATATCGCCCGTTTACGACTGGTACGGGTTCTAGCGGCAGAGAAAAAATTTGATGAAGGGCTGGCCTTAGCCAATATTGCCGGTCAGGGAAGTTATACCTCTTTATATAGTGAGATACGAGGCGATATTTTGTTGCTACAAAATCAGTCTGAGCAGGCACGCAGTGCCTATCAACAGGCTCTTGATACGATTGCTGAAAATGATCAGCGTCGCATTCTTCTTGAAATGAAGTTGAATGATCTTCCTGCCACCGATAGCGCACAGGGTTGAGTTTGTTGATGCGCATATTCTTCTTTTTAATTGCCCTTATTATTGTCGGCTGTTCTTCATCACCTTCGCCGGTATTACCACCGGTATCGCTACCGGATTTTGAACCCACGGCCAGTATGGTAACTGAATGGCGCAGTGATGTTGGTCGTGGCGCACGTTATTTTTACCTGCGCTACAAGCCTGTATTCGATGGCGATACTGGTTATATGGCTGACTATGAAGGCACTATATATGCCTTTGATGTGAAGACGGGCGATCAACGCTGGCACCGTGATTTAAACCTTAAACTAACATCAGGGCTCAGCTTAGAAGAAGGTCGTCTGCTGCTGGGCAGCAACCTGGGGGATGTGATTGCGCTGGATCCAAAAGATGGACATGAACTCTGGCGGAGTAAAGTTTCCAGTGAAGTCTTAACTCCGCCATTGAGTCAGCAGGGTTTAGTGGTGGTACGTTCGATTGATGGTCATCTGTATGCGCTGGATGCGGCAAATGGAAAGCGGCGCTGGATTTTTGAAAGTAGTGTACCGCTGCTGACTTTACGGGGTAACAGTGCGCCGCTGATTGTGAACGATATGGTGCTAATGGGATCCGACAACGGCAAGCTAACCGCGCTAACCTTAAAAGATGGAATTGAGTTGTGGGAGACCGCAATAGCCGTCCCTGCCGGTCGTACTGAACTTGAACGCATTATTGATATTGATGTGGATCTCATTGTCGTGGACGATCTCATTTATGCGGCCACCTATCAGGGCCGACTGGCTGCGTTACAGCTGGAAAATGGTCGCATCCGCTGGGTTCAGGATATGTCCTCCTATGCCGGGATGACAGCCGATGCCTACCGAATTTATATTACCGATGCAGAGAGTCAGGTGCTGGCTCTAAACCGTATGAGCGGGGCGATATTGTGGCGGCAGGAAAAGTTATTGCGCCGTCAGCTCACTGGGCCGGTGCTGCACGGTGATAATGTTGCCGTGGCCGATTATGATGGTTATATACACTGGCTGGATCGAGAAGATGGCCATATCGTTAACCGCATTTTATTAAACGAAGTCGCCTATCAGTTTGATGAAGAATGGCAGCAGGATGATAGCGGTTATTACGATCGTGAAAGAAACATTCTTGCCAACCCGGTTGTTTATCAGGACATGCTCATTGTTAATGATCGTTTTGGGATCATGTCTGCCTATTCGTATTCTGATTCCTGAGTGCTTCATCCATGAAACCTGTTATTGCCCTTGTCGGCCGTCCCAATGTTGGCAAATCCACACTTTTTAATCGCTTGACAAAAACTCGCGATGCGCTGGTTGCCGATCAGCCAGGTCTCACCCGTGATCGTAAATTCGGTGAGGGTAAGCTTGGAAAACACCCTTATATCGTTGTCGATACGGGTGGCTTGACCGGTGAAACCGACGGGGTTGAAGAATTAATGGAGGAACAATCCTGGTTGGCGATTGAACAGGCTGATAGCGTATTGTTTCTGGTTGAAGCCCGTAATGGTTTGACCCCAGAAGATCAATATCTGGCCAAGCGGCTACGTAAAACCGGCAAACACCTGATTCTCGTGGTTAATAAAATTGATGGTCTGGATGCTGAGATTGTTACCGCTGAATTTTACAATCTGGGTCTGGGCACGCCGTATGGTATTTCCTCCTCACACGGGCGCGGTGTTCCGGCGCTGATGGAGGCGGTGTTCGACAGTATGCCGCAGGATGAAAGTGATGAAGAGCTGAATGTTGCCTCAAAAGGCATAAAAATTGCCATCATCGGTCGGCCGAATGTGGGCAAATCTACCCTGGTGAATCGGATGCTGGGTGAAGAGCGGGTGGTGGCTTATGATTTACCTGGCACCACTCGTGATTCGATTTATCTGCCCTTTGAGCGTGATGGTCAGGATTACACTCTGATTGATACGGCCGGTGTTCGTCGTCGCAGTCGGGTCAACGAGGTGGTCGAAAAATTCAGCGTGATTAAAGCATTGAAGGCCATTGAAGATTCTAATGTGGTGATCATGTTGCTGGATGCAAGCGAAGGCATTACCGATCAGGATGCCAACCTGTTGGGTTTTGTACTGGATGCTGGGCGTGCGCTGGTGTTGGCGATTAATAAGTGGGATGGTCTGACGCACGATCAAAAAGATAAAGTGAAACGGGAACTGGACTATAAATTACCCTTCCTTAGTTTTGCCAAGACTCATTTTATATCCGCTTTGCATGGTAGCGGTGTTGGCGATTTATATACCTCGGTTGATCGCGCTTATGCTTCGGCAGTGAAAGATTTTTCCACCCCGGAGCTAACTCGCTTGCTGGAGGAGTTGGTGATCAAGCATCAGCCGCCACTGGCTAAGGGGCGTCGGATAAAGTTACGCTA
The DNA here is from genome assembly GCA_964575555.1 of uncultured Thiohalophilus sp. Classification (GTDB taxonomy): domain Bacteria; phylum Pseudomonadota; class Gammaproteobacteria; order UBA6429; family Thiohalophilaceae; genus JAADGZ01. Next base: position 12,711 of record CAZNRP010000032.1, on the reverse strand, counting down.
TGCACACCAGGGTGGAATTAATCCTCCTATTATTGTGATTCATGGTAATCAGACCTCAGCGGTTCCTGATGCTTATCGCCGCTACCTTATTAATGCCTTCCTTAAATACCTAAAGTTGGAAGGCACCCCCATGCGGCTCGAGTTCAAGAGTGGCAAAAACCCCTTCGCGGGCAGAAAAAACAAACTCACCTCCCGGCAAATGGAAAAACGTCGTCGTCTGCGTAAGTTTACTTCACGTAAAAATTGATTTATCTCACTTAATAATTGTTCTCACAGTAATAACATTAAAGTTAGTGTTATCACTGCCGACACTGCTCACTAGATATTAATTCCAACTTTTATTATAAGCATATTTACAGTTTGTGAATTTGTTCATGGAATTGTAATTGCACTTAGTCTACTTCAATTTCAATTGAAGGTGATTTGTTGTTAAAGTAGGTGAGATACACTTAGTTTAATTATCAAACTAATTTTTAGTTGGGAAAGAAAAAAACGGAGTAAACAAAATGAAAAAGCAGGTTTGGTCACTAATAACAGGATGCGCATTATTTGTGGGGGTACAGCCTTCCACATTTGCTCTTGAGGACATCAGTTTTTCAGGCTACATGACAATTAAGGGAACCTATACCGATGCGGTACAAACGGATGGCTCAACCGCTACCGGTTATGCACGAGGTTATGCGAGTAAAAACGTCAATTTCGATACCCTGGGTAACCATATTGGTTTGCAGGCCAGTGCTCAGGTGAGTGAAAATCTGGAAATGACTCTGGTGTTACAGGCGAATGGTGGTGCAGAGGAATATTCGGTTACCACTGAATGGGCCTATGCGAGTTATACCATAAATGATAATTACACCGTGCGACTGGGACGCATCAAGGGGCCATTTTTCATGGTGTCGGAGTACCAGGAAGTGGGTTATGCCTATCCCTGGGTGACTCCTCCTCAGGAAGTGTATAGCACTAACCCGATTGATGCGATTGTTGGCCCGGATCTGGTTTATCAAAAAGGCCTGGGTGACTGGGATTTATTGCTTGAGCTTTATGCCGGTTCAGGTAGGCATAAAGCCACGGTGCAGGCAAATGTTGCGGATGCTATAAATGATCCAGCCGTAATTTCCAAGGGCGGTAGTGTGAGCTTTGAAACCAATGACATGGTGGGTTTTAACACCACTGTCGGTACTCAGGGAATCAGCTTTCGCCTCGGTTATTTTACGACCAAAGTTGATGCAGTCAGTTTTGGGATTAAAGATCAGAAGGGCAGCTTTGGCGGCATCGGTATGATCGTCGACTGGCGCAATATACTTATTTATAGTGAGTATATTGTTCGTGATACTGAAAATACTGCTGCAATGAATCAGGCCTTCCCTGATCAAAATGCGGGTTACATCACGCTTGGTTATCGACTAGGCAATTTCACGCCTTATTTAACGGCTGCGAATATGGATCAGGGCAAGGATAAGAGCATATATGCATTGCAACAGTCTTCCTACACTTTAGGCCTTCGTTACGAAGCCGGCCCTACCGCAGCGCTCAAGATAGAAGCTAAGCAGGTGAAAACAGATGATTCCGGCGGTTTGGGTGCATACGGCCTGTTTGATGATCCGGTTAATAATAGAAAAGGCAATGTGATTGCGGCCAGTTTTGATTTGATCTTTTAAATAGGAAAGGTGACGTAGATGAAAATATTTTATAGAGCTTTTTCTATTGCCATTCTTTTGGGCATGCTGGTAAATATAGCTCAGGCAGAGATCGTGCTTATTACCAATAAAGCTAGCAAGTTACCAGGAATTACGTTAGAAGAGGTCGGTAAATTATATCTGGGCAAGAGTAAGTCCTTTAGTAATGGTGAACGGGCTTCGGTTGCTGATTATTCCCCGGGTGTTGATATACGGCAGCAGTTTTACAAAAAAACCCTGAAAATGACCGATAGCGAAGTGAGTCGTTACTGGGCTAAACGAAAGTTTACCCGGAAACTAAAACCGCCCAAAATTATTTCAGATGACAAAGCAATGAAGCAGTGGGTTGCCTCATCACCGAATACTTTGGGGTATATTGATGGCACGCTAATCGATAATAGTGTCAAGGTGTTGCTGATTATTCCGTAAAGACAGCCTTTTTTTTGAGAAAAATAGACTGTGAACGGGGAAAAAGTATGAATAGATTTGTTTGCCTTTTAGCATTAGTGTTGTCGGTAAGTATGAATGCCGGTGCTGCTGACGATCCCATGGTGAGTTTATTCAAGTTTCAATCGCAGATGGCAGCAGGGGGAAATGTTGATGCGATGATGAAACTGGGTGAAATGTATGAGCAGGGATCAGGAACGAAAAAGGATCTGGACAAAGCGATGAAAATGTACCGGCAGGCAGAGGCAAGGGGTGCCAAAGATGCCGGCGGGGCGATTAAAGAATTAGAGAAAAGGAAAAAGCAGGGCTCACTCGCTGAAAAAAAAGTCGCAGAACAAAAAGCGGCAAGGGTGCGGGCAGCAGAGGAAAAAACCGCACGTGAGAAGCTAGCAAAAGAAAAAGCCGCACGTGATAAAATCGCACGCGACAAAGCGGCTAAAGAAAAAGCTGCGCGCGATAAAACTGTAAAAGAAAAAGCGGCCAGGGATAAAACGGCCAGGGAAAAAGCTGCACGTGACAAAGCAGCTCGTGATAAAGCCTCACGAGAAAAGGCGGCGCGTGAAAAATCTGCGCGAGATAAGGCTGCTCGTGAGAGAACAGCTAAAGAAAAAACCGCTCGCAATCAAGCCGCTATTGATAAAGCCAATCAAGAAGCCGCTGCCCGTAAAAAAGCAGAAGAGAAAAAGACATTTGAATCTGATCCCTGCAACTCACCCGCTGCACGTTTTATGTCTTCGTGTAAATAAAAATTACAACTAATAACTTTCATCAATATGGAAATGGTGAATAGAATTTGAGGTTTAGGTATGGACTTAGTTTTATTCCGGAACTGGCAACGAGTACTGCTGTTGATGTTTTTTATCGTACAGTTGCTCGCCGCTGCTCCGGCACATAGTGAAGATTATAATCAATTCAAGCTAGATTTGATGCTTGCTGAGCGGGGTGATACTGGTGCACAATTTTCGGTGGGTAGTGCGTATGAGGATGGCAATGGCGTAAAGAAAGATCTTATGCAGGCTTTTCAGTGGTTCAGCATGGCGGCAAAAAACAAACACAGTGGTGCCCAGTTTAAGTTAGGTGAGTTTTATGAAAAGGGTTTGGGGGTCAAGAAAAACCAGGCCAAAGCCGATGCATGGTATAAGCAGGCGGAAGAAAACGGAAGTCGTCTGGCGAAGAAACATCGGGCACAGATAGAGACTGAAAAGCAGGTGGCGATGAAAGAGAAATCCAATAGAGAGTTAGCCGCACAAAAAAAGAAAGAACAAGAAAGAAAAAAACTTGCCAAAGAACGTGAGCGCCGGCTAGCGGCAGAAAAAGCCCGGCGTGATAAAAAGTTGAGTCAGGCAGAATCAAAGAAAAAGTTAACCGCGAAGGTGGTTCCTGTTTCTAAAAAAATGACTGCTGAAGAAAAGGCAACCGTTATTAGCAAACATTCAAAACTGATTCTTTCCCTGAGATGGAATAGTAAAAGCAATGCAGCCTCACTTCTCCCCTCATCCGTAAATAATTGTCTTGAGAGTTCAGACAATGAAATTGTCTGTTTTTCAAAAAAACAACGTAAGACCATTGCGCATTCAGATGTGGTTTATACTACAAAATCTACGCTAAAGGACTTTAGTGTAAATGGTGATTTTGTCCTCAGTTATTATTTTAATGTGCTGGAGATCAACAAAACTACCGATGCGGGTGTTAGTGTCGATAGCCTGGGTTTGATGGTGAAAAATGGCTGGCAGGAACCTGAATTAAAAATATCCTGTAATATTCATAATAAAAAAATAAAATGTGTAGGCCGAGGTAATACATTTTATTACCGGCCCTGATGATTGATCCGCAGTAACTTCCCCCTCTTCCCAACACTCCCCACCCCGGTGAGAGAGTTATCCTCGTTCCCATGCTCTGCGTGGGAATGCATACGGGGGTAACAAGGTGATACGATACATGGATTCCAATACAGATCGTGGGAAGCAGAAATAATTGATCCGCAGTAACTCCCCGCAGGAATGCGATGTGGTTTATAGTTTAGCCATAAATAGCATCGGATCAACGCGGGTGTTATTTAAGCTGACGCTCCAGTGCAAATGCGGGCCAGTGACTCGACCGGTCATGCCAACTTCACCGATACTTTCTCCCTGCCTGATCTTGTCTCCTGCTTTGACATTTATTTTACTCATGTGGCAGTACATGGTCACCAGCCCCTGTCCATGATCGATGAATACCGTATTACCATTGAAAAAATAATGACCGGTGGTAATGATTTCACCGTCGGCAGGTGCTTTGATTGCGGTTCCTTCCGGGGCGGCTATGTCCAGTCCACTATGAGGTTTGCGGGGTTGTTCATTGAAGAAGCGACGCAGGCCAAACGGGCTGCTCAGTCGGCCTTTGACGGGAACCCTGAATTGAGTGGCAACCTGCGTTTGTTCCGTCCATTGTGAAAGTGCGGTGACGATTATTTTTTTCTCGGCACGAATGCGCGTCATATCCTCGGCATTCGGATTGACCTTGCGTTTGTTTTTAATGGTCAGGTGCTGTTCTTTATATTCTTTGCTATGCACAGAAAAATCACGGGAGTAGGTTTCTTTATTTGCGGGAACAATGCGCAACTTGTGAATTCCAGCTTTAGCAGAAAGTGGAATGCCGACAACGGCTTCCCATTGTGCGTCTGTCTGGCGAATCAGGATACGCTTTTTGCCATAGTAAACAGAAGGCGGGATTGAACTGCTGGTATCAAGTTTAACGATGGCAATGCCGCCGGGCACAGCATCGGTTCGAGGATAGTCCTCAGCAATTGCCGAGCTGAGTGAGAGTGAAACATACAGGCTAAGACTGCTTATTAATAATATGAGTTTGGTCATGGCTCTATTTTTTCAATGGTTGAAATAAGGTGGCCCTGAGATAGCCGGGTTTTAATTTTCTGGCCGGATTTAAGTTCATCACTGCTACGGATGATACGCTGATTATCCACGGCGGTGGTAATCGTATAGCCACGTGAAAGCGTGGATAGCGGACTCACAGTATTGAGGTTATGGATGCTGTGATGTAGGCGTTGCCGGTTTTGTTGCAGTTGGTGTTCTATTGCCTGTTGCAGACGGCGGGTATGTTGTTGCAGCTGTAATTGCTGTTGCTCGAGGTAATGGCCGGGCTGGTATGGCTGCATTTTTTCCAGTTGTAGCTTGAGGGCGTGCTGCCAGTGTTGCATGCGGTGTTTCATTATTTGTTGCATACGCAATTCAAGATCGTCCAGTCGTTGAGCGACTTCCTGTAAGCGATGACCCGGATGACGTAGACGTTTGTTCAAATTGTACAGTTGTTGAGTGCCGGTTTTCTGCTTTGTCGCTATGTTGAGTTTGAGCCGGGAGAAAAGCTGTTGTGTCTGCCTCAACAGGGTTTGCTGATCCGGACTGATCTGTTCGGCGGCAGCAGTGGGCGTTGCGGCCCGGTGATCGGCAACAAAGTCAGCAATGCTGAAATCAACTTCGTGACCAATACCACTGACGATCGGGATTTTACAATGATAGATGGCTCGGGCAACGGTTTCATCATTGAAGGCGCGTAGATCTTCCAGTGAGCCACCTCCGCGGGCAAGAATCAGGACATCACATTCTGATCGTTGCGAGGCAAGTTGTATGCGGGTTGAAATTTCTCTGGCCGCATTGTCGCCCTGCACAGCAGCCGGGTAGAGCACAACCGGGATGGCAGGAAAGCGGCGTTGCAGGGTGGTGAGTATGTCATGCACAGCCGCACCCGTGGGTGAGGTGATAATGCCAATCTGGCGTGGCATTGCAGGCAGGGTCTGTTTGTGTGCCTGGTCGAATAGGCCTTCCTGATTCAGCCGTTGCTTTAATTCTTCGAAAGCACGTTGCAGCGCACCGTCACCGGCTTCTTCCATGTGTTCGATGATAAGCTGGAATTCACCCCGTGCTTCATACAAACTGATGCGGGCGCGCACCAGCACCTGTGCGCCATTTTCGGGTTTAAAGCGCAGCCGCTGATTGTGGTTGCGAAACATGGCGCAGCGCACGGAGGCGGTTTTATCTTTGAGTGACAAATACCAGTGACCCGAAGCGGGTTTGGCAAGATTGGAAATTTCAGCTTCCAGCAAGAGCAGAGGAAAGCTACCTTCTAACAGGTTGCGGGCCTCACGGTTGAGGCGGGAGACAGTGTAAATATCTTTAAGCATTAGGTACAAGATACAAGAAACCGCTGTGTATTTGTATCCTGTACCTGCTTTTGTTGATTTTTATATTACCAGTTTAAAAGTTAGGCCCGGCATTTTTCTGTTCGGCGTACTGTTTCAGGGCATTATCACTCTGATTACTTGCCTTGTTTGCCAGTTTGATAGCGGTTTCGTTATCCCCTTTTTTCAGGGCGGCTTTAGCCTTTTTGATTACTTTTCCGGTATCACGCCATTCGTAGTTTACATCACGAGCCATCTTAACTTTCTGCTCAGCCTTGCTGATAGCTGCACTGGCATCATCACCATTGGTGGCAGGTGGGGTGTTGTTGGCGCAGGCGTGCAGGAACAGAGCTGCAGACGCAGCAACTAGTAATTTTTTCATAACTCCTCCAAAAAAATATGAAATAGATATAGGTTGATGGTATGCCCCCATAGCGGGGGGTTAACTTTTATTATTTATTATATTCTTCACCTGGAACGCGGTTTCCCGGTTCCCTCGCTGAGGATGAAAGTATGCGTCCATCAGGGCAGATTAGCAACCGTTGCAAATGCATCATACTTATTTACCCATGCCCTGAAAAACTTTATAATACTCTGTTTATATCCCAACCTGGAAGATTCCCCTATGTTGCGAATAGCCGAAGAAGCCTTGACCTTCGACGATGTATTACTCCTCCCCGCTCATTCCACTGTGCTGCCCAAAGATGTCAATTTGCAGAGTAAGCTGACCCGGAATATTACCCTGAACATCCCGCTGGTATCGGCCGCTATGGACACGGTGACAGAAGCGCGGCTTGCTATTGCCCTTGCTCAGGAAGGGGGTATTGGCATCATTCACAAAAATATGACCATCGATGAGCAGGCCACACAGGTCAGTATGGTGAAGAAATTTGAAAGCGGGGTGATTAAAGATCCCCTGACGGTGGGGCCGGCCACCAGCATTCAGGATGTGCTGGATCTGACCCAGGCGCATAATATATCGGGCGTGCCGGTGGTGGAAGGCGAAGATCTGGTGGGTATTGTCACTAGCCGGGATTTACGCTTTGAAAAGAATTTCGAAAATCCGGTTTCCAGCATCATGACCCCGAAAGATCGTTTGGTGACGGTATCGGAAGGCACCCGGCGGGGCGAAATTCGTAAGTTGCTGCACGAAAACCGGATCGAAAAAGTGCTGGTGGTGGATGATAAATTCCAGTTACGCGGTCTGGTGACGGTTAAAGATATTCAGAAGGCCAAAGAAAACCCGCACGCCTGTAAGGATGAACAGGGACGTTTGCGCTGTGGTGCGGCAGTAGGAGTCGGCATGGGCACCGATGAACGGGTAACGGCTCTGGTTAATGCCGGTGTCGATGTGCTGGTCGTTGATACGGCGCACGGTCACTCCAAAGGTGTGCTGGATCGGGTGGCCTGGGTGAAAAAGAATTTCCCGGATGTGCAGGTGATTGGTGGCAATATCGCGACTGCGGCGGCAGCACTGGCACTGGTTGAAGCAGGTGCGGATGCAGTGAAAGTTGGTATTGGTCCCGGTTCTATCTGTACCACTCGTATTGTTGCCGGGGTTGGTGTCCCGCAGATTTCCGCGGTGGCCAATGTGGCAGCGGCACTGGAAGGTTCTGGTGTCCCTGTGATTGCCGATGGCGGCATTCGTTATTCCGGCGACATGGCCAAAGCCCTGGTTGCCGGTGCCTATACCATCATGGTCGGCAGCATGTTTGCCGGCACCGAGGAAGCGCCGGGCGAAGTAGAACTGTTTCAGGGCCGTTCCTATAAATCCTATCGCGGCATGGGTTCAATGGGAGCCATGTCTTCACAACAGGGCTCCAGTGATCGCTATTTTCAGGAAGGTAATGAAACTGAAAAACTGGTGCCGGAAGGTATCGAAGGCCGGGTGCCGTTCAAGGGTTCGATGCAACCGGTGATTCATCAGTTGTTAGGCGGCATGCGCTCCAGTATGGGTTATACCGGCTGTGCCACCATTGATGAGATGCGGGTTAAACCCGAGTTTGTTCGCATCACCGGGGCGGGCATTAAAGAAAGCCATGTACATGATGTGCAAATTACCAAGGAAGCCCCTAACTATCGGGTTTGATTTCCTGCTATTTGCAGAAAAAACGGTAGGTTGGGCTTCATTTCATTCAACCCAACCTACCATGTTGTTTGTCTAAACTAAGTACCTAAATTTTATGAATACTGATATTCACGCTCACCGCATTTTAATCCTCGACTTTGGCTCTCAATACACCCAGCTCATTGCCCGCCGGGTGCGTGAAGCCGGCGTTTATTGCGAGCTGGTTCCCTGTGATCTGGATGAAGCTGAAATTAGTGAATTCAAACCCAGTGCAATTATTCTTTCAGGCGGGCCTGAATCTGTGACCGGTGATGATACACCGCGAGCACCGAAACGGGTGTTTGAATTGGGTGTTCCTGTGCTGGGCATCTGTTACGGCATGCAGACCATGGCCGAGCAGCTGGGCGGCAAGGTGGAAACGGCCAAACAGCATGAATATGGGTATGCCAAAGTGCGCGCCCACAGTCATACGGCACTGTTAAAAGACATTGAAGATCACACCAGTGCTGAAGGATATGGCTTGCTGGATGTATGGATGAGTCATGGTGATCAAGTCATTAAATTGCCGAAGGGCTTTAAGCTGATGGCCTCGACTGAGACTGCGCCCATTGCCGGTATGGCTGATGAAGAGCGGCGTTTTTATGGCCTGCAATTTCACCCTGAAGTGACGCACACTCGTCAGGGTGAACGTATCATTGAACGCTTCTTGCATGAGATTGCCGGCTGTGAGCGGCTGTGGACATCAGATAATATTATCGAAGATAGTATTAAAAATATTTGCGATTCAGTGGCTGATGATGAAGTTCTGTTGGGGTTGTCCGGCGGCGTAGATTCCTCGGTGGTGGCCGCACTGCTGCATCGTGCTATCGGTGACAGGTTGACCTGCGTTTTTGTTGATAACGGATTGCTGCGTTTTCAGGAAGGCGATCAGGTGATGTCTACCTTTGCCGAACACATGGGCGTGCGGGTGATTCGGGTGGATGCGGAAACGCGTTTCCTGACAGCCTTGAAAGGCGTGAATGATCCCGAGCAGAAACGTAAAATCATCGGCAACCTGTTCGTTGAAGTGTTTGAAGAAGAAGCGGCGAAATTAAAAAATGCCAAATGGCTGGCACAGGGAACCATTTATCCTGATGTGATTGAATCAGCCGGAGCGAAAACTGGCAAGGCGCATTTAATCAAATCCCATCATAATGTCGGTGGCCTGCCGGAGCACATGAAACTGAAACTCTGTGAACCGTTGCGTGAATTATTTAAAGATGAAGTGCGTAAACTGGGAGTGGAACTGGGCCTGCCTTACGATATGGTTTATCGTCATCCCTTCCCCGGCCCAGGGCTGGGTGTGCGTATACTCGGTGAAGTGAAAAAAGAATATGCCGACATACTACGACTGGCCGATCATATTTTTATAGAAGAACTCTATAAGCACGAGCTCTATCAAAAAGTCAGTCAGGCCTTCACGGTTTTCCTGCCGGTAAAATCCGTCGGCGTTACCGGTGATGGCCGCCGTTACCAATACGTGGTGTCATTGCGAGCGGTGGAAACCATTGATTTTATGACTGCACGCTGGGCGCACCTGCCCTATGAATTCCTGGAAATCGTTTCCAGCCGCATCATTAATGAAGTCGAAGGTATTTCCCGCGTAGCCTATGATATTTCCAGTAAACCCCCGGCTACGATTGAGTGGGAATAAAATGAAGCCCAACAGTTCGATGCAGATTGTTGGGCTTCGCGTTGCTCAACCCAACCTACGGGTTGCTTAAATTGAATTCTGATCTCCGCGACTTAGAATACATGCAGCGCGCACTGGAACTCGCGCGTCGTGCTGAGGCTGAGGATGAAGTTCCGGTGGGAGCGTTACTGGTGCGCGATGATCAGATTATTGGTGAGGGCTGGAATATGCCAATCACTCATCATGATCCCAGTGCCCATGCCGAGATACAGGCCTTACGATCTGCGGCTCGTGCAGTTTCAAATTATCGTCTTCCGGAAACCACACTCTATGTCACTCTTGAACCCTGCGTCATGTGTGCAGGCGCAATCATTCATGCTCGCATTCAACGGGTGGTGTTTGCTGCGCGTGATCCCAAAACTGGGGCAGCAGGCAGCATGTTTGATATTCTTAATAGTGATTTACATAATCACGGTGTGCAAATTAGCGAAGGCGTACTGGCAGAAGAATGTGGGCAGTTATTGACGGATTTTTTCCGTGCGCGAAGAAAAAAATAGTTTTTTCTCGGGTTTATTTGCGAACGACAATATCAGCCAGAAAGGCCGATATTCAGAACACACAAATAAACTACCCCGCCGCAAGCGGGCGGGGTATTAATTGTAGGTTGGGCTGAGTGAAACGAAGCCCAACATAGCCTTATTCCGATATTCTGTTGGGCTTCATTTTATTCAGCCCAACCTACCATTTCGCTGCAAGCAGCGGGGAATTAAACCCTCAGAAATTCAACCAATTATATTTTTGCAGATTGATAGTTACAGCGCAGCGGAAGAGAAGGCCAGTTTGTTGCGGGAAGGCGTTTCCGGTTTTTCAGTACGCCAGCGTAGGATGTCATAATAACTGCGGATATTCTCCACATAGCGCACCGGCTCGTGACCACGGGCGTAGCCATAACGGGTTTGCTTATACCACTTACGTTGGCGGAGCAGAGGCAGGCTTTGCTTCACATCGGCCCACTTGTTGGCATCACCACCGCGTTGGCGGGTAATTTTCCGCGCATCTTTGACATGGCCAAAGCCGACATTGTAGGCAGCCAGGGTAAACCAGGTGCGATCCGGCTCACCCACTTCAGGGAAACGTTGATACAAGCTTTTAAGATAACGTGCACCGCCATCAATACTCTGGGCGGGATCGGTGCGTTTATTGACACCAAGTTGCTGAGCCGTAGCACGTGTCAGCATCATGATGCCGCGCACACCGGTGGGTGAAACCGCGCGCGGATTCCAGTTGGATTCCTGATAAGCCACGGCGGCAAGTAAACGCCAGTCCAGATCATTACTCAATGCGGCTTCTTCAAACAAAGGCTGGTAGCGATTCATACGCTGTTTAATATGACGGAGGTAGGTCGGTGTCCCGGCGTAATTATATTTACGCACATGGCCATAATACTGACTGAGCATTTGCTCCAGCTTGCCGGATTTTTGTAGGGAGCCAAAAAATTTCTGTGCTTCCTGATAAAGGCTATCATCTTTACCACGACGTAATGCCCATGCTAGCCCCTGTGCTTCAGAGATATCAAAGGCCACGCGCAGTTCCGGATGAAAACGTCGGTGCAGCGCAGCTTCATTGGAATCGGCAATGGTGAAGTCAATGAGCTGTTCTGCTACCAGCGTTAGCAACTCAGTGCTTTTCACGTCTGCATTTTCCCGCCATTTCAGCGCAGGGACTTCCATTTTTAAGGTTTGCAGACGCTCGGAGTGACTGCTGTTTGCAATAACTTCAAGATCACCTTTAAGCAGATCTTTAATGCTGCGAGGACGGGACATACCTGTACGGTAAATCAGTTGCTGGGTAATGTGCTGATAGGGAAGGGTAAAGCGTACCCGTTTTTTGCGTTGTTCGGTGATAGTCAAACCAGCGGCTGCGATCTGTGCCTGCCCAGTTTCGATCTGGGTCAGAATATTATCCAAATTGTCTACACTGTGAATATCGGCTTTTACACCAAGGTAATCAGCAAATGCATTAATGAGATCGTATTCCAGACCACTTGTTCCATGTGGACCTTCATAATAGGTGCTAGGTGCATTACGGGTAACCACCTGCAAGCGGCCACTATCCTGAACTTGTTGGAGCAGATTACGCTGAGGCGCACAGGCATTAAGAATGAATGCCAGCAAGATAATCCCGCCTGTTATTAATATGTGTCTTTTCTGCATGCAAGCAACCCTTACTACAAACTTCTTTATGGGCATGCCCAATTACCATGCCGATTAGATTTATTGGGACCATCTGCGTTGATGGGCCGAAGATTATAACACACTAATATTCTCGATTATCTATAACTTGTGTTCTAGTGGCTTGAATATTCTATTTTCGTGTGTTAGCTGGTATTTTTTATTTGCTTTAAGATTGCCGGGTAAGGCTCTGAGTTTTAAGAAATTAGTTGAAAATGGAAAAAAGGATCTGTAAATTTTAAACAGAGGACTTATAATATTGTTTCCGGAGAGGTGCCAGAGTGGCCGAATGGGCTTGACTCGAAATTAAGTGAAGGCGTGAGCCTTCCGAGGGTTCGAATCCCTCCCTCTCCGCCAGATAATCCTGAGTAGTAGCGTAGGGGTCAGGTCTTGCGATGTAATGTTGATCCTGCCAGATTCAGGTCGCTTACTTCTTTTGGCAT
>CAZNRP010000031.1:0-29006 GCA_964575555.1 uncultured Thiohalophilus sp. | reverse complement strand
AGGAGTTTTAAACATGGCTTTATTAGATCAAACAGGTCGTTATTCCGACCTCAGCTTGAACGAAGACACGCTGCTTGCTGATGGCAAACACATTCTGGTTGCCTACACCATGACACCGGCTGAAGGTTATGGTTACCTGGAAGCCGCTGCTCACTTTGCAGCAGAATCTTCAACCGGTACTAACGTTGAAGTTTCAACCACCGATGATTTCACCAAAGGCGTTGACGCTTTAGTTTACGAAATCGACGAAGCTAAAGGCATCATGAAGATTGCCTACCCGAATGAACTGTTCGATCGTAACGTCATCGATGGCCGTGCCATGATCGTTTCTTTCTTAACACTTGCTATTGGTAACAATCAGGGCATGGGTGATATTAAAGAATCACAGATGTTTGATTTCTACATGCCACCTAAAATGCTACAAATCTTTGATGGTCCTTCAAAAGATATTTCAGACATGTGGCGTATTCTGGGTCGTCCTATCAAAGACGGTGGTTACATCGCCGGTACTATTATTAAACCTAAATTAGGTCTGCGTCCTGAACCCTTTGCAGCCGCTGCATATTCTTTCTGGCTGGGTGGTGACTTCATCAAGAATGATGAGCCTCAGGGCAACCAGGTTTTCTGCCCAATGAAAAAGGTTATTCCTTTAGTGGCCGATGCCATGGCTCGCGCACAGGATGAAACTGGCGAAGCTAAATTATTCTCAGCCAACATCACGGCTGATGATTACCATGAAATGTGTGCTCGTGCTGACTTCGTACTGGAAACATTCGGTGAAAATGCCGCACATGTTGCCTTCCTGGTTGATGGTTATGTCGGTGGCCCCGGCATGGTAACCACCGCACGTCGTCAATATCCTGATCAGTACTTACATTATCATCGTGCCGGTCACGGTGCAGTGACTTCTCCTTCGTCCAGGCGTGGTTACACCGCTTACATTTTGGCGAAAATGTCTCGTCTGATGGGTGCCTCCGGTATCCATGTAGGTACAATGGGCTACGGTAAAATGGAAGGTGATGCATCCGATAAGATCATTGCTTACATGATCGAACGTGATGAATGTCAGGGTCCGGTTTACTTCCAGAAATGGTATGGCATGAAGCCAACAACCCCAATCATCTCCGGCGGCATGAACGCACTGCGTCTGCCTGGCTTCTTCGAGAATCTGGGGCACGGTAACGTTATCAATACCTCAGGTGGTGGTGCTTACGGTCACATCGATTCTCCTGCAGCCGGTGCAAAATCTCTGCATCAGGCCTATGATTGCTGGAAGCAGGGTGCGGATCCAATCGAATACGCGAAAGAGCATCATGAATTTGCGCGCGCCTTCGAATCCTTCGAGCACGATGCCGATGCCATCTTCCCAGGCTGGAGAGACAAACTGGGCGTTCATAAGTAAGTCGAACAAACAGCTTGAAAAAACCCCCGCTCGTCGGGGGTTTTTTTTCACAGCGATTTGTTTAATATAACTTTAAAGAATAAAAGAATTTTACCGCAGAGGTCGCAAAGGTACGCAAAGAAAAAAACATGGAGGTTTTTTATGGATAATCAAAGACAATTAAATAACATTAGCAGAATTATCGTTAATGCTGCGATGAAAGTTCATTCGGCATTAGGCCCAGGACTTTTGGAAAGTGCTTATCAAGGCTGTCTGAAATACGAGTTAGTTTCAACAAGATTAAAAGTTCAAACTCAAGTTGAGCTACCCGTATATTACGAAAATGTAACTATAGATGTCGGTTACCGGCTTGATATGCTGGTCGCTAATTCTATTATTCTTGAGCTAAAATCAGTTGATAGATTAATACCTATACACGAAGCTCAATTATTATCCTATTTAAAACTAAGTAACAAGCAACTCGGACTATTAATCAATTTTAATGTACCAAGATTAAAGAATGGCATTAAGCGAATTGTAAATAATTTTTAATAACCTTTGCGTACCTTTGCGACCTCTGCGGTAAAAAACTTGTCAAAAGGCCTAAAACTATGACTGACATAAATATCGAACAATACAAAATAACCGAAGAACCTTTCTACGAAGCACAGGAAGATGAAGTAGCTTTATACACTGCCGCCTATGAGGCTCGCCTTCCGGTGATGATCAAAGGCCCAACCGGTTGTGGTAAATCACGCTTCATCGAACACATGGCCTGGAAACTGGGCAAGCCTTTAATTACTGTTGCCTGTAATGAAGACATGACCGCTTCGGATTTAGTTGGCCGTTATCTGCTGGATGCCGATGGTACCCGCTGGTTAGATGGACCGTTAACGATTGCCGCGCGTATTGGCGCTATTTGCTATCTGGATGAAATTGTCGAAGCCCGTCAGGACACCACCGTGGTGATTCATCCCTTGACCGATCACCGTCGTCAGTTGCCATTGGACAAAAAAGGGGAACTCATCGATGCCCATGATGATTTTCAGTTAGTCATCTCTTATAACCCCGGTTACCAGAGTTTGATGAAAGATCTGAAACAGTCCACCAAACAGCGTTTTACCGGTCTGGACTTTGATTACCCGGATACCAAAACGGAAACCGCCATTGTCGAAAAAGAAGCCGGCACTGATGCGGAAACAGCCGCCAAACTAGTAAAAATTGCGCACACCGCCCGTCACCTGAAAGGTCACGGACTGGATGAAGGCATCTCAACCCGCCTGCTGGTATATGCCGCCACCTTAATGTCAAAAGGCATCGAAGCCAAAGCTGCCTGCCGCATGGCACTGGTGCGCCCGATTACTGATGATGCCGATATTCGCAGTACATTGGATCATTCTATTGATAGTATTTTTGGTTGAGTATTAAAAACTTTTCAGCGCAGAGAAACGCAGAGGTTTTATTCGGCTGCGCCTGCTGTACAAAAAACAAAAAGTTTTTTCCTCTGCGCTCTCTGCGGTAAAAATTAATAATTATGCAAGAATCTGACTTACAAGCCTATCGTGAAAAGCTGAAATGCAGCTTCCCGCAGATCGAAGAATGTTTTGAAGATTACATTCAGGACTGCCTGCGCAATCTGAGCAATGACGGTATCGAAAAATACCTATCCGGTGCTTCGCTTATTTGCATGATCGGACGTGGCTGGGAACCGGTGATGATCTATCTGGAAGAAATGCCGGAGATGGCTAGTCGTCTGGGTGAGCCTATACTGGAAATCATTTCCAAGGCCGTGTGGGATATCTCACGCACGCCTAATGGCAAGGCCATTCCACCATTCATGCAATGCCTGCCGCAAGCCTCACGTCGACTTGGCACTCTGGAACAAATGCAACATTTTCTCGATATCCTGTTCGAGATGATGGATAACACCACCACCTCGGTGCATGGACATCATAAAACCCATTCAAGTCAGGGTTTTCCGGTTTTATTACAGCATATTCCCTATCTGTTAAATCAATTATCTCTTGAAGGTTTAAAAAACTGGATCGAATACGGCGCACGTAATTACAATAATCACCCCGAGCGGCAAAAAGATTATTTCTGCCTACAGTCTGCCGACAGTAAGGCCATGTTGCAGCGTGAACGCCATGGCACCCTGTACATGGACAATGAACGCAAACTGGATATGTACCTGCGTAGTATGTGGGAAGATGAATCTTACTTCGTCCCTTACTCGCTTGGCTTTGATGAACTACGCAAACCCATTCCCTATTACGATCATCTGGGTATTCGTGTACCGGATGTCTATGATGACTTAAACGGTGTTTCCGGTATCGACCGTTACCGCGTTACCATTGCCCATATCGCGGCACACCGTAAATGGACCACGGCAATCATTGCCGATAACTTCAGCCCGTTTCAACGTCTGGCTATCGAACATCTGGAAGACTCGCGGGTAGAATATTTAATGCTCAGGGAATATCCGGGCTTACGTAAATACCTGCTGGCCTTACATCCAAAACCAGTTGAAGGTGACTGTAATACAGAAAAAGAATCCTGTATTCGCCATCGTCTGACTATGTTGTCTCGCGCCATTCTCGACCAGAATCATGGTTATAAGAACGAATATGTTTTAGATTTTACTGCACAATTCCATCAGGCACTTGAAGCGGATAACAGCAGCACCAAAGTCATGGCAGAAATGGCGATTTTGTTTACTGCCCGCACTCGCCTGCAAAGCGATCAGTTACCGAAGATACGTTTTGAAAATACTGAGGTTGATTATCGGGATGATAATCGTCACATGTGGATCTTCATTGAAGAAGGTGATGAAGAAGAAGCCTTTGAAGACAAACGTGATGCCAAACCACAGGAACTAAACAGTGATGGTCTGCCACCGCGTCACTATGCGGAATGGGATTATAATACTTCTACCTTCAAACCGGACTGGGTTAGTTTGTATGAATCTATCCACCCATCGGCAAATGCAAAAGACATTGACGCAATTCTGGACAAACACAAAGCCCTGGCGAAACAGTTAAAAGCCATCCTCGACATGCTTAAGCCACAACAATTTGTGCGTGTACGTTATCAGGAAGAAGGCAGTGAATTAGATCTGGATGTGGCCATACGGTCATTGATTGATTACAAATGTGGTGCCCAGCCAGATCCGCGCATCAATATGAGCCACAAACATGATGGCCGTGATATTGCCGTGATGATCTTGCTGGATCTGTCAGCATCATTGAACGATGTTCCCGAAGGTTCAGATCAAAGTATCCTGCAACTCAGTCAAGAAGCGGTATCCTTATTAGCCTGGACCATCGAACAACTGGGCGATAAATACGCCATTGCCGGTTTTCACTCGGATACCCGACACAATGTTCGCTATTACCACCTCAAAGGCTATAGCGAGCAGTTTGATGAAAATGTCAAAGCCCGACTTGCGGCTATGGAGGCGGGCTTTTCTACTCGCATGGGTGGCGCTATTCGTCATGCCGCACATTATCTTGAAGCACAAAAAGCCGACAAGAAACTCATGTTAATCCTCACCGATGGTGAGCCTTCCGATATTGATGTCGATGATGAAAAATATCTGATTTATGATACTAAAAAAGCAGTTGATGAAATTTCATCGAAAGGCATGTTTAGTTACTGCATCAGCCTGGATAAAAAAGCGGATGACTACATACAGGATATCTTTGGCCCCGGTGGCTATACTGTGATTGATAATATTGAAAAACTACCGGAAAAACTGCCCTTGTTATTTACCGCGTTAACCTCTTAATATTTATTTCTCCGCTGTGAATATGTGCGGCTGAAGCTGCACCTATAATAGAGATTCATCATGAAAAATCAGATCACTGCCGCGATTCTTTTTTCTTTTAAAGGTCAAAATTACTCACCCTCACTGCAACTCGAACTGAATCAGTTTATGGCTGAGGGTGGCAAAATACCCAACTTGCATCCTTTGATTGCCCGCGCCAACAATATTGATCTATATTCTTATGAATATGAAATGATGCAGGCCGAAAATGTAATCTTCACGGCAGCAGAAGGGTTGGCGGCTGATTTTCTAATCGACACTACGCTGGATATTGCTGCCTTTGAGTCGGCCTGGCATGAGCATAAGATACTCGAACAATTACAAAAAATTGCCCGTGATATTTTGGCTACCCCTGATCTTAGCCAACATCCGAAACTACGTAATGCACTTTTACAGAGTTACCACCTCGGTAAAAAATTAAAATAAATAAAAAATGAATGGGAGATCTATCATTGCAGGTGCGGCTTCAGCCATACCTCTCGCCCGGTTCGATTAAAATCGACCTACAGCTGCACACGAATAAGCCATAAGTCAGCATGTTCCAATAAAACTATATTCCCTTATTTCAAAATTTCCCGGCTCGATTATGGGCTGAAGTAAAATCCAATTCCGGACCTTTCGGCACAATCTGGGTTGGATTAATACTGGTATGGCTATAGTAATAATGCTGCTTGATATAATCTATATCAACCGTCTCCGCTATCCCCGGCATCTGATACAGCTCGCGTAAATAATTCGATAGGTTTTCATAGTCAGATATGCGTTTTAAATTGCATTTGAAATGTCCGACATACACTGCATCGAAACGAATCAAGGTGGTAAACAAGCGCCAGTCGGCTTCGCTTATTTGTTCTCCGAGCAGATAACGCTGCTGAGATAACATCTTCTCAACATTTTCCAGCTCATAAAATAATCGTGCAAAGGCTTTTTCATAGGCTTTTTGTGAGGTAGCAAAACCGCAACGATATACGCCGTTATTGATATTGTTATATATAGGTTCATTTATTTCATCAATTTTATGACGCTGCGAAATGGGATAATAATCCGTTTTCACATTGGTCAATGAATCGAAAGCTGAGTTAAGCATGCGGATGATTTCAGATGATTCGTTATTTACAATGGTATTTTCTTTTTTATCCCATAAAACAGGAACCGTAATCTGACCGGTAAATTCTTTATCTGCACGAGTATAAATTTCATGCATGAATTTACTGGCATACAAATGATCCACATACTTACCACTACCAGAAAATGTCCAGCCCTGTTCCAGCATCTGCGCTTCAACGATGGATAGGCCAATAATGTTTTCTAACTTTTTTAAGTTTCTAAAAATAATAGTCCGATGTGCCCAGGGGCAGGCGGCGGAAACGTATAAATGATAACGATCGGCTTCGGCCTTAAAGCCACTACTACCATCAGCCGTTATCCAGTTTCGGAAGCTGGATTCCATGCGTTTGAATTCACCTTCATCAATTTCCTTGTCCAGCCAATTATCTACCAGCTCACCTTTAATCAACATTCCCATCATTAACTCCTTGCAATAATACTGGCATTAGCAATTGCCTTACTAAACATTCAACTTTTTATACATTCATCCTGCTCAATATAATCCAGCATTCGATCAATGAACAGACGAATTTTTTTTGGTATATGACTGCGACTAGGATACATAATATAAATTGGCGAATAGGGTTTAAGTTTTAAATCAGGTAGCACACGAACTAACGATTTGTTTTTTATAGCATCACAAATAAGAAAGGTTGGGAGCATAGCAAGCCCCATTCCTGCCTGTGCAGCTTTTAATAGACCATCTCCATCATTAACTTTAAGATAGCCGTTGATAGCAAAAGTCTTAACTTCTACATCATCATAATAAGCCCAGCTATTCACCGTTACATTGTCACCGGCATAAATTATAAATCGATGTTCAGCAAGATCGGCTACGGTTTCTGGTCCACCCTTTTTTTTCAGATAAGCTGGCGATGCCACCATAAAAAAAGGATTGTCGGCAAGTTTTCTTGCAATCAATGAAGAATCATCCGGCTCAGTAATTCGAATCGCAATATCAAATCGCTCAGCAACAAGATCAACATAGCGATCTTCAAACCGTAAATCAATTCTGAGGGCAGGATAATCTTCTACCAGTTGAGTTATTACCGGTAGAACATGCAAACGCCCAAAATGCGAGGTACTGGAGATACGCAACTCACCACCAATATCCTCGCGCAGTGATTCTGCCAGGGCATCAGTTTCTCTAAGTTGATTTCGCAAATTACTCGCATGCTGATAGATAGCACGACCGGCATCGGTAAGACTTAGGCTGCGAGTGGTACGGTTCAGAAGTCGCAATTTAAAATGCTCTTCCAGTTTAGCGATCTGTTTGCTAACCAGTGATCGGTTAACATTGCGACGTTGTGCCGCCTTGCTAAGACTCCCGCAATCAATAACATCGGCAAATAAAATCAGTCGGCTGGCAATATCCATGGTCGTCCATTGGTTCCATTTTGGAAACATATATACGCCTTTTTGCTACTTTTAGGAAGACAATGTGCACACTATAATTACCTCTGTTCATTTCTATGACAACTAACCTACCGTACTTACATGGAGCAAACTATGTCTACCAAGGATTTAAGCAACCCATTATTCACCCCATTAAATATAGGCGAACTCACGCTGAAAAATCGGATTATCATGGCACCGCTGACTCGCAATCGGGCGGCTGACGGTAATGTCCCCACCGATCTAAACAGCCTGCATTACCGCCAACGCGCCAGCGCCGGTTTAATTATTACCGAAGCCAGTCAGATTTCTCCCTCTGCCGTCGGCTATCCGGCCACCCCGGGCATTTATTCGAATGAGCAGGTTGCCGGCTGGCGAAAAGTAACCGATGCGGTACATGAAGAAGGCGGAAAAATTTTCATCCAGCTCTGGCATGTAGGTCGTATCTCTCATCCTTCCATGTTGCCGGATAATACGCTGCCAGTGGCTCCATCGGCTATCCAGCCCAAAGGCGAAGCGATCACCTATGAGGGTATGCAGGCATTTGTAACGCCGCGTGCCTTATCCATTGATGAAATACCGGCAATCATAGACGACTATGCGAGCGCCACAAAGCAGGCAAAGCTTGCCGGCTTCGATGGTGTAGAAATTCATGCTGCAAACGGTTACCTGCTGGATCAGTTCCTGCGTGATGGCAGCAATGCACGCGATGATGCCTACGGGGGCAGTATTGAAAATCGCATGCACCTGCTGGATGAAGTACTGACGGCAGTGAGTAATGTCTGGAGTAGCAAACGGGTCGGGGTAAGATTATCGCCTGAAAATCGCTTTAATGACATACAGGATTCACAACCACAAGCCACCTTTAATGCCATTGCTGATATGTTACAGAAACATGATCTAGCCTATCTTCACATCCTTGAAGGTGACATGCTCAATAATGAACGTACGGTGGACTACCCCGAAATTAAACGTCGCTTTGGCGGCCTTTACATGGCCAATAATGGTTATGATCAAGAACGCGCCAGACTAAGCCTGGAGCAGAATCATGCCGACATGATCGCCTTTGGTAAGCTGTTTATATCAAACCCTGATCTTCCTGCACGCTTCGCACAGGGTGCCACACTGACGGAAGCTGATCAGAATACTTTTTATGGAGGCGATGCCAACGGTTATACCGATTACACAACGCTGGAGCAGGAGCAAAAGCAGGCATAATTTTAATAAATCCCCCGCAGCTTGCGGCGGGGGATTCAATCACTGAACTTAAATACTTCTTTTTCTACCCACTGTTTTAATGCTCAACAAGGAGATTAAACCACTTAGCATCAACCAGAGTGCAGCAGGAACAGGAACTGTTGTGGGATTAACAATATTGTCCAGCAGGGGATCGCCGCCGCCTAAGGAATAACCGTCAGGCAAAAATATCCGCATACGCGCAGTATTTGAAAAATCAACAATACCGGCTGAAGCAAGCACCGAAATACCATCCGTAAAATCAACATCCGCCGGATCAGGTGCCGGGCCGGCAATACCCGTGACGATACCGTTTAAGATAAATGAATCCCCCAGGGCAAGTGGGAAAGTCAGACGCAATATTGCGTTTAAATCATTCATCGATGATCCCAGAACCTCAGCAGATGCTCCGGCATAATCAATACTCGCACCGCCAAATAATGATGACTGCACACCACTAAAAGTGGTCGTAACAGGATCAGCAGGAGAGTTCAGTTCAGTCGAAGTGAAGCTCAACAAAGATTGATAGATATTGCCACTAACCGGAAGACCCGTACTGAGCGTGGTTGCGTTTAAATCCCCGATTAACAATAAAGAAGGTGCACCATTGTTTGCCGTAAAGGAACCATCAAAGGCCATTTCAATCGTAACGTCAACCGTATCAGCTGCCGCCGGATCATTGCTCGGTCCAACTAGAAACGTATCCAGAGAAAGTATACCAAATGCCGTACTACCACCGACTTCTTCAACCGTCGCATAAGTCCGGTTTTGACCTAAATCGTATTCTGCATAACCCCGAATCACACCTGCATTGCTATCGACACGAATACTGGTGGTAGAATTATAACCACTATTAGTCGAAACGCTCACCCGACCCGGATTTAAATCAATAATGCTACCGTCCGTAACTGAAACGACATCCGTATCACCCACCACATTTATGGGACTTCGAGTCGCCGTACCGGCGGCATGTGCATTGACACTAATGAGGAAAGTACAAAGATAGGCCGCGACTGTGCCTGCTATCAAGGTAGATCGTTTCATATTAACTCCCTGCTAATTGTATTCAGAATAGTCGAAATGGAATACGGCTTGAGGTTAAATTCCATTTATCTGAAAACAATTTAGCACAAAATATTGTGATTATTTATATGACAAAAGTAAGAGTACGTTTTGTATGCACTTCACGTGTAATGATTCAGGCCTAATCTTACAGAATACACCGATGAATCAAATATCACTGGATAACCGCTAAATTTAGCACTGGCAAAATGATTCAATACCGCCAATAAATTAAGGACACATTGTTTCGACGAATAGAGTGCTTTCAAGCATCGGATCTAATCCGCTGCTTGAAACCCAGTGATCGAAAATTCTTGATGCTGCCGAGTTGATATATGAGGTGATTACTTAGTATCTGCTTTAAAACAGGAAATCATTGTTGTTCAGATTTGTCTACTTAATCCAATTTGAAACAACATCACTCATTTGTTCTGTAATAAATACTATCCACAGGAACAAACATAAGCTCTGCAAATAGCTAACATCCCACCGTGTGCAGAGCCAATACCAGGTACATGGGTTCGTCATCATACTCTGACAAGCATTCATTTAATGATTGCCACCATATACATTATATGTACTTATATTTTATATTATATTGATGTTCAGTTATTTTAATTTAAGTAACATTATGAAATTAAAGTAAAAATACAACTTATTCTAGCTTGGCATGGGATTTGATATCTAAATTGTAATTATCAAATAACGAAGAGGAGAAGAAACATGTCAATATTTAAACGCCTGTCTGCCACGATGAAATCACATGTTAATCAAATCGTAGGCGAAATTGAAGATCATGATGCGGTAATTGAGTCAGCCATTCGTAGCGCGCACCAGGCTGTTGCAAGATCCAGGGTACGACTGGCACAGATGAACAGCGATGGGGGACGCATGCGGCGTAAATTGGCCGAGCTGAAGCAAATGGAAGCAAAGTGGGCAAAACGTGCCAGGGAAGTAGCAAAGGAGGATGAGGAAAAAGCGATTCAGTGTTTGCAGCACAGAAATGGATGTATAAAACAGGCAACGGAACTGGCTCTGACAATCGAAAAACACCAGAGCCTTGAAGAACGTCTGGTTCAGGACATACAGGGTGCCGAAACACGAGTCATGGAGATTTCACAACAACGAAAACTGATGCGAACACGCCAGTCAACCGCCGAAGCACTCAGCGCAATGAATTACGCTGATGATGGGATGCTCAGTGATGTGTCAGCAGCTTTTGAGCGTTGGGAAGTGAATATCACGGAAGAAGAACTGGAAGTGGGTACTTACCATGTCGATGACACATTTTCATTGGAGAAGGAATTTATTGATAGCGAAAAACGAGAGGCTTTTCGTAAACAACTGAAGGTCATGATGGATGACAAGGAGAACAACAATGAACACTGATAACGATTGGGAACCACCGGTTATAGATGATACGGTTAAATTCAATAAAATATTATCGCACTTGCCACAGTTGCTGCGTGGCTTTGGTGCAGCCGTACTTATTATCGCTATGTCGATTTTCATGCTTCAAGGTTGGGAAAGCGGGAATGATATTACACGCTATTTATTGTTATTAACTCATACTGTAGGACTGGCAATAATTGGATTTTTAAGCGGCCATTTTATTCGCGAAAGCAAAGGTGCACGTTTATTCCTGGTTTTAGCGCTGGTTTCAGTTCCAGCAAATTTTGCCATTCTGGGAGGATTCATGTATTCGCAATTTGCATGGGACATGCTCGAAGTCGTGTATCCGGGCATTGTAACCTGGCAAGTATCTGAACCCATCAGTGCACTGGTGGTAAGTGCTGCTGCAGTGCTGATTATGCTGCCCGTTATTTTTCTTGGGTTCATGGTATTATCGAGACGTTCCGCAAAGAGTTTTACAGTTTTATTTTTACTAACTAATTCAGTACTGTTGTTACCCATAAGAGATACAAATATGCTTAGTTGGCTGGCTCTTGGAATTGTTATCGTTGTAATGTATATCAACAATAAAACAAGAAATATTGATCCCGGTTTGTTAACAAAAGATGGGCTAATTGTACGCATGCTACAATTTGCTCCGGTGATAGTCATACTAGCTCGCGGATTGTGGCTGTACTCTACTGGAACATTCATGTTTACGACCATATCAATTTTAATCTTTATAGGATTACGCCACGCATGCCTGTTAATAAATAGCGATAATCGCTATCGTCATTTTATGGAAAAAATAAGCCTGTTCCCAGCTATTGCAACAGCTTATGGTTTTGCTAACCTGGCTGATGAGGCAATGCCCTCTCTGACTGGTATTTACATCCCAGTATTTACAGTGATAACAGCGGGTTTAATACTGGAATTATCCTTGCGTTCGGCAACATTAGGCGGATGGTACAGGCTTATTGCATGCTTTATCATTAGCACTGGAATGTTGCTCAACTTGTGGTTGACTGGTAGTTTCGCCATGGCAATTATGTGCATGATGACAGGTATCGCTATTGCCATTTATGGTTATATGAATAAGCAAAGTCTGGTGCTGGTATCTGGGATGTTGACAATACTGGTTGGACTTATCTTTCAAATAGTCAGTGTCACGAAGTATTTTGATCTAGGCGGGTGGGGAAGCCTGGCCATATTAGGTATAGTTGCCATATTGTGTGGATCAATTATTGAGCAACATGGTAACGTTATAAAAAATCGCGCATTTACCTGGGGACGTCAAATACGTGATTGGCAATATTAAATGGCACCAGCCACCGTCGTGTAGCCGGATTAAAGGGAATTTTGACAAAATGATTGGTTTTGTTATTCATAAAGGAATTAATAATGACCGGCAGTATAAATAAGCTAGACAGGGAAGATCGTGATTTCTTTTGTTTATTAGCTGAAATTATATTTTCAAATCCATTCAGCTTTGACTCTGCACAATTACGGAAAAAACTGGGGATTGAAAAAGAGTTTAACAGCGATGAGCACTATTATGCGGCTGTTATCCCAAAACTGGACAAGCGATTGATAAAGTTAGCTGAAAATGGAATTGATTCCATAAATAAACTTCAGGGACAAGACAGGGAAATATTGGAATATGCCTATCTATTTAAAACTTACCATCAATATGTAACATCATTTGATCAACATATACAAAAACAAATAGTATCAGGCAGCAAGCCGGTAAAAGTTGAATTTTCGAACAAGTTGCTTTCCAACCTGATGCAGGTAGGATTTTCAGAAGATGAAGCCTGCCGTTACCTTGCCCTTTTTTTTCAGATACGCCGCGCATATTATTTTATTGATGATGGACTCGTTGGTGATGCGTCCTGTATGCGTCAGTTGCGACATGCTCTGTGGAATAATGTTTTCACTACTGATATGCGTATGTATGCAAACCATCTGTGGAACCGGATGGAAGATTTTTCCACCCTGATATTAGGCGAGACAGGAACGGGTAAAGGAGCAGCCGCAGCAGCGATTGGTCGTTCAGGCCTAATTCCCTTTGATAAAGAAAAATCATGCTTCAAATACAGTTTTACACAAACCTTTATTTCAATAAACCTATCTGAATTTTCAGAGAACCTGATTGAGTCAGAATTGTTTGGCCACAGGAAAGGTGCATTTACCGGCGCGGTTGATAACTACAAAGGACTATTTGAACGCTGTAATCCTCATGGCTCACTGTTGCTTGATGAGATCGGTGATATTTCAACCACGACTCAGATCAAATTATTAAATGTATTACAATCCAGAGATTTCAAACCGGTAGGCAGCCACGAGGAAAAACGCTTTCAAGGTAGAATTATTGCCGCAACAAATCGTTGTCTAGAGCAACGCCGCAATGATGGTCAATTTCGTGATGATTTTTATTATAGACTGTCTTCAGATGTTATAAAAGTTCCTTCTCTATACCAACGTTTGCAAGAATCTCAGAATGAGTTACGTCAATTGGTATCATTGCTAATTAAACGCCTAACAGGTGGTGCAGTAAACAAGCTGCAAGATCGAGTCATGAAAGCTATTGAAAATGATATACCTGATGATTATAAATGGCC
The DNA here is from genome assembly GCA_964575555.1 of uncultured Thiohalophilus sp. Classification (GTDB taxonomy): domain Bacteria; phylum Pseudomonadota; class Gammaproteobacteria; order UBA6429; family Thiohalophilaceae; genus JAADGZ01. The sequence goes on along the minus strand of CAZNRP010000031.1, from coordinate 14,986 downwards.
TGGGAATGTTCGCGAACTTGAACAAGCGGTGCGTCGCATTCTGCTAAATGGAGAATATAAAGTAGATATATCTTCTGAAGGAAAAAGAGAAGAATGGATTTGTAAGCTCGAACAGGCAGAGTTAAGCGCACAAGATCTATTGGCAAAATATTGCAAAATGGTTTATGCGAAACATAAAACCTACGAGAAAGTTGCAAGCATCACGGGGTTGGACAGGCGCACAGCAAAAAAATATATTCAGATAAATAGTTAATGCTGAATTTTAAAGGGATATGATAATGAGCATTATAAAAAACACATTACGCTGGTTACTGGTAAAATTATACGGAGTTCAGGTTTTCGGAGTTGAAAATATAGAACAGGCTGGAAAGCGGGTTCTTATTGTTCCAAACCATACATCCTTTCTAGATGCACTTTTGCTGGCATTATTTATTCCGGGTGATTTAACTTTTGCTGTTAATACCTTCATTGCAAAAAACAGGCTGATAAAACCATTTTTATCGCTGGCAAAAATATTCCCCATGGATCCGGCCAATCCACTGTCAATAAAATCACTCATCCGTTTCATGAAGGAAGATCGGCATGCGGTTATTTTTCCAGAAGGACGAATAACGGTAACCGGTGCCTTGATGAAAATTTATGACGGCCCTGGACTAGTTGCGGACAGAGCAGATGCGCTGGTTTTACCGATACGAATTGATGGTGCGCAATATACACCGTTTTCCCGCCTCAAGGGTCGTGTTCGATTGCGCTGGTTTCCCAAAATACATCTCACCATACTGCCTGCTCAAACAATTAAAGCCGATGAAAGTGTGCGAGGCCGTGCTCGCCGAAAATATGCCGGAACCCGATTGTCAGAGATCATGACTGAAACAATGTTTGCAACCACCGATTTTCGGAAAACATTGTTTGAAGCCTTGCTTGATGCAAAACGTATTCACGGCGGTTCCCATTATGTGGTTGAGGATATTCAACGACACCCTCTGAATTACAATAAGCTAATCACGATGGCCTTTGCGATTGGCAAGGTATTGCAGGTACGAACTGAAAAATATGAAAATGTAGGTGTCTTATTACCAAGTATGGTAAATACCGTGGCAGTAATGTTGGGCTTACATGCGTATGGAAGGGTTCCAGCGATGTTGAATTATACGGTAGGTGCTCAGGGCATGCTCTCAGCCTGTGAAACCGCCGCCGTAAAAACGGTCTTAACGTCACGTCGATTTATCAAGCTTGCCAAATTAGAGAATGCAGCAAAAAAACTGGAAGCCTGTGTTAATCTCGTCTATCTCGAAGATGTTGCACAAAACATTGGGCTTGCCGTTAAGTTAAAAAGCTGGATTGGGGCACGATTTGCTGAGCAAGTCTATCGCCATAACTGTAAAGATACCGATCCTGACCAGCCTGCAATGATTCTGTTTACTTCGGGTTCGGAGGGCACGCCAAAGGGCGTTGTTCTCTCGCACGCAAACTTGCTGGCCAATCGCGCACAACTAGCTGCGCGAGTTGATTTTACTGCACAGGATATTATTCTTAATGCCCTGCCCCTATTTCATTCCTTTGGCCTCACAGCCGGAACCTTGTTACCGATTTTATCGGGAATGAAAACTTTCTTTTACCCTTCCCCATTGCACTATCGAATTGTACCCGAGATAGCATACGACATTAATGCAACGGTCATGTTTGGTACTAATACCTTTCTTAGTGGATATGCACGCTTTGCCCACCCCTATGATTTTTACAGTATGCGCTACGTATTCGCAGGGGCTGAAAAATTACAGGATGAAACTCGAAGAATTTGGTCAGAAAAATTTGGGGTTCGTATATTTGAGGGGTATGGTGCAACAGAAACCAGCCCTGTCCTTTCCATAAATACGCCGATGTTGAACAAGCCTGGAAGTGTAGGCTATTTTTTGCCCGGCATTGAACATCATTTGCAAAAGGTTACCGGCGTTGAACGAGGAGGGAGACTGTTTGTTAGAGGGCCCAATATAATGTTGGGTTATTATCTGCATGACAAGCCCGGCACCCTGGTTCCACCTGAAACTGATATGGGTAAAGGTTGGTATGACACTGGCGATATCGTGGATTTAGATCGTAATGGCTTTATTACGATCTGTGGTCGGGCAAAGCGTTTTGCGAAAATTGGCGGTGAAATGGTTTCCTTGTCGGCGGTAGAAGGATTAGCCATCCAGGTATGGCCAGACTCCCAACATGCAGTAGTGTCAATACCTGATACAGTAAAGGGTGAACAACTGGTATTAGTGACAACTGAAACCGATACCCAACGCTCTCATTTGTTAAAGAAAGCAAAAGCAGATGGCATTGGTGAAATTAATGTTCCAAAGAAAATCATATACACAAAAAGCATATCACTGCTCGGTACCGGAAAGGTCGACTATAACGGTGTTACTGACTTCGTAAAGCAGGAGTTAGCATGATGAATAAGGGCCTGGGATTATTGCTTGGGGCACAATTTTTTTCAGCTTTCTCAGATAATGCAATTCTATTTATTGTCATCGCGATGGTTATCAAATCCGGACAGATAGGTGGCTGGTATATTCCCGCATTACAGGCCGCCTTTCTTGTTGCCTTTGTAATATTGGCACCCTGGGTAGGGCGTTTCGCTGATAGCAATCCAAAACCTAACGTTTTACTGGTAGGAAACATATTCAAAGCAGCGGGTGTTTTAATGATAATAATGGGGATCGATGCATTAATAGCCTATGCCGTTATTGGAATCGGTGCGGCAATCTTTGGACCTGCGAAATATGGAATTTTACCTGAAATGATCCGACATGAGGATCTGGTGAAGGCAAATGCTTGGGTAGAAAGTTCTACCATTTTGGCCATTATTATGGGGACAATAATTGGAGCAAAACTGGCTGACTGGGATACGGGCTGGGCCTTGAAGCTCGTATTTATTGTTTATTGTATTTCCATAACTATCATATTCTTTATGCCAAAATTGCCACCGAGAGGTGTAAGCGAAGGAAAAACGCTTCCCGCCTTTGCACAAATGATCCGCATCTTCTTTGTATCCGCCAGGGCGCGCTTTTCAATGTTGGGGGCCAGTCTATTTTGGGGAGCCTCTGCTGTCTTGCGCCTATTGATTGTAGCCTGGGCTCCATTGATCTTAATGACCGAAAATGCCTCGGACATTGCAGCGTTAACACTTTATTTAGCGGTTGGTATTATCGTTGGTGCGGCGCTGGTCCCCCATCTCATCCCGATTGAATATTTGCGGCGCGCGCGACTGGCAGCATACATGATGGGTCTGTTCATCATAGTATTGGGTATGACAAGCGTAAAATTGAATGCGGAAATTGTATTGTTCTGCATTGGTTTGGCGGGCGGGCTCTTTGTGGTTCCAGTCAATGCCGCATTGCAGGAAATCGGGCATAAAACGATCGGAAGTGGTGGCGCGGTTGCTATTCAGAATTTTTTCGAAAACCTGGCAATGTTGGTAACGGTTGGCCTCTACACGTTTGCGGCAAGCATGGGGGCTCAGGCTGTTGCCTCTATTTTCACTCTCGGTATTTGTGTCCTGCTTGCAACCTTAGTCGTCTCCTGGAATCTTCCGCCGGATCCAAATAAGGCCGCACAATAAAATTGTCATTAGTCGTTGCAGAAGTTCTTAAGAGCAGATTTTTGTGTGTAGGGTCGGATTCATCCAACCATGGCAGAAAAAAAGTGAGTCGCCAATTATTTTAGGCCGTCGGCGGGTTAAAACCCACCCTATAAGGGGTGAAATTCCTTAAATACTACGCTATAGGCCAGTAATACCTGTTCATATTCAACTTGTTATTCTAGCTTCGCTTCGCTCTCTCCGGTCGCATCATTAGCCAGAGTACGGGGAGGGTGCCGATGACTAGCATCAGCGCGGCGGGGGCGGCCAGCTCCAGCATTTCTTCACTGGCTTCGATCCAGATGCGTACCGGCAGGGTGTCAAATCCGGTTGGTCGTAGAATTAAGGTGGCAGGAAGCTCTTTCAGGGTATCGATAAAAACAAGTACCCAGGCGCTCATCATGCCGCTACTCAGCATGGGTAATATTATTCGTCGCAGATTTTCAAAAGTGCCGGCTCCAAGACTGCGTGATGCCTGTTCGATAGAGGGGGTTAATTGTTGTACGGCGGCTTCCTGTGCCTGTATTGCCAGCGGTAAAAAACGCACCACCATTGCCATCACGAGTACTGCTAACCCACCATAGATCATCGGTAGTTGCGCTAAGACAAATGCAAGGATACCCAACGCGATAACCGGGCCAGGTAAAACAAAACCAATACTGGAAACATGTAAATAAAGTTGACTCAAGCGATTATGGGCGCGGGCATGATAAAGTGCCACCGGCAAGGCCACAAAGACAGTAATCGTGGCGGCCATGACGCTAACACTGATGGAGTTGCCTACATAGCCCCAGAACTCGGCACTGATAAGATCTTCGCTCCAGGCTTGCCAGCTCCAATGTAACATCCAGGCCAGGGGTAGAAAAAAAGCAAATAGTGTAATCAAGCCTAACCAGAACCAGATCATCAGCGTTTCAAATCGCGTGGCCTGCGGTGCTTCAAAGCGTTTGGACTGGGCACCGCCATAATAGCGTTGCCGGTTACGGAAAAAACGCTCCAGCACCAAAAAGGTCAGACTCAGAGATACCAGCACCATACTTAAACCTGCCGCAGACTGGTAATCAAAGCGACCACTCATCTGTAAATAAATGCTCAGGGTAAAGGTCTGGAAGCGCAACATGCTCACCGCACCAAAGTCCGACAACACATGCAGAACAACTAGCGCGAGACCAGCGGCGATGGCCGGACGCAGGAGTGGCAGATTTACTTTCCAGAACACCTGTGAGGGTGTGGCTCCATGAATGCGTGCAGCTTCATCCAGATCTTTTTGTGAGCGGGAGAGCGCATCACGCACCAGTAAAAAAACATAGGAAAAACCCGCCAGTGTTAATACGAAGGTCACCCCGACAATATTATAAAGATCAGGGATCGGCGTATCGGCAAACAGCAGTTGCCAGAGTTGACCCAACCAACCATCTTCTTCCATTAAGCTAGTATAAATATGGGCAAAAACATAGGTCGGAATGGTAAGCGGTAAAATCATCAGCCAGACCGCTAACTGCCGTCCGGCAAAGTCACGCCGACTCACCCACCAGGCCGCCGACACGCCCAGTAACATCGCGCCAAGTCCCACCAGAAAAGCCAGTGACAGGGTATTCCACAACAAACCCGGTAAGCGCGAACTCCAGAGTCGCATCCAGGTTTCAGTGCTCAGTTGCAGGCTATTATAAAAAACAAAGATCAATGGAATGGCGGCAGACAAGGCTACCAGCAGCGCCAGCGTGCTACGAAAGCTCAGGCGAACCAGAAAGTTGCGAGGATTCATAAGTTATGACAGATATTCACGGCTAGCCTGTTAACACTAAATAGTATTTGATTAGTTATCTGGATGTTAAAGGGGGAGTTATTCTCCCCTCTCCCCAGCCCTCTCCCCTATGGGGAGAGGGAGTAGAATCCTCGCCACTTGTCCCTCGTCCCTGTACTCAGGGCATGCCCACTGATTCAATCAAGTCCAACGTGGCATTACGCATATCACCCAGCTTGACCATGGGCACATCTGCAACTTTATAACTACCTGCAGGAGGAACTTCAGCCGCGGCTGGAATACCGGCGCGCGTCGGGTATTCACTATTCACCTGTGCAAAAAGTTTCTGCCCCTTGTCGGAAACTAAAAAGGCCATAAACTTCTCAGCGGCATCACTGTGTTTTGTGTATTTACTGACGGCCGCACCCGCAACATTCCAGGCGACTCCCATGCCATCCTGATCTGGGAGAACAATCTTAATGGCTGCATCCGGATGTTTTGCCAGATAACGATAAATATAATAGTGATTCACCAAGCCCACTGATTTTTTACCACCCGCAACGGCCTTAACTATTTTACTGTGTTTGTTAAAAACACTGCCTTCCACATTACGCTTCATGCCCTTCAACCAATTGCGGGTTTTCTCTTCACCGCCACTTTGCATGTAAACAGTCACTCCGGCGATGTAACTTTCATTGCCGCTATGAGTAATGCCTAACTTTCCCTGCAGACGTGGATCGGCCAGATCAAAGACTGATTTAACAAAATCTGCATCATGTTTTTTCGTGCTGACTACCAGCACTCGCGCTCTTGCCGATACTCCCAGCCAGGTGTTATCAGGGGCACGATAATTAGCCGGGACAATACTGGCAATGCTATCCGGCAGGGATTTAAATAATTTAAATTCACTGCCCTTTTGTAAATTACCGGCATCATTGCTGATGTAAACATCAGCCTGAGTACGCGCACCTTCGAGCTTGAGTTTATTCAGTAGCGAGGTTGAGCTGCCTGAGTGCAATACCGCTTTAATGCCGGTTTCAGCTGTGAAGGCTTTGACCACAGGCTTGACGAATTTGTCACTACGACCGGAAAAGATCACCAGTGATTCAGCTGCCAGCGAAGCCTGCACACACAACAGCAGGCTAAACAGACTGATTAAAAATCGGGAAAGAGAAATCATGTTCGACACCCTAATATATAGTTAGATTGAACAATCCACCGCATGCATTCCAGATCTGCAAATATGCGCAAATGGACACTGAGATTAATCTCTGCATAAATATTTGCGTCTATTTTATATAATGTAGGTCAGTGAACCGCGAGTTGAAACCTTTGCTCAGTTTGATAATAATTCTCATTATCGCATAAATACGCAGATTCAGGCCATCTCCTACAGCTTATCCACGTCGGCCACTATCATCCTCATTCACCAATGCACCAATCGTCAAGCCCTGCACCAGAATGGAAAAAACCACCACTGCATAGGTGATAGCCAGAATCACATCACGTTCCATGCCTAAAGGCAGGGACAGTGCTAATGCTACCGAGATACCACCACGCAGCCCTGCCCAGGTCATAATTTCAACCACCTGTGGGCTGAAACTGCGGTAGCGGCGTAGCAGGGTTACCGGAATACCCACGCTGATATAACGTGCAGCCAGTACCAGTGGAATGATCACCAGGGCCGCCAATAGATACTCACCTTTGAAACTCAAGACCAAAATTTCCATACCCATGAGCACAAACAACACGGCATTGAGCACTTCATCCACCAGCTCCCAGAACATATCCAGATGCTTGCGAGTTTTGGCAGTCATTGCCAGACTGCGGCCATGATTGCCAATAATAAGTCCGGCCACCACCATCGCCAGTGGCCCGGAAATATGCAGAGCATTCGCCAGTGCATAACCGCCCATGACCAGAGCTAATGTCAGCAGCACTTCCACCTGATAATTATCAATCTGTCGCAACATACTAAAAACCAGATAGCCCGCAACCGCACCAAACAACATGCCACCCCCCGCCTCCTGCAATAAGGACAGACTGATCGACTGTATATCCGCTTCATGCCGGCCTGTCGCGATCCCCAGCAAGACCAGAAAAATGACCACTCCCACTCCATCGTTAAATAAGGACTCACCCGCAATTTTAGTTTCCAGACTATGACTGACCCCGGCTGTTTTAAGTATGCCAATGACAGCCACGGGATCAGTGGGGGAAATCAAAGCTCCGAATACCAGACAGTATATAAATGAAATATTCAGTCCCAATCCATTCAACACCACCCAGGTCATGGCACCGACCAGAAAAGTTGAAACCAGAATACCCACGGTAGCCAGAAATAAAATCACCCATTTCTGTTTGAACAAATCATTCAAGCTGACATGCAGGGCCCCGGCAAATAATAAAAAACTGAGCATGCCCTGCATCAGAGCCTCATGAAAATCTATGCTGCGTAACATCTGCTCCGCATAATTACTCAGGTTTGTCAGCTTCAGAAAATCTGCGATAAGCAGACCAAGGGAAATACTCAGGGCAATAAGCATGATACCGATGGTGGTGGGAATTTTCAGATAGCGATAGTTGAGATAGCTAAACAGAGCCGCCAGTGAAATCAGAACCGCAGTAGTGTTGAGAAAATCCATAGCTAATCTTTATACAGGAAAAAATAATGCCCGACAGAGTTTTTTACCCGTCTGATTACGCATTCCGCTATTTGCAACCAGGCCGCACCTACAATAACTAATATTCCGCAGACAGCACCGGTTTTTTATATTTATTCACCTGCGTAAGTCATCAGAGACTAGCCATGCTTATTTAATGCTCTCTGCATAAAGGCATGCTTCAATGGCGTGACCCGATTGGTAACATTCAAGCCGGTATTCCGCAGCCAACGGATCACCTGTGACTGACTGCTGAACAATAATTTGAAACTGTCCATGCTGAACAACATCACACGATTATCCGCACGCCGCCAGCGTTCATAACGACGTAATACCTTATATGCGCCAATATCCCGGTGTCGAGCATATGCGTCCAGTAATACTTCAGCTAGCGCAGCTACATCCGCCATACCCAGATTCACACCCTGCCCGGCCAGCGGGTGCATCATGTGGGCCGCATCGCCCACCAGTGCAAGCCGTGATTGAATATAATGCAACGTTTCAAAATAACGCAAAGGGAAGACAGCGCGTGGCCCGACTTTTTTAATCGCTCCCAAACGCCGTTCAAAAGTATCCGCCAACTCTTCTGCAAAAGCGGTTTCATCCAGGGCCAGCAAGGCCTTTGCATGGTCATGCGAGGTAGACCAGACGATAGAACTAACACCTTCGGTTAAAGGCAGAAAGGCCAATGGCCCATCCGGCTTGAAACGCTGCCAGGCGGTTTGCTGATGATCACGTTCTGTTTTCACCCAGGTGACCAGGGCACTTTGATCATACTCCCAACCATGAATACCGATCCCGGCCTGCTTTCGAATCCAGGAACGACCACCATCAGCGGCAATGATCAATTTACTCTGTATTGATGACCCATCAGCAAAACTCACGCTGACCTGTTCTTCTCCCAGCTCCAGCTTTTTCATTTCAACTGGGCAAAGCAGGCTCACATTATCCAGCTCGGCCAGGCGTTGGTGTAAGGCTTTAACAATGACCCGGTTCTCAATGATATGACCCAAATCCGGCTCACCTAAATCAGCACTATCAAAATGCACATGGCCGTCACCGCTATCATCCCAAACTTGCATTTCGCGATAAGGACTAAGGCGTTGGGCTTCGATATAAGGCCAGACTTCGATCGCCTGTAATAATTCCTGCGAGGCTCGCGTGATTGCACTTACACGAATATCATAGCCTTCATCCGACCATTCAAGTTCAGGACAATGGGCATCCAGCAGGGCAATACGCAAACCGGATTTCGCCCCTGATTTTGCCAGGGCACAGGCCAGGGTTGCTCCGACCATTCCGGCACCGGCAATAATAATATCAACAGTTTTTTCTGTTTCTGAATTCATAGTGGCAATCCCCGGCTCAAACGCGGTTGCTTGCCGATATAGCCCATGGCATGACGGGCAAGTCGTTTTTTCAGCGGCGGCAGAATATCCAGCGCCAATAAACCGATATTGCGCGCCAGTACCAGTGGAGGGAAACGATTGGAAAATATTCTCACCAGACTATCGGTAGAAAGGGCAGTCTGCCACTGATCGCGCCGTCGCCAACGTGCATAGTCCTGTAGCTTATCCAACTTGCCAGGATCCTCCCCCTTACGTTGAGCATCCACAATCACCTGTGCTAAAACGGCAGCATCACGTAGACCCAGATTGAAACCCTGTCCGGAAACCGGATGCAACGAATGCGCAGCATTCCCGATAATAGCCAGACGCGGACGCACCAATTCACGAGCCTGCTGAAATTTTAACGGATACACACTACGCGATCCAGCTTTGACAAACTTACCTGCACGACCACCAAAGCCTTGCTGCAAATGCAGAAGAAAAGCCTGCTCATCCAACGCGGCAATTTTTTCAGCCTGCTCAGGCTTTTCAGTCCAAACTAAAGCATACGACTGGTCACTACCGTCTGGATCACAGGTAGGCAACAAGGCCATTGGTCCGCTACCGGTAAAACGTTCGTAGGCAATATGCTGGTGTGGTCGATCACAACGCACATTGGCGATCAAAGCCATTTGCCCATAAGTCATATTCAGGGTTTTGATCCCGGCTAACTCGCGTAACTGTGACTCGCCGCCATCAGCCGCCACCACCAGCTTTGCCTGCAAACTCTCAAGCTGCCCTTCCCTGCGAATGCTCACCGTGGCACATTCTGCCGTCGATTCAAACTGCTCAACTGTGGCCGGACAAATTAAATCTATATTTTTACTCTTATTTATATAGTGGGTCAGCACCTTACCTATCACCCTGGTTTCAACTACATAGCCCAGTGCCGCCACGCCCTGCTGCCCAGCATCCATATGCGTCGATCCCAAATGACCGCGATCGGAAACATGAATGCGCTTAATCGGCATCACGCCTAAGGCTAACATCTCATCCCAGAGTCCAAGGGTTTGAAAAATAACTTTTGAGCTATCGGAAAGTGCGACTGTGCGTGCGTCAAAACTGGGCTGTGCGCTAGAATCAAACGGGCTGGATTCAATCACGGCAATACGCAAAGAAGTATCGGCTACCTGACTGAGTGCTGCGGCCAGGCTGGCACCGACCATGCCACCTCCTACAATTAAAATGTCATATTCTGCTACGCTCATTTCGTGGCCTTACGTTTACGTGCGACTGTTTTAGTTTTAGGTCTAGCTTTCACTTTCGGCTTTGCTTTAACTAGCGCTTTTGGTTTTCCGCGACGACTATCTACTTTGCCTTGCACAACCTTTTTACCTGCCATCAAGGCTTCAATGTCATCCACATGCTTCACCACGCCTTCAGACAAAATCTCATGTCCATCATGGGTAACCAGCACATCATCCTCAATGCGAATACCGATATTCCACCATTTTTTTGCCACACCTTTAATACCGGCTGGAATATACAGACCGGGTTCAACGGTCAGGGTCATGCCCGCTTCGAGCACGCGCCATTCGGTATCAATTTTATAGTCACCTACATCATGCACGTCCAGCCCTAACCAGTGGCCGGTGCGATGCATATAAAACTGACGATAGGCCTGGTTCTTTAATAACGTTTTCAACGTGCCTTTTAACAATCCCAGATCTTTCAGCCCCTGGGTTAACACTTTCACAGCCGCTTCATGAGGATCATTCCAGTGGTTGCCCGGTTGCACCTGTTCAATCGCAGCCAGTTGCGTGGCCAGTACTAGTTCATAAAGTGCTTTTTGTGCGGGACTAAAGCGACCATTCACCGGAAAGGTACGGGAGATGTCAGCCGCATAACATGCTATTTCTGCACCAGCATCGATCAATACCAGATCACCGTCCTTCATTTTCGCGGTATTTTCCACGTAGTGCAAAATGCAACCGTTGGCACCGCTGCCAACAATACTGGCATAAGCCGGCGAACGTGCGCCGTGATACATAAAGGTATGCAAAAGCTCGGCTTCCAGCTGATATTCCATCATCCCGGGTTTGCAATGTTGCATGGCACGAGTATGAGCCTCGGCTGAAATTTTTGCGGCAAGGCGCATGGCTTTAATTTCAAAACTACTTTTATAGAGGCGCATATCATGCACCAGATGATCCAGAGCAACAAATTCTCCTGGAGTATGAATACCCGCACGACTCTGTTTGCGTAAATGGTTCACCCAGCCAATCAAACGCCGATCAAAATCCGGATGCGCGCCCATGGTGTAAAATACCCGCGCCTTGTTTTCCAGCAAGCCCGGCAAAATGTCATCAATATCACCGATAGGAAAACAATCATCGGCATGATAGTTAGCAATCGCACCTTCCTGACCCGCTCGTGGGCCATTCCAGGTTTCCATTTTGGGATCATTTTCTCGGCAGAATAAAATATACTCGCCATGTTCCCGTCCCGGAATCAGCACCACTACCGCTTCCGGCTCGGGAAAGCCGGTTAGATAAAAAAAATCACTGTCGGGGCGATAGGGAAACTCGGCATCACGATTGCGGATGTACACCGGGGCGGTCGGTAGGATTGCCACCGAATGCTCATCCATCATGTCCATTAACTGGTGACGACGGCGTTTAAATTCCTGAATGCTCATGGGTTATTATTATACTCACTCTGTTGATGCTTCAAGAAAATTATTGATTTGTTGTTTTTTCCATTGGATTGTACGGCTGCGTAGGTTGGGCTGTTGGGCTTCATAAAAATCATTCAGCCCAACCTACATTGTATTGCTCGATCCTAAACAATAACTCATAGCCCAGTCATACAAGGTTCAATTTCAATGAAACCCACAACAAAACCTAATGCAGCATATCCGGTTTGGCCGCTTCTTTGAGATCACAAATTTCCTCATGAAAGAGGAGCACACCCATGCGAACATATTCAACCAACTCCAGGCAGGCCTGCTCATCATAGACCTCATCCACATCAAAATCGCCGACATGGGTGAATTCCAGCAAATCATTAATAAACCCCGGTAATTCACCGGGTAATTTTGCGGTATCAACAATGCCGCCCAGCGACATGCCCATGAGAAAGCCCTGACACCAGATTGCAAAAGCTTCGAGCCGTTCAGCCAGCACCGTTTCATCATCGGGGAGCAAGAGTTGATAGACAAAATCCGGGTTTTTTATATCTTCCAGCACCTGATCATAGAGTGATTGCAACATATCGACCGCTTCCTCGGCTAATAAATCCCCCGGCTCCACGGTAGGAGCACAGTGCGCCAGCCACTGGCTATGTGCATTTTCATCGCCCACCGCCAGAAGTCCGGACAGCACACCATGGCATTCAGCACTGTCTAACTCCGCGTGTACACGCTTAAGTGCTTCATTTATTTGTTCATAATCCATTTCTATTCCCGTCAGTATTTGCAGATTTGTGTATTGTACCGTTGACCCTGCCTGTCTGCCGCTCTATATTGGATAGAAGTTATGATTTTTATATACAAAAGCGGATAATAGGCACCGATGGAAGAAATAGATCTGAAAAAATTGGAAACACGCGTTGATGATCTCATCAAAGCCGTTGATAGATTACGTTCAGAGAACAAAACACTACGTGAGAGCCAGACACACCTGTTAACTGAGCGTAATCAGTTGCTGGAAAAGACCGAAACTGCCCGTACCCGGGTTGAATCCATGATTAATCGTCTAAAGGCTATGGAAAATGAACACTAATACCGCTTCCAGGGCAGTAACCATCCATATTCTCGATAAAGAATACATGGTTTCCTGTACCGATGATGAACAGCATGATCTGATGCGATCGGCAGACTACCTTGACAAGAAAATGCGCGAGGTACGCGAAAAGGGCAAAATTATCGGCTCTGACCGCATTGCTGTAATTGCCGCACTCAATATCTCTCATGAGCTACTGACGCAGGACAGCAATAAAGAGATAATTAACAACAGCGTCAGTCAGCGTCTGAAAAATCTTCAGGAAAAAATTGAAGATACGCTATTTGAAAGCCAGCAACTGGAATTTTAGTCATCTTTTTACTAAAATTTTGCTACTTTCGAACGATTTAACGATTTGGGTGGCTACTGCTATATTCGTTTGCTGATTTGGGTATTCTTGAGCCGTAAATAAAACCCCTGGGGGCAATTTTTCGATATTGTGTGCATGTCCGCTCGACGGAAAGCCTGATGTATCGAAAGCGCTCCCACTTGAACTTTAGGTTCGAGACGAAAATCACGACGGTACCGGTGGTAGTCACCCTCCCTCATTTGCATGAACGCCTACACAGACTCCCGTAGCAAATTAAGAACGCAGATGCGAAAGCAGCGCAGCCTGCTTTCAGATGCGGAGCGGCAGAGTCGTGCAATAAAACTATCCCGCATCATCGCAGCTTCACGTATTTTCCAGAAAAGTCAGCATATTGCCTTTTATCTGGCGAGTGATGGCGAAATTGATCTTCTGCCCCTACTCAAACTGGCCTGTAAACAAAACAAATACTGTTACCTTCCCGTTTTAGGTCTTGGCCACAGTCGTAGCCTCTGGTTTTTACCCTATACACCGAACACATCACTCTATCGTAATCGTTTTGGCATCAATGAACCTGAACATCAACATAGTGCCCGCCAACGCAAGGTTAAATCACTTGATCTGATACTAATGCCCCTGGTTGCCTTTGATAATCATGGAAATCGTCTAGGTATGGGCGGTGGATTTTATGATCGCACCCTCGCCTACCTACATAACCGGCGACAATGGCGTAAACCTCAACTTATCGGTACTGCTTTCAACTTTCAACAAGTTGAGCAACTGGATACCCGTATATGGGATGTACCACTGGACGGCATAGCCACAGATAAACAGCTACAAATGTTTTAATAAGCATCTATCCCGTCATGCACATAATGTATGACATAGATAAAAACCTCTTTACAGTAAAAATTTATAGCTCCATTACTGATATTGGCAATTAACCATCCCGGTTTATAAAAAATACAAATAGATCTACCTATCGCTCTCATACGGAGTACCCATTATTGTAGGTTCGACTTCAGCCGTACTATTACGACTGAAGTCGAACCTGCTTAATTTATATTTACGCCCATAAACACCAGGAATAATGATTAACCGACTGCGATTTACAAAAAAAATTCTATGTTGGATAAATATAAGCAGTGCAAACTCTACTTTTATAAACAAAATGTTCAATTTAAGAATTTATAAGCGCAATACTGATAAATATTCCGACAAAAATCACAATTCTATAAAAATAATCATGCATAACATTAAAAAAACTAAATAATCTTCTTATATGTCCGCTAAGGCATAGTTAAATTTGCTACATACATGAAAAAAACAGCTAACCAGGAACATTTATCATTATAAAATCACTTTCTTCTCTATTTTTTTATCATTAGTTATAAATTTTATATCGATCATGTACAAAAAACTGAAGCATACACAGTTCAATCATCAAAATTCATACATAACAACAAGTAACAAGGCTATTTTAATAAACATTACTAGCATTTTAATTTAACTTAGCTATACTCCCCCTAAACTC